>NZ_JPGM01000044.1:0-85528 GCF_000731655.1 Burkholderia sp. MSh2 | reverse complement strand
CCGTCGTGCGATGGCTCTCGTGCTGCTACCGTTTCGATGTTCAATCATGATGACCGCGCGTTCTTCCGCGCTCAGATGCTTGTACTTCCTCATCGCAACACCTTACTCGATTCAAGGCGTTGCACTTGAAGCTAGAGACTATATAATCCTCGCGAAACAGACGGGACAAGGGTTCCGGCGAAACATAAAACATTTTGATTGACTTGACTTCGCGATTTTCCATTCAGTCGCGCATGCCGCGCGGCATGCGCGCCTCAATATCGAGATAAGGTGATTTTGCGACGCAATAAAACGTCGCGCGCATGCGCATCATCTCGTCAATCGGCCAGCCAGATCGCCGCCGCCATGCGGCCCGTCACGCGGTCGCGCCGGTACGAATAGAAGCGCGCCTGCCCGGCGACCGTGCAGGCCGTCCCGCCGCTCACGCGCACGACGCCCGCACGCGCGAGACGCAGGCGCGCGAGCGCGGGGAGATCCGCGAGAAACTTGCCCGGCGCGCCGTCGATCGCGACGAATGCAAGCCGGGTTTCATCATGCTCCGACTGCGGGGCCGTGTCGAGAAACGCGTCGCGCACGTCGGCGCCGACCTCGAACGCCTGCGGACCGATCGCCGGCCCGAGGTACGCGTGAAGCGCGTCCGGCGCGCCGCCCGCGAGCGCCGCGACACGCGCCGCGGCCTGCTCGACGATGCCGGCCGCGAGCCCGCGCCAGCCCGCATGCGCGGCGCCGACCGCCCGCCCCTGCGTGTCGCACAGCAGCACGGGCAGGCAATCCGCGACCATCACGACGCAGACGGCGCCCGCCCGGTCGGTGACGCTCGCATCGGCCTGCACCGGCGCCGCGGCGGCGGGCGCCGCCGCGATCACCTCGTCCGCGCGCACGATCCGCACGCCGTGCACCTGGTCGAGCCAGGCGGCGTTCGACTGGCCCGTCAGCGCGAGCAGGCGCGCGCGATTCTCGGCGACATGGGCGGGATCGTCACCGGTATGCAGGCCGAGATTCATCCCGCCCGGCTGCGCCCCGCCATCCTGCCAGCGCCCGTACGGGCCTTCGCTCACGCCGCCGTCGCGCGTCGTGATCAGCGCGCGCACGCGCGGCGACACCTGCCAGTCGGGCTGCACGCAGTCCTGCCACGCCAACGGCGTCAGGTTCGTCATCGGCACTCACTCCTCCTCATCGTCGTCCGGGTACGGCGCATCGTCGTGATACTCGCCGCCGAAATCGTCATCGTCGTAGACACCGTCGTCGTCGTCGAATTCCTCGTCGCCTTCTCCGAACCCGAGTGCCGCGATGAGCGCATTCATGTCGTCCGGCAGCGGGCAGCGCCATTGCATCGCCTTGCCCGTGACGGGGTGCACGAGACCGAGCCGCCATGCATGCAGCGCCTGCCGCGCGAAACCGTCCGGCAGCGGCGCGACCGAGCGCTTGCCGCGCGCGCGCCCGTACACGGGGTCGCCGAGCAGCGGATGCCCGGCGTGCGCGCAGTGCACCCGAATCTGGTGCGTGCGGCCGGTTTCGAGGTCGCACTGGATCGCCGAAACCGGCTGACGTTGCCACAGGCATGTGTCAACCGTACGGAAATGCGTGCGCGCGGGCTTGCCCGACGCGCCCGTGACGACGGCCATGCGCGTGCGTTCGCGCGGATCGCGGCCGATCGGCGCGTCGATCGTGCCCTCCTCGGGCATCGTGCCCCACACGAGCGCGAAATAACGGCGCTTCACCGTGCGGGCCTGCAACTGGCGCACGAGATCCGTCTGCGCGGCCAGCGTGCGCGCCACCACCATCAGGCCGGAGGTTTCCTTGTCGAGCCGGTGGACGATCCCCGCGCGCGGCAGGCCGGCCGCCGCGTCGCCGTAGCGATGCAGGAGCCCGTTGAGGATCGTGCCGCTCCAGTTGCCGGCGGCCGGATGCACCACGAGGCCGGCCGGCTTGTTGATGACGACCAGCGCGTCGTCCTCGTAGATCACGTCGAGCGGCACCGGCTCCGGCGTGAACGCGAGCTGCTCGGGGAGCAGATCGGGCACGAGCTCGATCTTCGCGCCGAGCGGCACCGGCTGGCGGATCTTCGCCGGCGCGCCGTCGACGAGCACGCGCTGCGCCTCGATCCAGCTTTGCAGGCGGCTGCGCGAGAATTCGGGGAACAGCTGGGCGAGCGCCTTGTCGAGGCGCTCGCCCGCGAGCGACAGCGGCACTTCGACGACGCGCGGCGCGTCATCGCCGGCCGCGGACGGCACGACGGGCGCCTGCATTGCGTCGCCGGTCAGATCATCATCGAGGGAATCCCCCGACGCAGCGTCGGCGGGCCGATCGCTTGGGCTATAATCTTCGCGATTTGGTGTGCCCGGCTGGGCATTCTGCGAACTTGAACGGGTCATTTAGACTGGGTCACCGAGACTTGAAGCTAGGACATGCGAGCATGATGAATTCGACCAAACGCACGGCCAGAACCGTCGCCGCCCGGGCTGCGGCGGTAGCGGCCGCGGCCCTCATCGCCGGCTGCCACGGCTTGCCGCAGAAGCAGGACGAGACGGCTACCTGGTCGAACAACAAATTATACTCAGAGGCCCAGGACGCACTGTCCGGCGGCGACTGGGGCAAGTGCGCGAAATACTTCGAATCGCTGCAAGGCCGCGATCCGTTCGGTCACTTCGCGCAACAGGCGCAGATCAACGTCGCGTACTGCAACTGGAAGGACAACGAAGCGGCCGCCGCCGACCAGGCCGTCGATCGCTTCATCCAGCTCCACCCGGATCATCCGGATATCCCGTACGCGTACTACCTGAAGGGGATGATCCACTTCAACGACGATCTCGGCCTGTTCGGGCGCTTCTCCGGCCAGGACATGAGCGAGCGCGATCCGCAGGCACTGCGCGAATCGTACGATGCGTTCAAGGTCGTCGTCGACCGCTTCCCGAAGAGCAAGTATGCGCCCGACGCCGCCGCACGGATGCGCTACATCGTCAACGCGCTCGCATCGCACGAAGTGCACGCGGCCGACTACTATTACCGGCGCGGCGCGTACGTCGCGGCCATCAACCGCGCGCAGCTGGCCATCAAGGATTACAAGGGCGCACCGGCGATCGAGGACGCGCTGCACATCATGATCCTGTCGTACGGGAAGCTGAACCAGCCGCAACTCGCCGAGGACACGAAGCGCGTGCTCGCGGGTACGTTCCCGGACAGCCCGTACGTCACGGGCCACTCGCGCCCCGGCACCAAGAAGTCGTGGTGGCAGTTCTGACGCAAGAACCGCGCGGCGCCCGCCGCACGAACGAAAAACCCGGCCATCGAGCCGGGTTTTTTGTTGGCGCCGCATTCGGGCGGCGCCGGTGCGATCGCGCGACGATTGCCGCGCGCCGTCACCCGCGCTTTGCCGATCGGTGCTCGTCGAAGAAATCCTGGACGACCGCGATTTCGCGGGTGCGCTTGAACGGCGGCAGGCTCTGCCAGATCCGGCGCCCATAGGGCTTGTCGACCAGCCGCGTGTCGCAGATCATCAGCACGCCGCGATCCGTCTCCGCGCGGATCAACCGGCCCGCGCCCTGCTTCAGCGTGATCACGGCCTGCGGCAACTGGTGCACGGCGAACGGGCTCAGCCCCTTCTTGGTCAGCGCATCGAGCCGCGCGGCCAGCACCGGATCGTCCGGCGGCGCGAACGGCAGCTTGTCGATCACGACGAGCGACAGCGCGTCACCGCGCACGTCGACGCCTTCCCAGAAACTCTGGCTGCCGACCAGGATCGCATTCCCGTATGCACGGAAGCGATCGAGCAGTTCGGTGCGGCTCGCATCGCCCTGCACGAGCAGCGGCGTGTTCCAGCCGCGCGACTCGATCACGTCGCGCAGCTTCGATGCGATCCGGTCGACCGCGCGCAGCGTCGTGCACAGCATGAACACGCCGCCGCCGGACGCCTCGATCGCCGGCAGCGCCGCCTCGAAGACGGCATCGGTAAACGCCGGCGAAGACGGTTGCGGCAGGTTGCGCGGCACGTACAGCAGCCCCTGCGACTGGTAGTCGAACGGGCTCGCGAGCGTCATCGAGCGACGCGAGCTGAGCCCCATCTGCGCGGCATAGTGCGTGAAATCGCCGCGCACCGACAACGTCGCCGACGTGAACACCCACGCACGCGGCACGCCCGCCCGCTGCTTGGCGAAGATCGGCGCGACCGACAGCGGCGTTTCGTGCAGCTGCACGGTATGCGCGAACACCTCGACCCAGCGCACCTTTTCATTCGGGTCGCCGTCGGTCGCGGCCTTGTCGCCGGCCGCCGCCGCATCGGCCTTGGCGGCCGCATCCGCCGCGCCGGGCGCGACCCAGCCGGCCAGCAGGTCCTGCAGCTCACGCGCGCGCCGCAGGCATGCGCCGAGCGATTCCGCCCGTTCGGCCTGGCTCGCGAGCGCCGATGCCAGCGCATCCAGCGCCACCTCGAGCGCATCGAGCGCGCCGAACATCGGGTGATCGTCGCCGAGCTGCGCGAGCGACATGCGGACGATCTGGTCGTTCGCGAACGCGAGGCGCAAGTCGCGCGCCGCGCGCTCGAGATCGCCGCCGAGCTTGACCCACTCGACCGCGTCGCGTGCTTGGCTCAGGCCTTCGGCCACCGTATCGCGCGCGAGTTCGAGAATCTGTGTCGTCGACAGCGTCTCGCCGAAGAACAGCGTCGCGGTTTCCGGCAACTGGTGCGCTTCGTCGAAGATGACCGTGTTCGCGTTCGGCAGCAGCTCGGCCATCCCGGTGTCGCGCAGCATGATGTCCGCGAAGAACAGGTGATGGTTGACGACGACGACGTCGGCCTGCTGCGCCTCGCGCCGCGCCTGCATCACGAAACAGTCCTTGTAGTGCGGGCATTCCTGGCCGAGACAGTTGTCGCGCGTCGACGTGACCATCGACCACACGGGCGCGGTTTCCGGCACGCTTGCGAGCTCGGCCTTGTCGCCGCTCTTCGTGATCTTCGCGAAGCGGACGATTTCCTGCAGATAGGCGGTGTCCTGCCGTGACGGCAGCCGGCCGTTGTCGGCCGTGCGTTGCAGATAGTAGTGGCACAGGTAGTTGGCGCGCCCCTTCAGCATCGCGACCGACACCGGCACCGCGAGCGCGTTGCGCACGGTCGGAATGTCGCGCTGGAACAACTGATCCTGCAGGTGCTTCGTGCCGGTCGACACGATCACCTTGCCGCCCCACAGCATCGCGGGCACGAGATACGCATAGGTCTTGCCGGTACCCGTGCCGGCCTCGACGATCAGCGTGTTGTCGCCCGCATCGCCGTCGGGCCCGGCCGCCGCGGCGTCCGCCGCCGGTTCGGCCGCCTTGTCGCCGTCGCCGAGGCGTCGCGCCGGCCGCTTGCGGGTTTCGAAGATCTCGGGTTCGGGCATCCGGCGGGCGGACGCCTCCATCGCGGACGCGACGGCACGCGCCATCTCGATCTGCGACGTACGCGGCCGATAGCCGTCGAGCGCACGCGCCAGCAATCCGCCTTCGCCGAAGATCGTGTCGAGTTCGTCGACGCGCTTGCGGCTCAGCTCGAAGGTGCCTTCGCGCGCACGAACGCGCCCGGCGGACGATTCGTCGCGCCGGGCATCGGGGGTGGCTTCAAGCGGTGAATTCAAGGCAAGCGTTCCTGTGTCCAGCGCCCGGGCGGCGCCGGCGCTTGCCAGGCCGCGCTCAGGCGCGCTTATCCGGTTCCAGCTGCGATTGCAGCAAAATGATTTTGTCCTTGGCCGCCAGCTTTTCCTTCTTCAGCCGGTGCAGCGTGATGTCGTCGATGTCGGAGTGTCCTTCCTTCAGCTCGATCTCCCGAGCGAGCTGCTGGTGCTGCTCCTGCAATGCAGCCAAACGGTTGTGCAATTCCTGCTGCTGTTCCGTGTGACGGTTTTGCATATTTGCCTCCTCATCGAAGCAGCGCGACGACTGGCGTGCCGACGCGCCCGGGACTGATCCCGATCAATCCAACACGTTACTGCCCCTGCTGTTGCTGCTGCTTGGCCTTCTCGGCCGCTTCCTGCTGACGCCGCTCGACATCGGCCTTGTGCTCCGCGGCCGCCTTCTGCTTCTGCTCGTAGCGCGTGGCGTTGTCCGCCCGCTCCTGCGCCTTCTGCGCCGCCTGCTGGTGCGCCTCGTCGAGCTTGTGCTGGAAATCGGCCTGCTTCTGGTCGTACGCCTGCTTGCTCGCTGCGCGCTGCGGCCCTTCCGCGCCGCGCTGCGCCTGCTTCAATGCATTCTGCTCCTGCTTGTCGCGGAACGCTGCCGCGTTTGCCGCCTCGTTCGCCGCGCGCTGCGGCGCATCCGCCGCATCCTGCGCCTGCTTCAGCGCCTGCTGCTGGTCGCGCTGCTGGGCGTGGATCGCCCGCTGCTCGTCGTTGAGCGCGAGCTGCTCCTGGCGGATGCTCGCCCGCTCGTCGCGCATCTGGTCGCGCGCCTTGTCGAGACAGTGATTGACGAAGAACTTGCTGTAGCAATCGTGCTCGGCCACCGCATAACGATAATCGTTTTCCGCGGAGCGTTGATTGAGCACTTTTTGACGGGCATCAAAATCCGGTGCAGCCGAGGCTGCCGCGGGCGCGGCTGAGACGGCGCCCGGCACGGCTGCGCCCGATGCCTGCGCGAACGCGTCGGACGGCCCGGTGGACAAAGCGGCGGCGAGCGCTGCGCCGAGCGCGACGAGAGAAAGGCGGGAAGTTGGCAACGTCGTAGGAAAGCTGCGGGACATGTGTCAAATTCTATCACCCCCGGCTGGACGCTCCGCCATTTATGGCAAAATGCCCCGCTTCACTCACCCGCGGCATCTGGCCCGTCGGGCCCGCCACGCAGCCCGCCGCTCCGGGCCTGCCGGCCCGCGCCGCGATTTCAGCAGGCAGATCATCCACGACATGACGGAAACCGTAGCACTCAAGATCGTACAGCGCATCGCCACCGAACTGTCCGTCCAGCCGCGCCAGGTCGCGGCGGCAGTGCAACTCCTCGACGAAGGCTCGACCGTTCCGTTCATTGCCCGGTACCGCAAGGAAGTGACCGGCAACCTGGACGACACGCAGTTGCGCCAGCTCGAGGAACGCCTCCTGTATCTGCGCGAACTCGAGGACCGCCGCGCGACGATCCTGTCGAGCATCGACGAACAGGGCAAGCTGACCGACGAACTGCGCGCCGCGATCGACGCGGCCGACAGCAAGCAGGTGCTCGAAGACCTTTATCTGCCGTACAAGCCGAAGCGCCGCACGCGGGCGCAGATCGCCCGCGAAGCCGGCCTCGAGCCGCTCGCGCAGGCGCTGCTCGCGAACCCGCTGCTCGATCCGCAGGCCGAGGCGGCCGCGTACGTCGACGCCGACAAGGGCGTCGCCGACGTGAAGGCCGCGCTCGACGGCGCACGCGACATCCTGTCCGAACAGTTCGGCGAGACGGCCGAGTTGCTCGGCAAGCTGCGCGACTACCTGCACGCTCAAGGCGTCGTGTCGTCGGCCGTCGTCGAAGGCAAGGAAAACGAGGAAGGCGAGAAATTCCGCGACTATTACGACTACGCGGAAACGATCAAGACCGTGCCGTCGCACCGCGCGCTCGCACTGTTCCGCGGCCGCAACGCGGGCGTGCTGACTATCAAGCTCGGCCTCGGCGAGGAACTGGACGCGCAGGTGCCGCATCCGGGCGAGGCGATGATCGCGCGCCATTTCGGCATCGCGAACCAGAACCGTCCGGCCGACAAGTGGCTGTCCGACGTCTGCCGCTGGTGCTGGCGCGTGAAGGTGCAGCCGCACATCGAGAACGAGTTGCTCACGCAATTGCGCGAAACGGCCGAAACGGAAGCGATCCGCGTGTTCGCGCGCAACCTGAACGACCTGCTGCTGGCGGCGCCGGCCGGCCCGAAGGCCGTGATCGGCCTCGATCCCGGCCTGCGCACGGGCGTGAAGGTCGCGGTTGTCGACCGCACCGGCAAGGTGCTCGCGACCGACACGATCTACCCGCACGAGCCGCGTCGCGACTGGGACGGCTCGATCGCGAAACTCGCGCGCATCGCCGCGCAGACGCAGGCCGAATTGATCAGTATCGGCAACGGCACCGCATCGCGCGAAACCGACAAGCTCGCGAGCGAACTGATCGCGAAGCATCCGGAGCTGCGCCTGCAGAAGATCGTCGTGTCGGAAGCCGGCGCATCGGTCTACTCGGCGTCCGAGCTCGCGGCGAAGGAATTCCCTGAACTCGACGTGTCGCTGCGCGGCGCCGTGTCGATCGCGCGCCGCCTGCAGGATCCGCTCGCCGAGCTCGTGAAGATCGAGCCGAAGGCGATCGGCGTCGGCCAGTACCAGCACGACGTGAACCAGCGCGAACTCGCCCGCTCGCTCGACGCCGTCGTCGAGGATTGCGTGAACGCGGTCGGCGTCGACGCGAACACCGCATCGGCCGCCTTGCTCGCGCGCGTGTCGGGCCTGAACGCGACGCTCGCACGCAACATCGTCGACTACCGCGACGCGAACGGCCCGTTCCCGTCGCGCGAACACCTGCGCAAGGTGCCGCGCCTCGGCGACAAGACCTTCGAACAGGCCGCCGGCTTCCTCCGCATCAACGGCGGCGAGAATCCGCTCGACCGCTCGTCGGTGCACCCGGAAGCCTATCCGGTCGTCGAGCGGATGCTCGCGAGGATCAGCAAGCGCATCGACGACGTGCTCGGCAACCGCGAAGCGCTGTCGGGCCTGTCGCCGACGGAATTTGTCGACGAACGTTTCGGCCTGCCGACCGTGCGCGACATCCTCGCCGAACTGGAGAAGCCGGGTCGCGATCCGCGCCCCGAATTCAAGACCGCGACGTTCCGCGAAGGCGTCGAGAAGGTATCGGACCTCGTGCCGGGCATGACCCTCGAAGGCGTCGTGACGAACGTGGCCGCGTTCGGTGCGTTCGTGGACATCGGCGTCCATCAGGATGGCCTCGTGCACGTGTCCGCGATGTCGACGAAATTCATCAAGGATCCGCACGAAGTCGTGAAGGCCGGCCAGGTCGTCAAGGTGAAGGTGCTCGACGTCGACGTGAAGCGCCAGCGCATTGCGCTGACGATGCGCCTCGACGACGAGGCCGCGGCGCCCGGCCTCTCGTCGCGCGGCGGCCAGGATCGCGGCAACGCGGGGCGCGGCGCCGCGCGCCCGCAGCGCACGCGCGAGCCGGAGCCGGCCGGCGCGATGGCCGCGGCATTCGCGAAGCTGAAGCGCTGAGCACGCGAAAGCCGCCGACAGACAGGAAAGCCCGCCGAAAGGCGGGCTTTTTCGTTGCGGCGACGCCTCCGCCCGGCGCCGGCCGCATGCTCGACGCCGGGTTGGCGGTGCCGCGGGTCAATCGCCGTCACTCCGATTGACTAAGCGAATAATCGCGATTTCGTCATTCCTTTTCTTGACGCGTTAAAACCGGCACATAAAATAAATTTTCGGGCGACCTTCCAAGCGTTTCGAATACGGACAGCAATCCTGCACATCATTGCAGTTCCGTAAAGGACCGCCCGGGTTGCCTGCGCGCCATCGAACCGCACAGGCATCCAGTCTTTCCGTTTCCTTATTTGCGATTTACTGCCGACCGCCGTCGTCCTGAAACCGGCCCACCCGCATTTCGAGCGCCGATAACGAAAGATCAATCGGGGAATCATGAAAACGGACGCCCTGAAAATCGAACTCGCCGCATTGCGTATCCCTGTTTTCGACGTGCCGTGGGCCGGTGCCTGTTCGCCGCACGCGCAACGGATCGAGACGCGCATGCTCGAATGGGCCGACGACCACGGCCTGCTCGTCAACGACATGTACCGCAAGCGCGTGATGCGGACACGCTACGGCTGGCTCGCCGCACGCTGCTACCCGAACGCCGACCCCGCGCTGCTGCAGGTGATCGCCGACTATTTCGTCTGGTATTTCCTCACCGACGACCTGTTCATCGACCGCGTCGAGACACTCGGCCCCGGCACGCTCACCCACCTCGTCGCGATCGTCGACGTACTCGACTACGACCAGACGGCGCGGCAACCGGTCTATGGCGAGCGCGCATGGCTCGACGTCTGCCGGCGCCTGCGGGCCCGGCTGTCGGCCGAGCACTTCGCGCGCTTCGCCCAGGGCATGCGCCTGTGGGCGACCACGGCCGGACTGCAGATTCTCAATCACATTCACGCGGAATCGGTCGGCATACCGCAGTACGAAACGATCCGGCGCCACACGAGCGGCATGAATCCGTGCCTCGCACTCGCGGACACCGCGAATTGCGGCGCGGTGCCGCCCGATACGTTTCATCGCCCGGACGTGCAGGAGCTGTGCCGGCATGCAAACCATATCGTCTGCTGGAGCAACGACATCCAGAGCCTCGGTATCGAGGCGCGCCAGCCGGGGCAATTCCGCAACATGGTGCTGATCCGCAGGCTGGAGGGCCATACGCTGCAGGAGGGCGTCGACTATACGGCCGCTCGCGTACGCGACGAGATCGGCGAATTCGTGCGCTGCGCGGATGCGCTGTCGCAACACGCCGACACGCGCGTACGCGGCCTCGTCGACGGCTGCCGGTACTGGATACGCGGTTATCTGGATTGGGTCGCGCGGGATACGCAGCGCTATGCGGCCGCGTACGCTGACGACGCGGACGATCGAGGACTGATCGCGCCGTCGGGGAGCGTGGCGCGCGACTGAGTCGCCCGCGCGCCACGCCCGGGATCAGATCTCGATCTTCGTGCCGAGTTCGACGACCCGGTTCGCCGGAATCGAGAAGAAATCGGTCGGCTTCGCAGCGTTCTGGTGCATCCATGCGAACACGCGCTCGCGCCAGATCGACATGCCGGGCAGGTGCGTCGGCACGACCGTTTCGCGCGCGAGGAAGAACGACGTATCCATCAGTTCGAACGTCATGTCGTGCGAGCGGCCGAATTCCTCAAGCACGGCCTTCACGTCCGGCGTCTCGTTGAAGCCGTATTCGGCCTTGACGATGTAAAGCCCGCCGCCCGCATCGCGCGAGGTCTGGCGCTTGTCGTCGCGCACATAGGGAATGTCGCGCGTGACGAACGTCAGGAAAATGGTCCGCTCGTGCAGCACCTTGTTGTGCTTCAGGTTGTGCAGCAGGCTCACCGGTACGAGCTTGTCGTTGCCGGTCAGATAGATCGCGGTGCCCGACACGCGATGTGGCGGATGCGCGAGCAGGCCCTGCAGGAACGGCTCGAGCGGAATCCCGTCGGCCGCCGTGCGTTCCTTGACGATGTGACGCCCCTTGTACCAGGTCATCAGCAGGAAGAACAGCAGCGCACCGATGCCGAGCGGCAGCCAGCCGCCCTGCGCGACCTTCAGCAGGTTCGCCCCGAAGAAGCCGAGATCGACCGCGAGGAACACGGCGATGATCGCGCCCACCAGCAGGCGGTTCCAGTTCCACACCTTCACCATCACGACCGCCGCCAGCACGGTCGTGATCACCATCGTCGCCGTCACCGCGATGCCGTACGCGGCCGCGAGGTTGTCCGAGCTCTTGAAGCCGACCACGATGCAGAGGATCACGAACAGCAGCAGCCAGTTCACGACCGGCACGTAGATCTGGCCGATCGCGAGCTCCGACGTATGCAGCACCTTCATGCGCGGCACATACCCGAGCTGGATGGCCTGCGACGTCAGCGAATACGCGCCCGAGATCACCGCCTGCGACGCGATCACGGTCGCGACCGTCGACAGCACGACGAGCGGCAGCAGCCCCCAGTCCGGCGCGAGCAGGAAGAACGGGTTCTCGATCGCCTTCGGATTCTGGATCAGCAGCGCGCCCTGGCCGAAGTAGTTCAGCACCAGCGACGGCATCACGAGCCCGTATGCGGCGAGCCGGATCGGCTTCGCGCCGAAGTGGCCCATGTCCGCATAGAGCGCTTCCGCGCCCGTCAGCACCAGCACGACCGAGCCGAGCACGACGTAGGCCTGCAGCACGTGCTCCGACATGAACGACGCGGCGTAATACGGGTTGATCGCGGCGATGATGCCCGGCACGCGCGCGATGTGGTACACGCCGAGCGCGGCGATCACGATGAACCACAGCACCATGATCGGGCCGAACAGCTTGCCGACCAGCGCGGTGCCGTGCCGCTGGATCCAGAACAGCGCGATCAGGATCACGATCGTGATCGGCATCACGAGGTGGGACAGGTGAGGCGTCGCGATCTCGAGGCCTTCGACGGCCGACATCACCGAGATCGCCGGCGTGATCACCGCGTCCCCGTAGAACATGCAGGCGCCGAAGATCCCGAGCGCCATCAGCGCCCCCGCGACGCGGCTCTTCGAGTCGAGCGGCCGCAACGACAGCGCCATCAGCGCGAGCACGCCGCCTTCGCCGTTGTTGTCCGCCCGCATCACGAACAGCAGGTACTTGATGCCGACCACCAGGATGATCGCCCAGAACAACAGCGAGATCACGCCGAGAATCGAACCTTCGGTGAGCGGAATGCCGTGTGAGGGGCTGAACGCCTCCTTCAGCGAATAGAGCGGGCTGGTGCCGATGTCGCCGAACACGACGCCGATGGCTGCTATCGCTAGCGCCCGCATCGAGTGCTGTTGCGTCGAATGCGGCGCGTGTGCGGCGTCGGTCGCTTGGATCGTGTCGTTCATAGAAGCGTAATAATCGGGTCCGGGTCGGACAAAACGAGCGCTATTCTACTCGCGCCCCCGTGAAACACCGTCCTGCGCTGTTGCCGTGGAACCACGCGATCCACGCTGCGCATGCAATCGGGCGCGAGCTGTGGCAGGGCTGCCATCATAGCCGGGGCGCCGCCGTCTGCCTATCGGATCCACGGCACTCCAAATGAAAAACGGCGCCGCAAGCGGCGCCGTTCCGGGCATGTCTTCGATCCGGCCGGACGCTTAAGCGCCCGAACCGTCGCGCTGCGCGCGACCGCGCTTGATCCATGCCTCCAGATTGTGCGGACGCACCGTGTCCCACTCCTCGAACGGCTGATGAATCCACGGATTCGTCGGCAGATACTGGGTGTGATAGTCGGGCTTGACCTTCGAGCACCCCTTGTACCAGAGCACCGCCGAACGCACGGCCGTCACGGCCGGATAGCGCTCCTTCAGATGCTCCTGCACACGCGCGAGCGTGACGCCCGAATCGACGAGATCGTCGACCAGCAGCACGTTGCCGCCCAGGTTGCCGCGCGTCATCGTGATGTACTGCGCGATGTCGAGATCGCCCTGCTCCGTGCCGGCCGCTTCGCGGTACGAACTCGTCGCGAGGATCGCCAGCGGCACGTCGTAGATACGCGACAGTTGATCGCCGACACGCAAGCCGCCGCGCGCGAGGCACAGGATCTGGTCGAACTTCCAGCCCGATGCATGCACCTGGAGCGCGAGCAGTTCGATCAGACGGTGATACTCGTCCCAGCCTACCCACAGATTCTTGTCGTCGTTGCGCGGATCGGTCATCAAGTCTGCCGCCGTCATCGTGATTTGCTGCGTCATCTGGGGTTACACCTTGAACGGATGGCGGAGCAGGATCGTCTCGTCGCGGTCCGGGCCCGTCGACACCATGTCGACCGGCACGCCAGCCACTTCCTGAACGCGGGTCAGGTAAGCCTGCGCGTTCGCGGGCAGTGCTTCCCACGTCTTGATGCCGACCGTGCTTTCCTTCCAGCCGACGAACGTTTCGTATACCGGCTCGCAACGGGCCACGTCGGCCGCACCGCGCGGCAGGATGTCCGCATCCTTGCCGTCGATCTTGTAGCCGACGCACAGCTTGACTTCATCGAGGCCGTCGAGCACGTCGAGCTTCGTCATGCACAGGCCCGACACGCCGTTGATCTGGATCGAGCGGCGCAGCGCGGCCGCGTCGAGCCAGCCGGTGCGGCGCGGACGGCCGGTGACCGAGCCGAATTCCTTGCCGACGTTGGCGAGCGTGACGCCGACCTGGTCCTGACGTTGCGGATTGTCCGCATCGTACAGTTCGCTCGGGAACGGGCCCGAGCCGACGCGCGTGCAATACGCCTTCGTGATCCCGAGGATGTAGTTGAGCTTCTGCGGACCGACGCCCGCGCCGGCCGACGCCGCGCCAGCAACGCAGTTGCTCGACGTGACGAACGGATAGGTGCCGTGATCGATGTCGAGCAGCGTGCCCTGCGCGCCTTCGAACAGCAGGTTCTGGCCCGCATTGTTCGCGTCGTACAGGCGGCGCGACACGTCGGCCACCATCGGCTTCAGGCGGTCGGCATAGCCGAGCATCGTGTCGAGCGTGGCCTGGAAATCGACGGCCGTGCCGCCCAGGTACTGGGTCAGCACGAAGTTGTGGAAATCGAGGTTTTCGCGCAGGCGGTCGGCGAAGGTCTTCGCGTCGAACAGGTCCTGCACGCGCAGCGCGCGGCGGCCAACCTTGTCTTCGTACGCGGGGCCGATGCCGCGGCCCGTCGTGCCGATCTTGCCCGCGCCCTTGCGCGCTTCGCGCGCCTGGTCGATCGCGATGTGATACGGCAGGATCAGCGTCGTCGCTTCGGAAATGAACAGGCGGTCGCGTACGTTCACGCCGGCCTCTTCCAGCTCGCCGATTTCCTTGAACAGTGCTTCGGGGGACAGGACGACGCCGTTGCCGATGTAGCAGGCGACGCCTTCACGCATGATGCCCGACGGAATGAGGCGCAAGATCGTTTTCTTGCCGCCGATGATGAGGGTGTGGCCGGCGTTGTGACCGCCCTGGAAACGCACGACGCCCTGAGCGTGGTCCGTCAGCCAGTCGACGATCTTGCCCTTGCCTTCATCACCCCATTGCGTTCCCACGACGACGACGTTGCGCCCGGGAGTCACGTTCACTGCGCTGGCAGACATGTTGATTCGTTAGCTGGTTAAAAACGTATTCTACCTATGTTCGCGGGCGATTCCGAATTTTTCCGTTTCGCTTCAACGATATGCACGCCGAAGCACACGCCGCGAACGCCTGTTTATCGGGGTTCGACCACCCATGTGCCCTGACGCTCGACGAGCGAACGGTCGCATGCGAATTCGTCGAGCACGTGGTCATGGCCGGGCAGCGCCTGAATCACGACTTCGCCCGCATCGCGCAGCGCCGCAACGGCCGCGCTCAGCGCGTCGTCCTGCGCCCACGGCGCGAGAATCGCCGTGCCGCGCGCCTCGACCGGCGAAATCCGCGCGAGTTCGCGCAGGTCGAGCGAGAAGCCCGTGGCCGGACGGGCCCGGCCGTAGGCCTGACCGACGTGGTCGTAACGGCCGCCGCGCGCGATCGCGTTCGGCACGCCGTCGATGTAGGCGCTGAACATCGCGCCGCTGTGATACGCGTAGCCGCGCAAATCGCCGAGATCGATCGCGACCTCGACACCCTTCGCCTGCGCGGCGAGTTGCGCCAGATCGTCGAGCGCCCGCGTGATTTCGGGCAGCACCGGCAACCGCGCACGCGCCTCGGCAAGCACGCTCGCGTCGCCGTAGAGATGCGGCAGCGCGCGCAGCGCGGCGCGCGTGTCGGCGCCGAGATCGTCGGTGAGTTCGTTCAGCAGCGGCACGTCCTTGCCTGACAGCGCGTCGTACAGCGACTCGCCGCGCTCGGCGGCCTGTGCGTCGCGCCCCAGCAGCGCCGCCAGCACGCCCGCATGCCCGAGGTCGAGACGGACGTTCGACAGGCCCGCGAGATGCAGCGCATCGAGCATCAGCTGCTGGATCTCGAGATCGGCTTCCAGCCCGGCATGCCCGTAGATTTCGGCGCCGATCTGGATCTGCTCGCGCGTCGCGTGCAGCCCGCGCGGGCGCGTATGCATCACGTGGCCCGCGTAGCAGAGCCGCGTCACGCCCTGGCGGTTCAACAGGTGCGCGTCGATTCGCGCGACCTGCGGCGTGATGTCCGCGCGCAGGCCCAGCGTACGCCCCGACAACTGGTCGACCAGCTTGAAGGTGCGCAGGCGCAGATCGGCGCCGCCGCTAGTCAGCAGCGACTCGAGATACTCGAGCAGCGGCGGCATCACCATTTCGTAGCCGTACGAACGGAAGCGGTCGAGCAGCCTGCGGCGCAGCTCCTCGATCTTGCGCGCTTCCGACGGCAGTACGTCGGCGATATTCTCGGGAAGTAACCAGGTCGACATCGGTACGGTCCTACGACGGGAAACGGCGCGCGACACGCGCGCCGCGATGTGAATCGGAAATTCTGGATCGGGCGGACAAACGGCGGGTGCGCCGTCTGGATCGAGCCCCAGGTCAGGTGGCGAGCAGCAGCAGCACGAGCCCGAGCACCATCACGATCAGCCCGCCGATCCGGATATGATGCGGCGGCCGCTCGGCTATTCTACGAAACGTGTCGCGCCAGGCGACGGGAAACACGAAGGGGAATGCACCCTCGATGATCAGCATCAGCGCTACTGCGAGCAACAACGAGCCAGCCAGGTCCATGCGAGCGACGGCGCCGCTCGACGCGGCGCCCCAAGGTCAATGTTTGCGGGGAGCAGGCGCCGCCGGTGCGGCACCGCCCGTCGGGCTGCGCATGAAGCGGAAGAACTCGCTGTCGGGGTCGACGACGATGATGTCGTTGCGCTTGAACGTGTTCCGGTAGGCCTGCAGGCTCGCGTAGAACTGATAGAACTGCGGATCGCGGCCGAACGCATCGGCGGCGATCGTCGCGGCCTTGGCGTCGCCCTCGCCCTTGATCGTCTGCGCGGACTTGTACGCGTTCGCGAGCACGGCCTGCTGTTCGCGCTCGGCGTCGGCCTTGATCTGCTCGACGTCGGCATCGCCTTGCGCACGCTCCTGCGCCGCCTGATCGCGCAGCGCGCCGATCATCCGCTGGTAGACGGCGTCCGTCTGCGCGGCCGGCAGATCGACCCGCGTCAGCTGGACGTCGACCACGTCGACGCCGAAACCGGACGCCTTCGCCTTCACGTCGTCGCGGGCCGCATCGGCGATCGCACGCTGGCCGCCGAGAGCGTCGTCGAGCGCGCGCGCGCCGAACGCATCGCCGAGCGCACTCTTCAGCGCGCCAGCCAGGCGATCGGTGGCAGCCGCCGGATCGCCGCCCGTCGCCGTGAAATACTTCACCGGATCGCTGATCCGGTACTTCACCGCGTAGGCAACGAGCAGGTCGTGCTTGTCCTGCGTGGCCAGTTGCAGCGGATCGGACGACTCGAGCGATTGCAGGCGCGTGTCGATCAGCGTGGCCGTCTGCAGCGGCGGCGGCAGTTTGAAATGAATGCCGGGGCCTGCCAGCTCGGGCTGCGCGCCGTCGCGCCCCGACAGCACGGCCGTATGGCGCGGATCGACGGTGATGATCGTCGAGGACGCCGCGAAAGCGACGATCACGATTGCGACGACGAGCGCAATGATTCGGTTCATGTTCTGCGCTCCCCGTTACTTCAGATCGTCTTCACGCGACCGGCTGCGAAACCCGTCGCGCGATCGCAGCATGTCATTGCCCGATGCCGCCGCGGCCGACGCCGCACTCGCGGGAGCGGCTGCGGCCGGCGCGACGGCCGCCGGTGCCGACGCCGCATCGGGCGCGGACGCGCCGGGAGACGCCGCGGCACTTTGTCGCCCCTGCTCGACGAGCTTGTCGAGCGGCAGATACACGACGCTGTTACCGCCCTTGTTGCCGACGAACACCTTCGTCGCGTTCGAATAGATTTCCTGCATCGTCTCGAGGTACATCCGCTCGCGGATCACCGCCGGCGCCTTCGAGTACTGCGCGTAGACCTGCTTGAAGCGGTCGGCATCGCCCTCGGCTTCCGTGACCACGCGATCGGCATAGGCCTTCGCTTCGTCGACGAGCTTCGCGGCATCGCCCTGCGCCTTCGGCAGCAGGTCGTTCGCGTACGCCTGCGCGGCGCGCTTCGCGGCCTCGCGCTCGTCGCGCGCCTTCGCAACCTCGCCGTAGGCGGCCTGGGTCTGCTCGGGCGCCGCCACGCTCTGCATCGTGACGGCCGTCACCTCGAGCCCCGACTGGTAGCGATCCAGATCGCGCTGGATCGCGGCGGAAAGCTGCCCGCGCAGTGCGTCGCGGTCCTGGTTCAGCACGTCGGCCGCGCTGCGCGTACCGACGATCGCACGCACCGCCGCCTGGGCGGCCTGCGAGACGCTGCGCTCGGGATCGACGCTACGGAACAGGTAGTCGGTCGCGGACCGGATCCGGTACTGGACGATGAAGCGCACATCCACGATATCCGCATCGCGCGTCAGCATCGCCGCTTCCTTCACGTTCGCGAGGCGCACGACATTGTTGCGGCCGATCTCGATCGAGCGGACCTGCGACGTGTCGACGATCTCGTGCGACGCGAACGGATACGGCGCGCGCCAGTGGACACCCTGGCCGACCGTGCCCGACAGCTTGCCGAGCTGCAGCACGACGCCGGTCTGGCCGTCCTGCACGACGAACAGCCCGCTGCCCGCGTAGACCGCGACCAGCACGCCGATCACGATGCCGACGCCGACCCGCGCCGCGCGCCCGTTGTCGGGACGGAAGCCGTTGCCGCCCTTGCCGCCGAAAAGGCCATTCAGGCGCCGGTTGAAATTGCGCCACATCTCGTCGAGATCGGGCGGACCATCGCCGTCGCCGCCTTGCGGACGTTTCGATTCGTTCGCACGGGGACGGGATCCGTCTTTGCCATTGCCTTCGCCGCGTCCCCAACGGGGATCATTGATCGACAGCAAGGCGCGCATCCGCCGCCAGGTACTCCGCTCGTTGTATTCGTTCACCAGAGTTTGTTCACCAGATTAGACGCCGGCGAACCGGCCGGGACCGGTTAGCGCCCGTGTTCGGAAATCGTGTGGTCTTCGTGTGGTTCAGCGGGTACGCCGTCGAGCGCGCCGTCGTCGGACGACGTCGCACCGGAAAGGTGTTCCGCGGAGGCGATTTCGGCGATGGCGGCACGCAACGCGTCAAGACCCTGACCGGTGCGCGCGCTCAAAAAGACGCGCGAAATATTACCATACTCGTCCCGCTCGACCGCGTCGCCGCGGGCCGCCAGTTCGGGCACGGCGTCGATCTTGTTGAATACCAGCACCTGCCGGATGGTGTCCGCGCCGATCTCGTGCAACACGCCGTTGACCTGCTCGATCTGCTCGAGCCTGACCGCGCTCGACGCATCGACCACGTGCAGCAGCAGATCCGCGTGGATCGTTTCCTCGAGGGTCGCGCGAAACGCGGCGACGAGCTGGTGAGGCAACTCGCGGATGAACCCCACGGTATCCGACACGACGATCTGGCCGACCTCGTCGCCGAGGTACACGCGCCGCGACGTCGTATCGAGCGTTGCGAACAGCTGGTCGGCCGCGTAGGCCTGCGCTTTCGTCAGCGCATTGAACAGCGTCGACTTGCCCGCGTTCGTATAGCCGACGAGCGACACCGACATCGTGCCGCTGCGCGCGCGCTGCCGGCGCTGCGTGCTGTGTTGCCGGCGCAGCCGGTCGAGCCGCGACTTCAGCATCTTGATGCGCTCGCCGATCAGCCGGCGGTCGGTTTCGAGCTGGGTTTCGCCGGGGCCGCGCAGGCCGATACCGCCCTTTTGCCGTTCGAGGTGGGTCCACGCGCGAATGAGCCGCGTCGACAGGTATTGCAGCTGCGCGAGCTCGACCTGCAGCTTGCCTTCGTGGCTGCGGGCGCGCTGCGCGAAGATGTCGAGGATGAGGCTCGTACGATCGATCACGCGCCTGTTAAGTGCCTGCTCCAGATTGCGTTGCTGGGCCGGCGCCAGTGCGTGGTTGAAAATGACGATTTCGACGTTGTGCGCGTCGCAGGCAAGCCGTAGTTCCTCGGCTTTGCCACTGCCGATGAACATCTTGGCATCGGGACTGGAGCGACGACCCGTGAGGGTGACGGCGGGACGGGCCCCCGCGCTGGAGGCGAGAAGACTGAGTTCTTCAAGACTGGCTTCGAAATCGGTCTTGCCGAAATCGATGCCGACGAGCGCTGCGTTGATCAAATTATCGGGTGTCAAGATAAGGCGGCTGGCATCGGTCGCTCGCGGCGACCGGATGCCGGCCGCTGCAATGGGTTAGGACGAGGCTTCCGCGTCCGGGTGGAAATTCACCGGGCGCGCCGGCACGACCGTCGAGATGGCGTGCTTGTAGACCATCTGGGTCACCGTATTACGGAGCAACACGACGTACTGGTCGAACGATTCAATGTTCCCTTGAAGCTTGATGCCGTTGACGAGGTAGATCGAAACGGGAACGTGCTCTTTGCGCAGTGCGTTCAAAAACGGGTCTTGTAACAATTGCCCTTTGTTGCTCATGGCGTACTCCATCTTTTTTTGCAGGTTGATCTGGATTGGCGGCGAAGAAAAAGAGATCCGGCGCCAATCGCTACACTATAGCCGATTTTGCCTGCCCCGCCCGGCACGCAGGCCTTGCGGCCTATACGTTGCGGGGCGCGTGCGGCAGGCGCGTCAGCCCTTGTCCGCGTACGGGTTGTTCGACGAACGGAACTCTATGCGCAATGGAGTCCCGGTCAGCGAGAAAGTTTCGCGGAACCGGTTTTCCAGGTAGCGCTTGTACGTTTCCGTCACGGCGTCGAGTGCGTTGCCGTGGATGACGATGATCGGCGGATTCTGGCCGCCCTGGTGCGCATAGCGCAGCTTCGGACGCACCGGGCCGCGACGGCGCGGCTGCTGGAACTCGACGGCCTCGATCAGCGCGCGCGTGAGCTTCGGCGTCGGCAGCTTCGTCATCGCCGCCGCGTAGGCGTCGTCGACCGAGCGCATCAGCGCGCCGATGCCCGTTTTCTTCGCGGCCGAGATGAAGTGCGATTTCGCGAAGTCGAGGAACTTCAGCTTGCGGGTCAAATCTGCTTTCGCGCGATCGCGCGCATGCTCGTCGAGCCCGTCCCACTTGTTGACGCCGATCACGAGCGCGCGGCCCTGCTCGACGACGAAGCCAGCGATGTGCGCGTCCTGGTCGGAAATATCCTGCTGCGCATCCAGCAGCAGAATGACGACGTTCGCGTCGGAGATCGACTGCAGCGTCTTCACGACCGAGAACTTCTCGATCGCCTCGAACACCTTGCCGCGACGCCGCAGGCCGGCCGTGTCGATCAGCGTGTATTTCTTGCCGTTACGCTCGAAGTCGACGTAGATCGAATCGCGCGTCGTGCCGGGCATGTCGAACGCGATCACGCGATCCTCGCCGATCAGCGCGTTCACGAGCGTCGACTTGCCGACGTTCGGGCGGCCGACGATCGCGATCTTGATGCCGCGCGACGGGTCGTTCTCGTCCTCTTCCTCGGGACGATCCGCGTAGGCCACCGCCAGCGCCTCGTTGATCATGTCGGTCACGCCGTCGCCGTGCGCGGCCGAGATCGCGCGCGGGTCGCCGAGGCCGAGCTCGTAGAAGTCGGCCGCGACCGACGTGTACTTCATCCCCTCGGCCTTGTTGACGACGAGGAAGATCGGCCGGCCGGTCTTGCGCAGGTAGTCGGCGATCGACTTGTCCTGCGGGGCGAGCCCGTTGCGGCCGTCGACGATGAACACGACGATGTCGGCTTCCTCGACCGCCTGTCGCGTCTGGCGCGCCATCTCGTGCAGGATGCCGTCCTTCGCGACGGGCTCGAAGCCGCCGGTATCGACGACCAGGTACGGGCGCTCGCCGACGCGCCCCTCGCCGTAATGGCGATCGCGCGTCAGGCCCGGCAAGTCGGCGACCAGCGCATCGCGCGAGCGCGTGAGCCGGTTGAACAGCGTGGATTTCCCCACATTGGGGCGCCCAACGAGGGCAATGACCGGTTTCATCTGTGTTTTCTACGGTGATGCGCAGCAGCGGGAGGCCCGCTGCTGCGGGCGGCTGCGCTGAATGAAAATATCACGAATTCGCGCCGCGCCGGATGCGCGCGCCGGGCGCGCGTTGCGCGCCGTCGTCTTTCGTCTCGAACTGCCTTTCAAATACCGAGCGGCCGGGGACACCGGCCGCCTTCATGTCGCACGGCCCGCACGCGCGGGACCCGCCCGCCGTGCCGCAGCCGCGCATGTTTCCTGCGCGTCAGCGCGGACGGAATCCGTACAGGCCGCCGTCCTTCGTCTGCACGACGAGCGTATTGCCCGCCAGGACCGGCGCCGCCGTGATCGCGCTGCCGTCGGTCGTCATCCGTGCGATGAAGCTGCCGTCTTCGCGCGACAGGAAGTGCACGAAGCCCTTGTAATCGCCCATCACGACCGCATGCCCGAGCAGGTACGGCACGCTGACGTCACGACTCTTCAGCTTGTCGTTGCGCCACAGCTGGTTGCCCGACGCGGCGTCGTACGCCGTGATGACCGACCAGTCGTCGCCGCCGGCGACCACCGAATCGTCCTGTGCGAGGCCGCTACGGCTCGAGAACGACTTTTCCCACAGCGGGCGGCCCGAATTCGCGTCGAAGCAGCCGAGTTGCCCCTGGAACGTCACCGCGCAGGTTTCCGCGCCCACGAGGGTCGGCGGGCCGCTGACGTCGTTGATGCGCTCGACCTCGGTCACGCCCTTCGGGAACGACACCGGCGTCTGCCAGAACGGCTCGCCCGTCTGCACGTTGATCGCGACGAGGCCGCCGCCCGGGAAGCCCGCCAGCACCGCCGCGTCGCCCGCGAACGTCATGCCGGCCGACACGCGCAGGTTCAACGGCACCGCGCGGTTGCGGTAGTTCCACTTCTGCTCGCCCGTCTGCGCATTGAACGCGATCACCTGGCCGTCGATCGTACGCACGACCACGAGGCCGTTGCCGACGAGCGGCGGCGAGAAGATCTCGCCCTGCACGCTGGTCTTCCAGAGCTGCTTGCCGTCCGGGCCCAGCACGAATACGCCACCCTTCAGCGCGCCGACCGCGGTGAGGTTGCCGTCGCTGCCGACACCGGCCGACAGGTCGGAATCGAGCTTCGAGCGCCAGACCGTCTGGCCCGTCTTCGCGTCGATCTTCTCGACCGAACCGTTTTCGCCCGCCGCATAGACGGCGTCGCCCACGGCCACCGGCGAGAACAGGTAGCGTCCGCCCTTGCCGACACTCGCCTTCCAGACCTGTTGCACGTCCATCACGGGCTTGAACTCGGTGAGCGGCGTCGGCACGCGGCGCGCATCCTTCGACGACGAGCAGGCCGCCAATACCAGGACAGCCGCCGCGCAGGCAACGGGCACAGCGTAACGTTTCAGCAAATTCATCGGTTAGCGAAGCAGAGTTAAGAGGTTGAGGGGGCCGGGATTCAGCCGCCGAGCGCGTCCAGCTTGAACTGCACGAGCTGGCGCGCGGACTGGTCGTCCTTCGACAGGCCGTCGAGCGCGAGCTTGTAAGCGGCGCGTGCATCGTCGGTCTTGCCTTGCGCGGCCAGCAGATCGCCGCGGCGATCGGCCACGAGGCCCTTGAATGCGTCGAGCGGCGTACCGGACAGCAGCGCGAGGCCCGCATCGTACGCCTTCTCGTCGAGCAGCAGCGACGCGAGACGCAGCTTCGCGATCTGCTTGTACTCGTCATCCTTGGCGTGATCGACGGCCCATTGCAGCTGCGCCTTCGCGCCGGCCGTGTCGCCGGCCGCGTACAGCGTCTTCGCGGCCGCGAGCGCGCTCATCTGCGCATACGGCGTGCTGCCGAACTTGTCTTCCATGTCGCCGGCCGCGCGAGCGATCGTGACCTTGTCGTTCGCGGCGGCGGCCTTCTGGACCTGCTCGTACAGCCCGGATGCCTCGGCGGCCTGACGGCGCTGCCAGTAGTTCCAGCCGTTGAAACCGGCCGCGACGACCAGCGCCGCGAGCACGATCCACGTGGTGAGGTTGCCCCAGCGGGCCCACCATGCCTTGAGACTTTCAATCGATTCTTGTTCGTCGTGATAACTCATCGGCGAGCGATTCCTTCCTGTTCAGGCGTTTCTTGTCGAGCGGATGTCAGCGCGATCAGTCGTCGCCGTCTTCGGCGGATGCAACCATCGCATTGATTAGGAATTCGGTCAAGCTTTCGACCGGTACGGTCTGCTGAACGTTCTTTTCCCCGTCGTCGCCCGTCCCGCGCAGCGCTTTCACGCCCACCGTGCCGTTCGCGATCTCTTCTTCGCCGAAGATCACCGCGAACGCGGCGCCGCTCGCATCGGCCCGCTTCATCTGCGACTTGAAGCTCGCCGTCGCGCCGTCGGCGCTGCAGTGGAAGATCACGTCGAGGCCCGTGTCGCGCAGGCGCTCGGCCGCGATGAACGCCTGCTCTCGCGCGGTCTCGCCCTGGTGCACGACGTATACGTCCACGCCTTCCTGCTCGGGCGCGAGATCCTCTTCCTTCAGGAGTTCGAGGATGCGCTCGATGCCCATCGCCCAGCCGCATGCGGCGGTCGGCTTGCCGCCGAGCTGCTCGATCAGCGGGTCGTAGCGGCCGCCGGCCGCGACCGTGCCTTGCGCGCCGAGCTTGTCGGTCACCCACTCGAACACGGTCAGGTTGTAATAGTCGAGGCCGCGCACGAGACGCGGGTTGATCTTGAACGGAATGTTGTTCGCGAGCAGCAGGCGTTGCAGCCCTTCGAAGTGCGCGCGCGATTCGTCGCCGAGGAAGTCGATCAGCTTCGGCGCGTTCTGCGCGATTTCCTGCAGCGCGGGATTCTTCGTGTCGAGCACGCGCAGCGGGTTCGTATACAGGCGGCGCTTCGCATCCTCGTCGAGCACGTCGGCGAACTGTTCGAGATACTTGATCAGTTCGACGCGGTGCGCGGCACGTTCCTCGGCAAGGCCGAGCGAATTGATCTCGAGCTTGATGCCGGTCAGGCCGAGGTCGTCCCACAGGCGCTGGCACATCATGATGATCTCGGCATCCGCATCGGGACCCGCGAAGCCGAGCGCCTCGACGCCGACCTGGTGGAACTGGCGGTAGCGGCCGCGCTGCGGACGCTCGTGACGGAACATCGGGCCGATGTACCACAGGCGCTTCGGGCCGTCGTACAGCATGTTGTGCTCGATCGACGCACGCACGACGGCCGCGGTGTTCTCCGGACGCATCGTCAGGTGCTCACCGTTCAGCGCGTCGGTGAAGCTGTACATCTCTTTCTCGACGATGTCGGTGACTTCGCCGATGCCGCGCGTGAAAAGCTGCGTGTGCTCGACGATCGGCGTACGGATGTTCTGGTAGCCATATGCGCGCAGCAGCGATTTCACGGTGGCTTCGAAGAACTCCCAGAGGCCGGCATCCTGCGGGAGGATGTCGTTCATGCCCTTGACGCCGGTGAGCTTCTCGATCTTGCGTTTCTGTTCAGTCATCGTGTGTGTGGACGAATTAGTTCGCAGCCGCTTCCGCGCGGCCATAGTTGCGTACGACGTAGTCGCTGACGATCTGCTGGAATTCCTCGGCGATCCGCTCGCCGCGCAGCGTCTTGACCTTCTCGCCGTCGATGAAGACGGGGGCGGCCGGGTTCTCGCCCGAGCCCGGCAGGCTGATGCCGATGTTCGCGTGCTTCGATTCGCCCGGGCCGTTGACGATACAGCCCATCACCGCGACGTTCATCGTCTCGACGCCCGGATATTCCTTGCGCCAGACCGGCATCTGCTCGCGCAGGTAGGTCTGGATCTGCATCGCCAGTTCCTGGAACAGCGTGCTCGTCGTACGGCCGCAGCCCGGGCACGCGATCACCATCGGCGCGAACGAGCGCAGGCCCATCGTCTGGAGGATTTCCTGGCCGACGATCACTTCGCCGGTGCGCGACGCGCCCGGTTCCGGCGTCAGCGAAATGCGGATCGTGTCGCCGATCCCTTCCTGCAGCAGCACGCCGAGCGCGGCCGTCGACGCGACGATGCCCTTCGAGCCCATGCCGGCCTCGGTCAGCCCGAGGTGCAGCGCGAAACCGCAGCGGCGGCTGAGTTCGCGGTACACGGCGATCAGGTCCTGCACGCCGCTGACCTTGCACGACAGCACGATGCGGTCACGGCCGAGACCCAGTTCGACCGCCCGTTCGGCCGAGCCGATCGCCGACTGGATCAGCGCCTCGTACATCACGCTCTGTGCGTCCCAGGGCTGCGCACGCGCGCCGTTCTCGTCCATCATGCGTGCGAGCAGGTCCTGGTCGAGGCTGCCCCAGTTCACGCCGATCCGCACCGGCTTGTCGTACCTGGCAGCGGCCTCGATCATCTGCGCGAACTGCGTGTCGCGCTTCGCGCCCTGGCCGACGTTGCCGGGATTGATCCGGTATTTCGACAGCGACTCCGCGCAACCCGGGTAGTCGCGCAGCAGCAGGTGGCCGTTGTAGTGGAAATCGCCGACGAGCGGCACGGTCACTCCCATCCGGTCGAGCTGCTCGCGGATCGCCGGCACGGCGGCCGCTGCCTCGGGCGTGTTCACCGTGATGCGCACCAGTTCGGAGCCCGCGTTCGCGAGTTCCTTGATCTGGATTGCCGTGCCGATCGCGTCGGCCGTATCGGTATTCGTCATCGACTGCACGCGCACCGGCGCGTCGCCGCCGATCGTCACGAGCTGCCCGCCCCAGCGGACATTCACCGCATGCGATACGCGGCGCGGCTGATGCCCGCCGAACACCGGCTCGGTTGAACAAATCTGACTGCTGCGTGGGGATTGAGCTTCGGATTGCATCGATAGATCCATTTACGCGGAATACGCCGCTACGCGGCGCATGAATTGAAAAAGCGCCGTGTCGTCGCGGCCTGCCGTTATCGACGACAGGCCTTCGCCATGGCGCTTGACGTCAGGGCAACGTGAACCGCGCCACGTTACCCCGCGCTGCCGAATATTTTGCCGGATCGACAGGTTTCCCGTCGAACGCAACCGCGTCGAGGCCTGCCTTGTTGCCGATCGTGACCTTGAACGGCCCTTCGCCGGCAACCTGCTTCGTCTCGCCGGCCTTCACCAGCGACGAGAACAGCTCCTTGCCGTTCTTGTCGCGCACGCTGAACCAGCAATCCTGCTTGACCTTCAGCTCGACCACCGACTGGCCCGCCGCCACCGCGACGCTCGCCGGCTCGGCCGGAGCGGCGGCACTCGCCGCCGTCGTTGCCACGACAGGCTGCGATGCAGCAGCCGGCGCGACCGGAGCCACCGGCGCCGGAACGGCCGATGCGACCACCGGAGCAGGCGCAGGCGCTACGGACGCAGCAACCGGGGCCGGAACCTCACTGGCAACCACGGCCGACGCGCCGTTCGAGGCTGCCTCGTCACCGGACGAAGCGGCCGCCGCCGGCGCGCTCGCGGCCGACGCATGTTCCGCGTCGCCGCCCCTGAAACGCGCGAGCAGGCCCGACGAATCGCCGCCAGTGTGCCACATCAGTACGGCAACCACCGCGACGACGACGATCGCCGTGCCCCACAGCCACGGATGGTGCCGCGACGAGCCGCCCAGCGGAATCGACACGCGGCCGCGCGGCAGATCCGTCCCCGACGACGCAGGCATCGACAGGTCGACCTCCGGCACCCCGCGCTCGCGGCGCAACGCCTGCGCGAACGGTTCCGGATCGACGCCGAGCATCTTCGCGTAGCTGCGCACCACGCCGAGCGCGAAGGTCACGCCGGGCAAATGGCTGATGTCGCCGGCCTCGAGCGCCCGAAGCTTCTGCGGTGCGACCTTGAGTCGCGCCGACACGTCGTCGACCGTCCAGCCCTTCGTCTCCCGAAGCTGCGCCAGCCGGCTGCCGACCGCCGCCAGCGATTCCAGTCCCGCCGGTGCCGGCTTCGCGGCATTCGTCTCTGCGCCGTTAGACGGCTGCGGCTCACTCATCCTTGTCCTCGCGTCGATTCTTCTTGCTGGCGGCCGCCGCCGGCTCCCGCCGGCCAGCACCCGCAACTGTCCATACCATGCGCGACGCCGAGGCGCCGCGACCGATCGCTATTCGCGTGTTGTACCGCCAAAAGGTTCGAACCTCCGAGGCCGGACGCACCCGGCGCGCCCCGGCCAAGCACCCCGTCAAACGGCTCGAACTTCGATGATTTTCCCTGCTGCGCCCGTCCGTTCCGCGAGGCGCGTGCGATCCTTCACCGCGCCGGCCAGCTGGCCGCACGCGGCATCGATATCGTCGCCGCGCGTCTTGCGCACGGTCGTGACGACACCCGCGTCGATGAGGACCTGTGCGAAGCGCTTGATCTGCTCCGGCTTCGAGCGGATGAGGCCCGACTCCGGAAACGGATTGAACGGGATCAGGTTGAACTTGCACGGCACGTCGCGCGTGACGGCCAGCAGTTCTCGCGCATGCGCTTCGGTGTCGTTGACGCCGTCCAGCATGCAGTATTCGAACGTAATGAAGTCGCGCGGCGCGACCGTCAGGTAACGCTGGCATGCCGCCATCAGCTCGCGCAGCGGATACTTCTTGTTGAGCGGCACCAGCTCGTCGCGCAGCGCATCGTTCGGCGCGTGCAGCGAAACGGCCAGCGCAACCGGCAACTCGGCGCCGAGGCGGTCCATCATCGGCACCACGCCCGACGTCGACAGCGTGACGCGGCGGCGCGACAGGCCGTATGCGTTGTCGTCCAGCATCAGCCGCATCGCGGGCACGACCGCGCTGTAATTCAGCAGCGGCTCGCCCATGCCCATCATCACCACGTTGGTGACGACCCGTTCGGCCTTGCCGTTGGGGCCGGGCGCGCGACCCAGCGACGCGCGCAACGCAAATTCGGCCATCCGCAGCTGGCCGATGATTTCGGCTGTCGACAGGTTGCGGGAAAAACCCTGCTTGCCCGTCGAACAGAAGCGGCAGTTGACCGCGCACCCCGCCTGCGACGACACGCACAGCGTGCCGCGCGTCTCTTCCGGGATGAACACGGTTTCGACCGCATTGCCGTTTCCGACGTCGATCAGCCACTTGCGCGTGCCGTCGGCGGAAACGTGATCGCTGGCGATCTGGGGCATTCCGATCGAGGCGCGGCCCTTGAGTTTTTCCCTCAAGGACTTCGCGAGATCGGTCATGCCGTCGAAATCGCCGGCGTTGTACTGGTGGATCCAGCGCTGCAACTGCTTGGCGCGGAACGGCTTCTCGCCGAGGCTGCCGCAGTACGCGACAAGACCCTCGGCATCGAAGTCGAGAAGATTGACGGAAGTTTCGCTCGTCATGATGTGCTGCCTTGCCGCTTGCGCTGAATCCTGCCTACCTGCTGTCAGCCAGGGCTTAACGCGAGTAAACGTTCATTTCCGGGAAGAAGAACGCGACTTCGACCGCCGCGGTTTCCGCTGCGTCCGAGCCGTGCACCGCGTTCGCGTCGATGCTGTCGGCGAAATCGGCACGGATCGTGCCCTTTTCCGCCTTCTTCGGATCCGTTGCGCCCATCAGGTCGCGGTTCTTCAGGATCGCGCCTTCGCCTTCCAGAACCTGGATCATCACCGGGCCGGAGATCATGAAATCGACGAGATCCTTGAAGAACGGACGTGCTGCGTGAACCGCGTAGAACTTCTCTGCGTCGGCACGCGACAGGTGCGCCATACGCGATGCGATGATCTTCAGGCCGGCGCCTTCGAAACGGCTGTAGATCTGGCCGATCACGTTCTTTGCCACCGCATCCGGCTTGATGATCGACAGGGTGCGCTCGATTGCCATAAAAACTCCAAAAAATTAAGAAGTTACAGGTTCAAATGAATCCGCTATTGTAGCACGATCCCGTGTATCATTGCGATTGAACCCTTACACGCATGAAAGGTTCAGAATCCATATGTTTTTGCGTCGTCCGGCCATTGAAACCTCCCGGCGCGGAACGTATCTTAGCCATAGCTGCTCCGGTTTGCTGCGCCGCACACCGCGTGTGCCGAACCGGCCCCGGACGCCCATGCGTTCAATGTTAGGAGAAACCATGAACGACTATCCGTACAATTTCGGCCGCGGCGGTTCCGTCAGCACCGCCGAGGTTCGCAACCGCGTGCTGCGGAACACGTACTGGCTGCTCGCGCTGTCGATGGTGCCGACCGTGCTGGGCGCCTGGGTCGGCGTCGCGACGGGCTTCTCGCTGTTCGCGGCCACCAGCCCGATGATGAGCCTGCTCGCGTTCTTCGCGATCGCATTCGGTTTCATGTTCGCCATCGAGCGGACCAAGAACAGCGCGGCCGGCGTGTTCGTGCTGCTCGGCTTCACGTTCTTCATGGGCCTGATGCTGTCGCGCCTGCTGAGCTTCATCCTCGGCTTCTCGAACGGCCCGTCGCTGATCATGCTCGCGTTCGGCGGCACCGGCATCATCTTCGCCGCGATGGCGACGATCGCCACCGTCAGCAAGCGCGACTTCTCGGGGCTCGGCAAATGGCTGTTCATGGGCGTGATCGTGATCCTGCTGGCCTCGGTCGCGAACATCTTCCTGCAGCTCCCGGCGCTGATGCTCACCGTCTCCGTGCTCGCGATCGCGATCTTCTCCGCGTACATGCTGTTCGACGTCCAGCGCGTCGTGAACGGCGGCGAGACGAACTACATCTCGGCGACGCTCGCGATCTACCTCGACCTGTACAACGTGTTCACGAACCTGCTCGCGCTGCTCGGCATCTTCGGCGGCAACCGCAACTGACGCGCACCCCGCCCCATGAAAAAACCGGCCCGAGGGCCGGTTTTTTTACATCCGCCGCATCGCTCAATCGCGCTCGAACAGTGCAATCGATTCGACATGCGATGTATTCGGGAACATGTTCACGACCCCGGCGCCCTTCAGGCGGTAGCCGGCCTCGTGCACGAGCAGGCCCGCGTCGCGCGCCAGCGTCGACGGGTTGCACGACACGTATACGATGCGCTTCGGCAACGGGCCCTCGCCGCTCTGCGCGATCTCGGCCAGCGCCTTCGATACCGCCAGCGCCCCCTCGCGCGGCGGGTCGATCAGGAACTTGTCGAATGCGCCCAGCGCACGGATGTCGTCGCCCGTCACTTCGAACAGGTTCCGGCACGCGAACGTCGTGTGGCCGTCGACGCCGTTCTCTCGCGCGTTCGCCAGCGCGCGCGTCGTCAGCGTCTCGCTGCCCTCGATGCCCATCACCTCGCGCGACAGCCGCGCGAGCGGCAGCGTGAAGTTGCCGATCCCGCAGAACAGGTCGAGCACGCGATCGTCGCGCGACGGCGCGAGCAGGCGCAGCGCCCGGCCCACCAGCACGCGATTGATCTGATGATTGACCTGCGTGAAGTCGGTTGGCTTGAACGGCATGCGGATGCCGAACTCCGGCAGCGTGTAGTCGAGCGCCACGTCGAGCGGATAGAACGGCGTCACCGTATCGGGGCCCTTCGGCTGCAGCCAGAATTGCACCTTGTGTTCGTCCGCGAACGCGCGCAGCAGCGCTTCGTCGTCCGCGTTGATCGGCTCCAGCACGCGAAGCACGAGCGCGGTGACCGCCGAGCCGACCGCGAGCTCGATCTGCGGCATCCGATCGCGGATCGACAGCCCCTCGACGAGCCGACGCAGCGGCACCAGCATCGCCGACACATGCGGCGGCAGCACTTCGCAGCTCGTCATGTCGGCCACGTAGCTGCTCTTCTTCTCGTGGAACCCGACCAGCACGCCGCCCTTCTTCGCCACGTTGCGCACGGTCAGCCGCGCACGATAACGATAGCCCCACGACGGGCCGTGGATCGGCGCGAACATCGTTTCCGCCCGCAGCTTCGCCAGATGCCACAGGTTGTCCTCAAGCACGCGCTGCTTGACCGCCACCTGAGCTCGCATGTCGAGATGCTGCATCGAGCAGCCGCCGCAGGTGCCGAAGAACGCGCATTTCGGCTTCGTGCGCATCACGCTCGGGCGCAGAATGTCGACAACCGTCGCCTGCTCGTAGCTCGGCTTGCGGCGGTAGCTCGAATAGGTCACGCGCTCGCCCGGCAGCGCGCCCTCGACGAAGATGACCTTGCCCGGCTCGCCGTCCTCGGTGATCGTGCGGCCGACACCGCGCGCTTCCATGTCGAGCGATTCGATCTCGAGAACCGGGGCGGGCCCGGGCGCGACGGGCGCGTTTTTCGATTTGCGCGCAGAAGTGGGGACGGCTTCGGACACCTGCTTTTCCTGACAAACGTTGAAGAAGGCGAGATTGTAGACGACGAAGGCCCGCATCGCCCGCTTTGCATGGCGCAAGCGTCGATACGCGAGCCCGCACGGCCCCGCAACGCGCCGGAACGGGCGAACCGGCGCCCCGCAACCGGGCGAACCGTGGAGCCGACCGCCTCCCCGGCCCGGCATGCGCCCGGCAGGAGATACGACCATGCAACTGATCGACTGGAATATCCAATGGGGCCGGAACGTGGACGGCGTCGTCGACCTTCCACGCACCGTCACGGCCATCCGCCGGCTCGGCGACTTCGACGTGCTGTGCCTGCAGGAGGTCACGCGCGGCTTCGGCTCGCTGCCCGGGCGGCCCGGCCCCGACCAGTTCGCCGAGCTGGCGGCGCTGCTGCCCGGCCATACGATCGTCGAAGCGATCGGCGCCGACCTGCCGCCCGTCGAAACGGGTGCGCCGCGCCGCCAGTTCGGCAATGCCATCGCGACCCGGCTGCCGGTCGGGCGCGTACTGCGCCAGTTGCTGCCGTGGCCGGCCGATGCCGGCGTGCCGTCGATGCCGCGCGTCGCGCTCGACGTCGAGTTGCAGGCGCCCTTCGGCGCGCTGCGCGTGGTCACTACCCACCTGGAATATTATTCGGCGCGCCAGCGGCTCGCACAGGTCGATGCACTGCGCAACCGGCATCGCGAGGCCTGCGCACACGCAGCCCGACCGGCGCCCGCCGAAACCGCCGAGGGGCCCTTCAGCGCGACCGGCCAGCCGCGCGACGCGATCGTCTGCGGCGACTTCAACAGCGCGTTCGGCAGCGAAGCCTACCGCCGCCTCCTGGAGCCGATCGCGGATGCGCCGAGTTTCGTCGACGCCTGGCTTGCGCGGCACCCCGGCCACCAGCCGCCGCCGACGGCCGGCGTCCACGACACGGCGCAATGGACGGAGGGGCCGCTCGCGTGCGACTTCGTGTTCGTCACCGAGACGCTGCTGCCGCGCGTGATGCGCTGCGAAATCGACGGCGACGTGCGCGCGTCGGATCACCAGCCGATACTGCTCGAACTCGCCTGATCGCGCCGATGCCGACGCGACCGGCCCGCGTTACGCGTCGAACGCGGCGAGGTACTCGGCCCAGTGCGGCGCGAGTTCCTGGGCAAGCGAGTTCTTCACCAGCAGGATCTCGTCCGCGTATTCGCTCGGGGTCAGGCCGCCGCGCATCAGCTGGAATCGGCAATACAGCAGGTAGGTATTGACGACGTCGGTTTCGCAATAGTTGCGGATTTCCTCGATCCGCCCGCCCTGGAACGCAGGCCACACCTGGCTGCCGTCCATCCCGAGCTTGCCGGGGAAGCCGCACATCTTCGCGAGCGCGTCGAGCGGCGCATTCGCGCGCGCCTGATACATCGCCAGCACGTCCATCAGGTCGGTATGCCGCGAGTGATAGCGCGAGATGTAGTTGTTCCACTTGAATTCGCGGTCGTCCTCGCCGAGATCCCAGTAGCGGGTCGCGGGAATGCCGTGCACGAGCGCGCGGTAATGGAGCACCGGCAGATCGAAACCGCCGCCGTTCCACGAGACGAGCTGCGGCGTGTATTTCTCGATCACGCGGTAGAACGACTGGATCAGCGTCGCTTCGTTGTCCTGCGGCGTGCCGAGCGAGCGCACGCGAAAACCGTTGTTGTCGCGGAACACGCACGAGATCGCCGCGATGCGCTGCAGGTGGTGCGGCAGGAAATCGCCGCCGGTCTTCTCGCGGCGCGCGGCAAACGCGTGCTCGGCTACTGCGGCGTCGTCGAGCGTCGCGGGCAGGTCTTCCAGACGGCGAATGCCGTCGACATCGGGGATCGTCTCGATGTCAAAAACAAGAATCGGAGTCATCGGTTACAGAACGGCGTCCTTGCGCACGCCGTTGGAGGCGAAGAACCGCTTGAGGCGCACCAGCGCTTCCTGCTGGATCTGGCGCACGCGCTCACGCGTGAGCCCCATCTCGTCGGCCAGCTCCTCGAGCGTCGCCGGTTCGATGTGGTTCAGGCCGAAGCGGCGCTCGATCACGTGCCGATGCTTGTCGGACAGCCGCGACAGCCATGCACGCGTCAGCGTCTCGAGCTCGCGGTGCTGGACCTCGGCGTCGGGCGACTGGCTCTGGTCGTCGGGCAGCAGGTCGAGCAGGCTGCTCGCGGGATCGAGGTCGAGCGGCGCATCGAGCGACGCCGTGTGCTCGTTGAGCGCGAGGATATCGGTGACTTCCTCGGCGGTCTTGCCGGTGAGATAGGCGATGTCGTCGATGCTGGCTTCGCGGCGTTCGGCCGCCTCGCCCGTCGACATCGAATTTTTTTCGAGATGGCGCTTCGCGCGCAGCACCTGGTTCAGTTCGCGGATCACGTGCACGGGCAGGCGCACCGTACGGGCCTGGTTCATGATCGCCCGCTCGATGCTCTGCCGGATCCACCACGTCGCGTAGGTCGAGAAACGGAAGCCGCGCGTCGGGTCGAATTTCTCGATCGCGTGCATCAGGCCGAGATTGCCCTCCTCGATCAGGTCGAGCAGCGGCACGCCGCGGTTCAGATACCCCTTGGCGATGCTGACGACGAGACGCAGGTTGCGCTCGATCATCACCTGCCGCGCCTCGAATTCGCCGGCCTTCGCGAGCCGGGAATAGCGCTGCTCTTCCTCGACGGTCAGCAGCGGCTTCACGCTGATGCGGTTCAGGTAATGCTGGATCGTGTCGGCCGTGAGTTCGGCCTGCAGCAGCGTGCGGAAATCGTCGACATCGGGCGCTGCTTCGGAGCGCCCTTCCCGCTCGTCGTCGCCGCCGTCCGCCTCGGCGTCGCGCGCCTCGATATCGCGTTCGTTTTCCGCGACGTCATCGTCGTCTTCCGTCGAAGCACCCTCTCGCCCCACCGATGCTTGCGTGGCACGACTGATCTTCTCAGATTCGGCTTGCGGCTCGTGGCGCTTCGATTTCGGCATGGTCGTCTCGGTTATTGAGGCGGCAAATACTTCAGCGGATCGACAGGTTTACCCTGCCGGCGAACCTCGAAATGCAGCATCACGCGGTCGGAATCGCTGTTCCCCATCTCGGCGATCTTCTGCCCCTTCGTTACCGCGTCCCCCTCTTTTACCATCAAAGCGCGATTGTGTGCATATGCCGTGAGGTAAGTTGCATCGTGCTTGATGATAATGAGGTTGCCGTAGCCGCGCAGCCCGTTGCCGGAGTAGACGACGCGGCCGTCGGCCGCCGCCTTCACGGCTTCGCCGGCCGTGCCGCCGATATTGACGCCCTTGTTTTTCGCATCGTCGAACCCGTTCAGCACGGGGCCGCGCGCGGGCCACGCGAACGTCACGGGGCCGCTCGGCGCGGCTGCCGTATCGCTCGAGGCGGCTGCCGCGGCAGGCGGCGTCACGGCTGCGGACGACGTGCCGGCGGCCGGCGTCGCCGGGCCGCTGCTGAGCGGCGCGGTGGCCACGGCGGCGGCGCCGATCGGTGCGGCGACCTGCGTGCCGGCAACCGCGGCGCCGGCTTGCGGCGAAACGCGCAGCAGCTGGTCGACTTCGATCTGGTTCGGGTTCGCCAGGTTGTTCCACGCGGCGATGTCGCGATAGTTCTGCCCGTTTTCGAGTGCGATCCGGTACAGCGTGTCGCCCGGCTTCACCCGGTAGTAACCCGGCGGCGCCGGCGGAAGCGGTGCCGCGGGTTGCGCGGCGGCGGTCGTGCCGAGCGAACCGGAGCGATCGACGACGGGCGCGTTGTCGAGCCGCGTCGCACAGGCGGCCAGTAGCGTGGAGAACGCGGCTACACAGATCGCGCGCTGGGCGAGCGTGAGCGGTTCCCTGGAACGGTTGTTTTGCATCGCGCGCAACATACTCATCGGTTTCAAATTACTCCGGATTTTAAAGGGACAAAGAAAACGCGATCAAGCCGCGACTCCCGCCATTGCGCGTGCGCGACGCGCTCGACGAGCGTGAGCACCTGGTGCTGCCCGCTCTGCGCGCCGACCGGCGCGACGAGCCGCCCGCCGATCGCGAGCTGCTCGAGCAGCGCCTGCGGCACGTCGAGCCCCGCCGCCGCGATCACGATCGCGTCGAACGGGGCGGCGGACGGCAGGCCGACACGCCCGTCGCCGTAGTGCAGACGGATGTTCGGCACGCGCAGCGGCCGCAGGTTCAGCTTCGCGCGCTCGTAGAGCGGCTTGATGCGTTCAATCGAATACACGTCGCGTGCCACGTGGCTCAGCACGGCGGCCTGATAGCCGCAACCCGTGCCGATCTCGAGCACGCGCTCGAGCGTACGGCCGGCCATCGCGAGCTCGATCATGCGCGCAACAACCGACGGTTTTGAAATGGTCTGCTGGTGGCCGATCGGCAACGCGGAATCCTCATAGGCCTGCGTTGCGAGCCCCGGATCCACGAACAGGTGGCGCGGCACCGCGGCCATCGCTTCCAGCACGCGCGCATCGGTCACGCCGTTCGCACGCAGCCGTTCGACCATCCGTTCGCGCACGCGTTCCGACGTGAGCGCGAACGCGCCGGCCTGCGCGACGTTCGGCGCAGCCGGCTTCGGCAATGCGGGCTTCAGCGCGGTCGGCTTCGGTGCGGTCGCGGGCTTCGCGCCGGCGGAACCGGGTGGCGCCGTTCGCACCGCGACGGGCTTCACCGCAACCGGTTTCAGCACGGCCGCGGGCTTGTCGGCGGCCTTAGGCGCCGCGACCGCCGCATGGCGCTCGCCGGCACGCCCCTCCGACTTCCGCGGCGCTCGCTTGAGATCTTCGAGCGCGAGCGGGAACCGCTTCGCGCGCTCGCCGCTCATGAAACCCGTCCTCCGGCGCGCGCCCATTCGCGTGTCGCGGGCAACATCTCCGTATGCGTGAGATCGAGCTGCAGCGGCGTGATCGACACGAAACCGTTTGCCACCGCGTGGAAATCGGTGCCGTCGCTCGCATCCAGCGCCGCCCCCGCCGCGCCGATCCAGTAGATCGGTTCGCCGCGCGGGTCGGTCTGGCGAATCACCGGCTGCGACGGATGACGCTTGCCGAGGCGCGTGACTTTCCAGCCTTTCAGCTCGCCGTAAGGCAGGTTCGGAATATTGACGTTCAGCAGCGGCTGGCCCGGCAGCGGATGCGCGAGGTAGTGCTCGACGATTTCCGCGGCGACGCGCGCGGCATCCGCCAGATGGGCCCAGCCCTTGTCGACCAGCGAGAACGCGACGGCCGGCACGCCGAACATGATGCCTTCGGTGGCGGCGGCGACCGTCCCCGAATAGAGCGTGTCTTCGCCCATGTTCTGGCCGTTGTTGATCCCGGAAACGACGAGGTCCGGCCTGGCATCGGCCATCCCCGTCAACGCGACGTGCACCGAATCGGTCGGCGTGCCGTTCACGTAGAAGAAACCCGTACCCGCCGCGCGCTGCACCGACAGCGGCCGCGACAAAGTGAGGGAATTCGACGCGCCGCTGCAGTTCTGCTCGGGCGCGATCACGGTGAGTTCGGCCAGCGGCCGCAGCGCTTCGCTGAGCGCGGCGAGACCGGGGGCGAGATAGCCGTCGTCGTTGCTGAGTAGGATTCGCATCCGGCGATTGTAACCGAGGAAAGATGGCGCGAGAGCGACAGTCCGGCGGCCGCGGGCGGCAGGTGCGCACCCGCATGCACGACGCGCCGCCGCATGCGTCGGCGGCGTACCGCGCGCTCAGGAAGGCGTCGGGCCGCCCCGGGTTTTCCGCTCCGCGGAGCGCCCTCTTTGAGGATGGCTCCGTCGGGCGCCCCGGCACGGCGCAACGCGCCCGCGGGCGCTCAGATCGCGCCCGAGTCGCGCAGCGCGGCGATCGCCTGCGTGTCGTAGCCGAGGCCGCGCAGCACCTCGTCCGTATGCTCGCCGAGTTCGGGCCCGAGCCAGCGCGTCTCGCCCGGCGTATCGGACAGCTTCGGCGTCACGTTCGGCAGCGGGATATCGGTGCCGTCGGCCAGCTTGAAGCGCTGGATCATCTGCCGCGCGACGAACTGCGGATCCGTGAACATGTCGGCGGCGCTGTAGATCCGCCCGGCCGGCACGTCGGCCGCATTGAGCACGGCGAGCGCTTCGTCGATCGTGCGCGGCGCGAGCCACGCGGCGATCGCGTCGTCGATCTCCCGGGTCCGCGGTACGCGCCCGTCGTTTTGCGCGAGCGCGGGATCGTCGGCGAGGTCGTCGCGTTCGATCGCCTTCATCAGCCGCTTGAAGATCGGGTCGCTGTTGCCGCCGATCACGACGCTGCCGTCGCGGCACGCGTAGGTATTCGACGGCACGATGCCCGGCAGCGACGCGCCGGTGCGCTCGCGCACCATCCCGTACACGCCGTACTCGGGCACCACGCTTTCCATCATGTTGAAGACGGCCTCGTACAGTGCGACGTCGACCACCTGGCCCGCCCCGCCGTTGACCTTGCGGTGATGGAGCGCCATCAGCGCGCCGATCACGCCGTGCAGCGCCGCGATCGAATCGCCGATCGAGATGCCGATGCGCGGCGGCGGCAAGTCGGGATAGCCGGTGATGTGGCGCAGCCCGCCCATCGATTCGGCGATCGCGCCGAAACCGGGCCGGTCGCGGTACGGGCCCGTCTGCCCGTAGCCGGACAGACGCACCATCACGAGGCCCGGATTCTCGGCCGACAGCACGTCGTAGCCGAGCCCGAGCTTCTCGAGCAGGCCCGGACGGAAATTCTCGATCACGATGTCGGCCTCGCGCGCAAGCTGCCGCGCGATCGCCTTGCCGGCGTCGGCTTTCAGGTTGAGGGTGACCGATTTCTTGTTGCGCGCCTGGACGGACCACCACAGCGACGTGCCGCCCTGCTCCGGATGGAGCTTGCGCCACTTGCGCAGCGGGTCGCCGCCGTTCGGATCCTCGATCTTGATCACTTCCGCGCCGAATTCGGCGAACAGCCGCGACGCGAACGGCCCCGCGATCAGCGTTCCGAATTCGAGCACTTTGACGCCCGCGAGCGGGCCCTGGCTGGTGCTCATGTGTCTCCCTGGCATGAGGAACGGCGCCGCCTGCCGGCGGCGCCCGGCTTACATCGTGCGGCGGTCGAGCATCGCGCGGGCGATGGTGCCCGCGTCGACGTATTCGAGCTCGCCGCCCACCGGCACGCCGCGCGCGAGGCGCGTGACGGCCAGCCCGCGCGCCTTCAGCGTCTGGCCGAGGTAATGCGCGGTTGCCTCGCCCTCGTTCGTGAAGTTGGTCGCGAGCACGACCTCCTTGACGACCCCGTCGGACGCGCGCCGCACGAGGCGGTCGAAATGGATTTCCTTCGGGCCGATGCCGTCGAGCGGGCTCAACCGCCCCATCAGCACGAAATACAGCCCGCGGTACGTCATCGTCTGCTCGAGCATGATCTGGTCGGCCGGCGTCTCGACGACGCACAGCAGCGTCGGATCACGCTCCTCGTCGCTGCAGACCTCGCAGATCTGCGCTTCGGTGAACGTGTTGCACTTTTCGCAGTGCTGCAGGTGCTCGGTCGCGAACAGCAGCGACCGGCCGAGCTTCTCCGCGCCCTCCCGGTCGTGCTGCATCAGGTGGACCGCCATGCGCTGGGCGGATTTCGGCCCGACGCCGGGCAGCACGCGCAGTGCTTCGACGAGAGCGGACAGGGCGGACGGCTGTTTCATACGGCAGCAAGGAGTGGCACGTGCGCCGCGCTCAGAACGGCAGCTTGAAGCCCGGGGGCAGCGGCAGGCCCGACGTCATGCCGCTCATCTTTTCCTGCGACGTCGCTTCGGCCTTGCGCACGGCGTCGTTGAACGCTGCCGCGACGAGATCCTCGAGCATGTCCTTGTCGTCCGCGAGCAGGCTCGGGTCGATCGACACGCGGCGCACTTCGTTACGGCACGTCATCGTCACCTTGACGAGGCCCGCCCCCGACTGCCCTTCTACCTCGATCAGCGCAAGCTGCTCCTGCATCTTCTTCATGTTTTCCTGCATTTGCTGCGCTTGCTTCATCAATCCGGCGAGGTTGCCTTTCAACATGGGAATACTCCTTCTTGATCGTGTGAAAACCGGCACGCGGCGCGTGCCGGCCAAAGTGTGCGGGCGTGATTGTGCCTGTCGCGGTGCGGTCGGTTCAATGCAGTGTCGGCGACGAACCGTCCGACGCCGGATCGGCGAGCGGGCGCACCGACCCCTCGACGATGCGCGCACCGAAGTCGCGCACGAGCTGCCGGACGAACGGATCGCCGTGAATCTCCTGCTCGGCCTCACGCTGGCGTGCCGCACGTGCCGCCGCATCGAGCGCCGCCGCCGTGCGCCGGGCAGGCCCGACCTCGACCGCCACCTCGATCGGCTTGCCGAGCGCATCGGCCAGCGCGGCCTTCAGCTTCGCCACCTGCGCGGCGTCCGCATACTGCGGCACCGGCACGGAAAGTTTCAGCGTCGTCGCATCGACGGCTGTCAGTTCGCTGTTGAATGCGAGCTGGTATGCGACGCCCTTGAGCGGCAGCCGCGCGGCCAGCGCGGGCCATTCGCCGTCGAAGCCGACCGGGTCGAGCGCGATCGCGGGCGGCAACGGACGCGTGTCGACCGGCGCGGCCGGGCGGGTTTCCGCCGGCATCGACGTCACGCGCCCGTCGTCGGGACCGCTGTCGAACACGGGCACGAAGCCGTCGTCGGGCGGCCCGCCGAACATCTCGTCGGCGCTGAGCGGCACGTAGTCGTCCGGCGGAATGTCTTCCCACGGCGGCGAGGCCTGACGTGAATCGGCCGCCTGCGGCGCACGGGCGGCCGCGCGCGGCGCGGGCACCGGTACCGCGGGGCGCGGCGCGACCGGCTTCTCGGCGGCCGGCTTCGCGGCGGCGCTAGCGCGCCCGCGGTCGGACGACACGCGCATCCCCGCATTGCGCAGCACGTCGAGCGCGGCGGCAGCGCCGCCGGAGCGTGCTGCGGGACGCGCGGCAGGCTCGGGCGACGCCGCGCGCGGCGCCGGATCGGACGGCGCGGCAGGTTCGTCGCTTCGCTGCTCGACGGCGACAGGCGGCTCGAGTTCAGCGTGGGCGGATTCTTCCTCGCGGGCGGATTCTTCACGGGCGGGTGCCGGCGGATCGCCGGCAGGCGTCGCCTGCACCGCCGCAACCACCTTCGGTTGCGGCGTTTCGATAACGTGCGCGTCCACCGGAGCCGGCGCGGATGCCTCGGCGACGACCGGCTTCACGGCCGGACGCCCCGTTTCATCGCTATCCGGCGTCGGCGCCGGGCGCGCCACCGGAGCAACGGGCGCCGCCGGGGCCGCAGCCTGCGGCCGCACCGCGTCGGCCGGCGCCGGTTTCGCCACGGCGGCCGGTGCCGCCGCAACGCGCGGGCCGGGCACCGCACGCGGCACGGACGGCTGGCCGACCGGCGCACCGCCGGCGGCAACGGCCGGCTCGAACGCGAGCATCCGCAGCAGCGTCATCGTGAAACCGGCGTACTCGTCCGGCGCCAGGCCGAGCTCTGCGCGCCCGACCGTCGCAATCTGATAGAACAACTGGACCTGCTCGGGGCTCAGCGTCTCCGCGAAGCGGCGCAGATCGGACGCTTCCGGCCATTCGTCGAGCACCGAACCCGGCGCGAACTGCGCCCACGCGATCCGGTGCAGCAGGCTGGCAAGATCCTGCAGCGCGGTCGAGAACGACAGGCTGCGCAGCGACATCTCGTCGGCGATCGCGAGGATTTCCGGGCCGCTGCCGGCCGCGAGCGCATCGAGCAGACGCACCATGTAAGTCTGGTCGAGCGCGCCGAGCATGCCGGACACGGCCGATTCGGTCACTTCGTTCGCCGAATAGGCGATCGCCTGGTCGGTCAGCGACAACGCGTCGCGCATGCTGCCCTGAGCGGCCCGGGCGAGCAGGCGCAGCGCCTGCGGCTCGAACGCGATCCGCTCTTCGCCCAGGATCCGTTCGAGATGCGACACGATGTGCCCGGCCGGCATCTGTTTCAGGTTGAACTGCAGGCAGCGCGACAGCACGGTGACGGGAATCTTCTGCGGATCGGTCGTCGCGAGAATGAACTTGACGTGCGGCGGCGGCTCTTCGAGCGTCTTCAGCATCGCGTTGAACGCATGATTCGTCAGCATGTGCACTTCGTCGATCATGTAGACCTTGAAGCGCGCATCGACGGGCGCATACACCGCGCGCTCGAGCAGCGCCGCCATTTCATCGACGCCGCGATTACTCGCGGCATCCATCTCGACGTAATCGACGAAGCGCCCTTCGTCGATCTCTCGACAGGCGCGACACACGCCGCAAGGCTGCGACGTGATGCCGGTTTCACAGTTGAGCGCCTTGGCGAAGATCCGCGACAGCGTCGTCTTGCCGACACCGCGGGTTCCGGTAAACAGATAGGCGTGATGGAGACGCCCGCCGTCGAGCGCGTGCGTGAGCGCCCTGACGACGTGCTCCTGGCCGACGAGCGAAGCGAAATCCTTCGGACGCCACTTGCGTGCGAGAACTTGATAGGTCATCGGGAAATTGTATCAGTAACGCTGCGTCGCGCCGACACGCGAAACGGTGCGGAATACGGGCAAGAGGCAGGCAAAACGGAGTGTGGCGCGGAAATAAAAAACGCCCGGCGAACGGGGCGAGAAGGAAGGTGACGAGCCCAACCCTCGGCACTGGCGGAAAACGATTGTGGCTGCTTCGTTCCCGACCTGACCAGGTTCACCGCCCCACCATGCGAGGAGGCCCGTCACGGCATATTCTATCACCGCTTCCGGATGAAAGCGACCAATTTGTTCGCACCAAAGCGAAACACGGGAGAAACCGGCGCGCGTCCGGCCGCGCGAATCGCATCGACACCCGCCCCCTTGTAAATTGCGCGCCGGCCACCATCTGCAGGGCACGGCGGTCGAACGCCGCGTCGTACCCCTACTCGCGAAGCGGCTACTATCGCCACCCGCAGCAGATAGCAATTTAGGCTAATATGACGCCCGAACGACCCGCAAGCCGCGGCATGCAGCGCCTGCGCCCCTCCTTTCCGGGGAGCGGAGTGACCTGCCGCGGCGGCCGGCCGCCGCGGCAGGTCACTCCGCTCCCCGGAAAGGAGGGGCGCAGGCGCTGCATGCCGCGGCTTGCGGGTCGTTCGGGCGTCATATTAGCCTAAATTGCTATCTGCTGCGGGTGGCGATAGTAGCCGCTTCGCGAGTAGGGGTACGACGCGGCGTTCGACCGCCGTGCCCTGCAGATGGTGGCCGGCGCGCAATTTACAAGGGGGCGGGTGTCGATGCGATTCGCGCGGCCGGACGCGCGCCGGTTTCTCCCGTGTTTCGCTTTGGTGCGAACAAATTGGTCGCTTTCATCCGGAAGCGGTGATAGAATATGCCGTGACGGGCCTCCTCGCATGGTGGGGCGGTGAACCTGGTCAGGTCGGGAACGAAGCAGCCACAATCGTTTTCCGCCAGTGCCGAGGGTTGGGCTCGTCACCTTCCTTCTCGCCCCGTTCGCCGGGCGTTTTTTATTTCCGCGCCACACTCCGTTTTGCCTGCCTCTTGCCCGTATTCCGCACCGTTTCGCGTGTCGGCGCGACGCAGCGTTACTGATACAATTTCCCGATGACCTATCAAGTTCTCGCACGCAAGTGGCGTCCGAAGGATTTCGCTTCGCTCGTCGGCCAGGAGCACGTCGTCAGGGCGCTCACGCACGCGCTCGACGGCGGGCGTCTCCATCACGCCTATCTGTTTACCGGAACCCGCGGTGTCGGCAAGACGACGCTGTCGCGGATCTTCGCCAAGGCGCTCAACTGTGAAACCGGCATCACGTCGCAGCCTTGCGGCGTGTGTCGCGCCTGTCGAGAGATCGACGAAGGGCGCTTCGTCGATTACGTCGAGATGGATGCCGCGAGTAATCGCGGCGTCGATGAAATGGCGGCGCTGCTCGAGCGCGCGGTGTATGCGCCCGTCGATGCGCGCTTCAAGGTCTACATGATCGACGAAGTGCACATGCTGACGAATCATGCGTTCAACGCGATGCTGAAGACGCTCGAAGAGCCGCCGCCGCACGTCAAGTTCATTCTCGCGACGACCGATCCGCAGAAGATTCCCGTCACCGTGCTGTCGCGCTGCCTGCAGTTCAACCTGAAACAGATGCCGGCCGGGCACATCGTGTCGCATCTCGAACGGATCCTGGGCGAAGAGCGGATCGCGTTCGAGCCGCAGGCGCTGCGCCTGCTCGCCCGGGCCGCTCAGGGCAGCATGCGCGACGCGTTGTCGCTGACCGACCAGGCGATCGCCTATTCGGCGAACGAAGTGACCGAATCGGCCGTGTCCGGCATGCTCGGCGCGCTCGACCAGACTTACATGGTGCGTCTGCTCGATGCGCTCGCGGCCGGCAGCGGCCCGGAAATCCTCGCGATCGCCGACGAGATGTCGCTGCGCAGCCTGTCGTTCTCGACCGCGCTGCAGGATCTTGCCAGCCTGCTGCACCGGATCGCGTGGGCGCAGTTCGCGCCGGGTTCGGTGCTCGACGAATGGCCGGAAGCGTCCGATCTGCGCCGCTTCGCGGAGACGCTGAGCCCCGAGCAGGTCCAGTTGTTCTATCAGATTGCGACGGTCGGGCGCGCAGAGCTCGGCCTGGCGCCGGACGAGTACGCCGGTTTCACGATGACGCTGCTGCGGATGCTCGCGTTCGAGCCGGCCGTTGCCGCCGGCGGTGCGCCGGTCGGCCAGCCGTCCGTGCCGCGTGCGGTGCCCGGCCCGCGCGTTGCGGCGGCACCGGCCGCCGTGGCGAAACCGGCGCCGGCCGACGCGGTGCGGCCGCAGGCTGCGGCCCCGGCGGCGCCCGTTGCTCCGGTGGCGCGCCCGGCGCCGACGCCGGATAGCGATGAAACGGGGCGTCCGGCCGTGAAGCCGGTCGTCGCCGAGGCATCCGCGCCGGCTCCGGTGGACGCGCACGTTATCGAAACGCCGCAACCGAAGGTGGTTGCGGCGGTGCAGGCGACGCCTGCCGGCGATCCGCCGGCACCCGCCCGTGAAGAATCCGCCCGCGAGGAAGAATCCGCCCACGCTGAACTCGAGCCGCCTGTCGCCGTCGAGCAGCGAAGCGACGAACCTGCCGCGCCGTCCGATCCGGCGCCGCGCGCGGCGTCGCCCGAGCCTGCCGCGCGTCCCGCAGCACGCTCCGGCGGCGCTGCCGCCGCGCTCGACGTGCTGCGCAATGCGGGGATGCGCGTGTCGTCCGACCGCGGGCGCGCTAGCGCCGCCGCGAAGCCGGCCGCCGAGAAGCCGGTCGCGCCGCGCCCCGCGGTACCGGTGCCCGCGCCGCGCGCGGCCGCCCGTGCGCCGCAGGCGGCCGATTCACGTCAGGCCTCGCCGCCGTGGGAAGACATTCCGCCGGACGACTACGTGCCGCTCAGCGCCGACGAGATGTTCGGCGGGCCGCCCGACGACGGCTTCGTGCCCGTGTTCGACAGCGGTCCCGACGACGGGCGCGTGACGTCGATGCCGGCGGAAACCCGCCCGGCCGCGCCGGTCGACACGCGTCCGTTGCCGCCCGCGATCGCGCTCGACCCGGTCGGCTTCGACGGCGAATGGCCCGCGCTGGCCGCGCGGCTGCCGCTCAAGGGCGTCGCATACCAGCTCGCATTCAACAGCGAACTGACAGCCGTCGATGCGACGACGCTGAAACTTTCCGTGCCGGTGCCGCAGTATGCGGACGCCGCGCAGGTGGCGAAGCTGAAGGCCGCGCTGGCCGATGCGCTCGGCAAGCCGATCGAGGTGGCGGTCGAGGTCGGGCCTGCCCGGCGCACGGCGGCGGCGCTCGATGCGGCGGCACGTGCGGCACGCCAGCGTGAGGCCGAGCAGGAGATTCACGGCGATCCGTTCGTCCGGCAGCTCGTGCGCGACTTCGGTGCGCGCATCGTCGAGGGGTCGGTGCGCCCGCTCGCCGATCCGGCGTCGGACGGTTCGTCGCCGACACTGCATTGAACCGACCGCACCGCGACAGGCACAATCACGCCCGCACACTTTGGCCGGCACGCGCCGCGTGCCGGTTTTCACACGATCAAGAAGGAGTATTCCCATGTTGAAAGGCAACCTCGCCGGATTGATGAAGCAAGCGCAGCAAATGCAGGAAAACATGAAGAAGATGCAGGAGCAGCTTGCGCTGATCGAGGTAGAAGGGCAGTCGGGGGCGGGCCTCGTCAAGGTGACGATGACGTGCCGTAACGAAGTGCGCCGCGTGTCGATCGACCCGAGCCTGCTCGCGGACGACAAGGACATGCTCGAGGATCTCGTCGCGGCAGCGTTCAACGACGCCGTGCGCAAGGCCGAAGCGACGTCGCAGGAAAAGATGAGCGGCATGACGTCGGGCCTGCCGCTGCCCCCGGGCTTCAAGCTGCCGTTCTGAGCGCGGCGCACGTGCCACTCCTTGCTGCCGTATGAAACAGCCGTCCGCCCTGTCCGCTCTCGTCGAAGCACTGCGCGTGCTGCCCGGCGTCGGGCCGAAATCCGCCCAGCGCATGGCGGTCCACCTGATGCAGCACGACCGGGAGGGCGCGGAGAAGCTCGGCCGGTCGCTGCTGTTCGCGACCGAGCACCTGCAGCACTGCGAAAAGTGCAACACGTTCACCGAAGCGCAGATCTGCGAGGTCTGCAGCGACGAGGAGCGTGATCCGACGCTGCTGTGCGTCGTCGAGACGCCGGCCGACCAGATCATGCTCGAGCAGACGATGACGTACCGCGGGCTGTATTTCGTGCTGATGGGGCGGTTGAGCCCGCTCGACGGCATCGGCCCGAAGGAAATCCATTTCGACCGCCTCGTGCGGCGCGCGTCCGACGGGGTCGTCAAGGAGGTCGTGCTCGCGACCAACTTCACGAACGAGGGCGAGGCAACCGCGCATTACCTCGGCCAGACGCTGAAGGCGCGCGGGCTGGCCGTCACGCGCCTCGCGCGCGGCGTGCCGGTGGGCGGCGAGCTCGAATACGTCGACGCGGGCACCATCGCCCGCGCGATGCTCGACCGCCGCACGATGTAAGCCGGGCGCCGCCGGCAGGCGGCGCCGTTCCTCATGCCAGGGAGACACATGAGCACCAGCCAGGGCCCGCTCGCGGGCGTCAAAGTGCTCGAATTCGGAACGCTGATCGCGGGGCCGTTCGCGTCGCGGCTGTTCGCCGAATTCGGCGCGGAAGTGATCAAGATCGAGGATCCGAACGGCGGCGACCCGCTGCGCAAGTGGCGCAAGCTCCATCCGGAGCAGGGCGGCACGTCGCTGTGGTGGTCCGTCCAGGCGCGCAACAAGAAATCGGTCACCCTCAACCTGAAAGCCGACGCCGGCAAGGCGATCGCGCGGCAGCTTGCGCGCGAGGCCGACATCGTGATCGAGAATTTCCGTCCGGGCCTGCTCGAGAAGCTCGGGCTCGGCTACGACGTGCTGTCGGCCGAGAATCCGGGCCTCGTGATGGTGCGTCTGTCCGGCTACGGGCAGACGGGCCCGTACCGCGACCGGCCCGGTTTCGGCGCGATCGCCGAATCGATGGGCGGGCTGCGCCACATCACCGGCTATCCCGACTTGCCGCCGCCGCGCATCGGCATCTCGATCGGCGATTCGATCGCGGCGCTGCACGGCGTGATCGGCGCGCTGATGGCGCTCCATCACCGCAAGGTCAACGGCGGGGCGGGCCAGGTGGTCGACGTCGCACTGTACGAGGCCGTCTTCAACATGATGGAAAGCGTGGTGCCCGAGTACGGCGTGTACGGGATGGTGCGCGAGCGCACCGGCGCGTCGCTGCCGGGCATCGTGCCGTCGAATACCTACGCGTGCCGCGACGGCAGCGTCGTGATCGGCGGCAACAGCGACCCGATCTTCAAGCGGCTGATGAAGGCGATCGAACGCGACGACCTCGCCGACGATCCCGCGCTCGCGCAAAACGACGGGCGCGTACCGCGGACCCGGGAGATCGACGACGCGATCGCCGCGTGGCTCGCGCCGCGCACGATCGACGAAGCGCTCGCCGTGCTCAATGCGGCCGACGTGCCGGCCGGGCGGATCTACAGCGCCGCCGACATGTTCACGGATCCGCAGTTCGTCGCGCGGCAGATGATCCAGCGCTTCAAGCTGGCCGACGGCACCGATATCCCGCTGCCGAACGTGACGCCGAAGCTGTCCGATACGCCGGGCGAGACGCGCTGGCTCGGGCCCGAACTCGGCGAGCATACGGACGAGGTGCTGCGCGGCCTCGGCTACGACACGCAGGCGATCGCCGCGCTGCGCGACTCGGGCGCGATCTGAGCGCCCGCGGGCGCGTTGCGCCGTGCCGGGGCGCCCGACGGAGCCATCCTCAAAGAGGGCGCTCCGCGGAGCGGAAAACCCGGGGCGGCCCGACGCCTTCCTGAGCGCGCGGTACGCCGCCGACGCATGCGGCGGCGCGTCGTGCATGCGGGTGCGCACCTGCCGCCCGCGGCCGCCGGACTGTCGCTCTCGCGCCATCTTTCCTCGGTTACAATCGCCGGATGCGAATCCTACTCAGCAACGACGACGGCTATCTCGCCCCCGGTCTCGCCGCGCTCAGCGAAGCGCTGCGGCCGCTGGCCGAACTCACCGTGATCGCGCCCGAGCAGAACTGCAGCGGCGCGTCGAATTCCCTCACTTTGTCGCGGCCGCTGTCGGTGCAGCGCGCGGCGGGTACGGGTTTCTTCTACGTGAACGGCACGCCGACCGATTCGGTGCACGTCGCGTTGACGGGGATGGCCGATGCCAGGCCGGACCTCGTCGTTTCCGGGATCAACAACGGCCAGAACATGGGCGAAGACACGCTCTATTCGGGGACGGTCGCCGCCGCCACCGAAGGCATCATGTTCGGCGTGCCGGCCGTCGCGTTCTCGCTGGTCGACAAGGGCTGGGCCCATCTGGCGGATGCCGCGCGCGTCGCCGCGGAAATCGTCGAGCACTACCTCGCGCATCCGCTGCCGGGCCAGCCGCTGCTGAACGTCAATATTCCGAACCTGCCTTACGGCGAGCTGAAAGGCTGGAAAGTCACGCGCCTCGGCAAGCGTCATCCGTCGCAGCCGGTGATTCGCCAGACCGACCCGCGCGGCGAACCGATCTACTGGATCGGCGCGGCGGGGGCGGCGCTGGATGCGAGCGACGGCACCGATTTCCACGCGGTGGCAAACGGTTTCGTGTCGATCACGCCGCTGCAGCTCGATCTCACGCATACGGAGATGTTGCCCGCGACACGCGAATGGGCGCGCGCCGGAGGACGGGTTTCATGAGCGGCGAGCGCGCGAAGCGGTTCCCGCTCGCGCTCGAAGATCTCAAGCGAGCGCCGCGGAAGTCGGAGGGGCGTGCCGGCGAGCGCCATGCGGCGGTCGCGGCGCCTAAGGCCGCCGACAAGCCCGCGGCCGTGCTGAAACCGGTTGCGGTGAAGCCCGTCGCGGTGCGAACGGCGCCACCCGGTTCCGCCGGCGCGAAGCCCGCGACCGCACCGAAGCCGACCGCGCTGAAGCCCGCATTGCCGAAGCCGGCTGCGCCGAACGTCGCGCAGGCCGGCGCGTTCGCGCTCACGTCGGAACGCGTGCGCGAACGGATGGTCGAACGGCTGCGTGCGAACGGCGTGACCGATGCGCGCGTGCTGGAAGCGATGGCCGCGGTGCCGCGCCACCTGTTCGTGGATCCGGGGCTCGCAACGCAGGCCTATGAGGATTCCGCGTTGCCGATCGGCCACCAGCAGACCATTTCAAAACCGTCGGTTGTTGCGCGCATGATCGAGCTCGCGATGGCCGGCCGTACGCTCGAGCGCGTGCTCGAGATCGGCACGGGTTGCGGCTATCAGGCCGCCGTGCTGAGCCACGTGGCACGCGACGTGTATTCGATTGAACGCATCAAGCCGCTCTACGAGCGCGCGAAGCTGAACCTGCGGCCGCTGCGCGTGCCGAACATCCGTCTGCACTACGGCGACGGGCGTGTCGGCCTGCCGTCCGCCGCCCCGTTCGACGCGATCGTGATCGCGGCGGCGGGGCTCGACGTGCCGCAGGCGCTGCTCGAGCAGCTCGCGATCGGCGGGCGGCTCGTCGCGCCGGTCGGCGCGCAGAGCGGGCAGCACCAGGTGCTCACGCTCGTCGAGCGCGTCGCGCACGCGCAATGGCGGGAGTCGCGGCTTGATCGCGTTTTCTTTGTCCCTTTAAAATCCGGAGTAATTTGAAACCGATGAGTATGTTGCGCGCGATGCAAAACAACCGTTCCAGGGAACCGCTCACGCTCGCCCAGCGCGCGATCTGTGTAGCCGCGTTCTCCACGCTACTGGCCGCCTGTGCGACGCGGCTCGACAACGCGCCCGTCGTCGATCGCTCCGGTTCGCTCGGCACGACCGCCGCCGCGCAACCCGCGGCACCGCTTCCGCCGGCGCCGCCGGGTTACTACCGGGTGAAGCCGGGCGACACGCTGTACCGGATCGCACTCGAAAACGGGCAGAACTATCGCGACATCGCCGCGTGGAACAACCTGGCGAACCCGAACCAGATCGAAGTCGACCAGCTGCTGCGCGTTTCGCCGCAAGCCGGCGCCGCGGTTGCCGGCACGCAGGTCGCCGCACCGATCGGCGCCGCCGCCGTGGCCACCGCGCCGCTCAGCAGCGGCCCGGCGACGCCGGCCGCCGGCACGTCGTCCGCAGCCGTGACGCCGCCTGCCGCGGCAGCCGCCTCGAGCGATACGGCAGCCGCGCCGAGCGGCCCCGTGACGTTCGCGTGGCCCGCGCGCGGCCCCGTGCTGAACGGGTTCGACGATGCGAAAAACAAGGGCGTCAATATCGGCGGCACGGCCGGCGAAGCCGTGAAGGCGGCGGCCGACGGCCGCGTCGTCTACTCCGGCAACGGGCTGCGCGGCTACGGCAACCTCATTATCATCAAGCACGATGCAACTTACCTCACGGCATATGCACACAATCGCGCTTTGATGGTAAAAGAGGGGGACGCGGTAACGAAGGGGCAGAAGATCGCCGAGATGGGGAACAGCGATTCCGACCGCGTGATGCTGCATTTCGAGGTTCGCCGGCAGGGTAAACCTGTCGATCCGCTGAAGTATTTGCCGCCTCAATAACCGAGACGACCATGCCGAAATCGAAGCGCCACGAGCCGCAAGCCGAATCTGAGAAGATCAGTCGTGCCACGCAAGCATCGGTGGGGCGAGAGGGTGCTTCGACGGAAGACGACGATGACGTCGCGGAAAACGAACGCGATATCGAGGCGCGCGACGCCGAGGCGGACGGCGGCGACGACGAGCGGGAAGGGCGCTCCGAAGCAGCGCCCGATGTCGACGATTTCCGCACGCTGCTGCAGGCCGAACTCACGGCCGACACGATCCAGCATTACCTGAACCGCATCAGCGTGAAGCCGCTGCTGACCGTCGAGGAAGAGCAGCGCTATTCCCGGCTCGCGAAGGCCGGCGAATTCGAGGCGCGGCAGGTGATGATCGAGCGCAACCTGCGTCTCGTCGTCAGCATCGCCAAGGGGTATCTGAACCGCGGCGTGCCGCTGCTCGACCTGATCGAGGAGGGCAATCTCGGCCTGATGCACGCGATCGAGAAATTCGACCCGACGCGCGGCTTCCGTTTCTCGACCTACGCGACGTGGTGGATCCGGCAGAGCATCGAGCGGGCGATCATGAACCAGGCCCGTACGGTGCGCCTGCCCGTGCACGTGATCCGCGAACTGAACCAGGTGCTGCGCGCGAAGCGCCATCTCGAAAAAAATTCGATGTCGACGGGCGAGGCGGCCGAACGCCGCGAAGCCAGCATCGACGACATCGCCTATCTCACCGGCAAGACCGCCGAGGAAGTCACCGATATCCTCGCGCTCAACGAGCACACGGCGTCGCTCGATGCGCCGCTCGACCTCGATCCCGCGAGCAGCCTGCTCGACCTGCTGCCCGACGACCAGAGCCAGTCGCCCGACGCCGAGGTCCAGCACCGCGAGCTCGAGACGCTGACGCGTGCATGGCTGTCGCGGCTGTCCGACAAGCATCGGCACGTGATCGAGCGCCGCTTCGGCCTGAACCACATCGAACCGGCGACGCTCGAGGAGCTGGCCGACGAGATGGGGCTCACGCGTGAGCGCGTGCGCCAGATCCAGCAGGAAGCGCTGGTGCGCCTCAAGCGGTTCTTCGCCTCCAACGGCGTGCGCAAGGACGCCGTTCTGTAACCGATGACTCCGATTCTTGTTTTTGACATCGAGACGATCCCCGATGTCGACGGCATTCGCCGTCTGGAAGACCTGCCCGCGACGCTCGACGACGCCGCAGTAGCCGAGCACGCGTTTGCCGCGCGCCGCGAGAAGACCGGCGGCGATTTCCTGCCGCACCACCTGCAGCGCATCGCGGCGATCTCGTGCGTGTTCCGCGACAACAACGGTTTTCGCGTGCGCTCGCTCGGCACGCCGCAGGACAACGAAGCGACGCTGATCCAGTCGTTCTACCGCGTGATCGAGAAATACACGCCGCAGCTCGTCTCGTGGAACGGCGGCGGTTTCGATCTGCCGGTGCTCCATTACCGCGCGCTCGTGCACGGCATTCCCGCGACCCGCTACTGGGATCTCGGCGAGGACGACCGCGAATTCAAGTGGAACAACTACATCTCGCGCTATCACTCGCGGCATACCGACCTGATGGACGTGCTGGCGATGTATCAGGCGCGCGCGAATGCGCCGCTCGACGCGCTCGCGAAGATGTGCGGCTTCCCCGGCAAGCTCGGGATGGACGGCAGCCAGGTGTGGCCTGCGTTCCAGGGCGGGCGGATCGAGGAAATCCGCAACTATTGCGAAACCGACGTCGTCAATACCTACCTGCTGTATTGCCGATTCCAGCTGATGCGCGGCGGCCTGACCCCGAGCGAATACGCGGACGAGATCCTGCTGGTGAAGAACTCGCTTGCCCAGGAACTCGCGCCGCACTGGGCCGAGTACCTCGCCGCGTTCGACGCGTAACGCGGGCCGGTCGCGTCGGCATCGGCGCGATCAGGCGAGTTCGAGCAGTATCGGCTGGTGATCCGACGCGCGCACGTCGCCGTCGATTTCGCAGCGCATCACGCGCGGCAGCAGCGTCTCGGTGACGAACACGAAGTCGCACGCGAGCGGCCCCTCCGTCCATTGCGCCGTGTCGTGGACGCCGGCCGTCGGCGGCGGCTGGTGGCCGGGGTGCCGCGCAAGCCAGGCGTCGACGAAACTCGGCGCATCCGCGATCGGCTCCAGGAGGCGGCGGTAGGCTTCGCTGCCGAACGCGCTGTTGAAGTCGCCGCAGACGATCGCGTCGCGCGGCTGGCCGGTCGCGCTGAAGGGCCCCTCGGCGGTTTCGGCGGGCGCCGGTCGGGCTGCGTGTGCGCAGGCCTCGCGATGCCGGTTGCGCAGTGCATCGACCTGTGCGAGCCGCTGGCGCGCCGAATAATATTCCAGGTGGGTAGTGACCACGCGCAGCGCGCCGAAGGGCGCCTGCAACTCGACGTCGAGCGCGACGCGCGGCATCGACGGCACGCCGGCATCGGCCGGCCACGGCAGCAACTGGCGCAGTACGCGCCCGACCGGCAGCCGGGTCGCGATGGCATTGCCGAACTGGCGGCGCGGCGCACCCGTTTCGACGGGCGGCAGGTCGGCGCCGATCGCTTCGACGATCGTATGGCCGGGCAGCAGCGCCGCCAGCTCGGCGAACTGGTCGGGGCCGGGCCGCCCGGGCAGCGAGCCGAAGCCGCGCGTGACCTCCTGCAGGCACAGCACGTCGAAGTCGCCGAGCCGGCGGATGGCCGTGACGGTGCGTGGAAGGTCGACGACGCCGTCCACGTTCCGGCCCCATTGGATATTCCAGTCGATCAGTTGCATGGTCGTATCTCCTGCCGGGCGCATGCCGGGCCGGGGAGGCGGTCGGCTCCACGGTTCGCCCGGTTGCGGGGCGCCGGTTCGCCCGTTCCGGCGCGTTGCGGGGCCGTGCGGGCTCGCGTATCGACGCTTGCGCCATGCAAAGCGGGCGATGCGGGCCTTCGTCGTCTACAATCTCGCCTTCTTCAACGTTTGTCAGGAAAAGCAGGTGTCCGAAGCCGTCCCCACTTCTGCGCGCAAATCGAAAAACGCGCCCGTCGCGCCCGGGCCCGCCCCGGTTCTCGAGATCGAATCGCTCGACATGGAAGCGCGCGGTGTCGGCCGCACGATCACCGAGGACGGCGAGCCGGGCAAGGTCATCTTCGTCGAGGGCGCGCTGCCGGGCGAGCGCGTGACCTATTCGAGCTACCGCCGCAAGCCGAGCTACGAGCAGGCGACGGTTGTCGACATTCTGCGCCCGAGCGTGATGCGCACGAAGCCGAAATGCGCGTTCTTCGGCACCTGCGGCGGCTGCTCGATGCAGCATCTCGACATGCGAGCTCAGGTGGCGGTCAAGCAGCGCGTGCTTGAGGACAACCTGTGGCATCTGGCGAAGCTGCGGGCGGAAACGATGTTCGCGCCGATCCACGGCCCGTCGTGGGGCTATCGTTATCGTGCGCGGCTGACCGTGCGCAACGTGGCGAAGAAGGGCGGCGTGCTGGTCGGGTTCCACGAGAAGAAGAGCAGCTACGTGGCCGACATGACGAGCTGCGAAGTGCTGCCGCCGCATGTGTCGGCGATGCTGGTGCCGCTGCGTCGGCTCGTCGAGGGGCTGTCGATCCGCGATCGGATGCCGCAGATCGAGCTCGCGGTCGGCTCGGCGGTCACCGCGCTCGTGCTTCGCGTGCTGGAGCCGATCAACGCGGACGACGAAGCGCTGCTGCGCGCGTTCGCGGACGAACACAAGGTGCAATTCTGGCTGCAGCCGAAGGGCCCCGATACGGTGACGCCGTTCTATCCGCTCGACGTGGCGCTCGACTACACGCTGCCGGAGTTCGGCATCCGCATGCCGTTCAAGCCAACCGACTTCACGCAGGTCAATCATCAGATCAATCGCGTGCTGGTGGGCCGGGCGCTGCGCCTGCTCGCGCCGTCGCGCGACGATCGCGTGCTCGACCTGTTCTGCGGGATCGGCAACTTCACGCTGCCGCTCGCGCGGCTGTCGCGCGAGGTGATGGGCATCGAGGGCAGCGAGACGCTGACGACGCGCGCGCTGGCGAACGCGCGAGAGAACGGCGTCGACGGCCACACGACGTTCGCGTGCCGGAACCTGTTCGAAGTGACGGGCGACGACATCCGTGCGCTGGGCGCATTCGACAAGTTCCTGATCGACCCGCCGCGCGAGGGGGCGCTGGCGGTATCGAAGGCGCTGGCCGAGATCGCGCAGAGCGGCGAGGGCCCGTTGCCGAAGCGCATCGTATACGTGTCGTGCAACCCGTCGACGCTGGCGCGCGACGCGGGCCTGCTCGTGCACGAGGCCGGCTACCGCCTGAAGGGCGCCGGGGTCGTGAACATGTTCCCGAATACATCGCATGTCGAATCGATTGCACTGTTCGAGCGCGATTGAGCGATGCGGCGGATGTAAAAAAACCGGCCCTCGGGCCGGTTTTTTCATGGGGCGGGGTGCGCGTCAGTTGCGGTTGCCGCCGAAGATGCCGAGCAGCGCGAGCAGGTTCGTGAACACGTTGTACAGGTCGAGGTAGATCGCGAGCGTCGCCGAGATGTAGTTCGTCTCGCCGCCGTTCACGACGCGCTGGACGTCGAACAGCATGTACGCGGAGAAGATCGCGATCGCGAGCACGGAGACGGTGAGCATCAGCGCCGGGAGCTGCAGGAAGATGTTCGCGACCGAGGCCAGCAGGATCACGATCACGCCCATGAACAGCCATTTGCCGAGCCCCGAGAAGTCGCGCTTGCTGACGGTGGCGATCGTCGCCATCGCGGCGAAGATGATGCCGGTGCCGCCGAACGCGAGCATGATCAGCGACGGGCCGTTCGAGAAGCCGAGGATGAAGCTCAGCAGGCGCGACAGCATCAGGCCCATGAAGAACGTGAAGCCGAGCAGCACGAACACGCCGGCCGCGCTGTTCTTGGTCCGCTCGATGGCGAACATGAAACCGAATGCGATCGCGAAGAACGCGAGCAGGCTCATCATCGGGCTGGTGGCCGCGAACAGCGAGAAGCCCGTCGCGACGCCGACCCAGGCGCCCAGCACGGTCGGCACCATCGACAGCGCGAGCAGCCAGTACGTGTTCCGCAGCACGCGGTTGCGAACCTCGGCGGTGCTGACGGAACCGCCGCGGCCGAAATTGTACGGATAGTCGTTCATGGTTTCTCCTAACATTGAACGCATGGGCGTCCGGGGCCGGTTCGGCACACGCGGTGTGCGGCGCAGCAAACCGGAGCAGCTATGGCTAAGATACGTTCCGCGCCGGGAGGTTTCAATGGCCGGACGACGCAAAAACATATGGATTCTGAACCTTTCATGCGTGTAAGGGTTCAATCGCAATGATACACGGGATCGTGCTACAATAGCGGATTCATTTGAACCTGTAACTTCTTAATTTTTTGGAGTTTTTATGGCAATCGAGCGCACCCTGTCGATCATCAAGCCGGATGCGGTGGCAAAGAACGTGATCGGCCAGATCTACAGCCGTTTCGAAGGCGCCGGCCTGAAGATCATCGCATCGCGTATGGCGCACCTGTCGCGTGCCGACGCAGAGAAGTTCTACGCGGTTCACGCAGCACGTCCGTTCTTCAAGGATCTCGTCGATTTCATGATCTCCGGCCCGGTGATGATCCAGGTTCTGGAAGGCGAAGGCGCGATCCTGAAGAACCGCGACCTGATGGGCGCAACGGATCCGAAGAAGGCGGAAAAGGGCACGATCCGTGCCGATTTCGCCGACAGCATCGACGCGAACGCGGTGCACGGCTCGGACGCAGCGGAAACCGCGGCGGTCGAAGTCGCGTTCTTCTTCCCGGAAATGAACGTTTACTCGCGTTAAGCCCTGGCTGACAGCAGGTAGGCAGGATTCAGCGCAAGCGGCAAGGCAGCACATCATGACGAGCGAAACTTCCGTCAATCTTCTCGACTTCGATGCCGAGGGTCTTGTCGCGTACTGCGGCAGCCTCGGCGAGAAGCCGTTCCGCGCCAAGCAGTTGCAGCGCTGGATCCACCAGTACAACGCCGGCGATTTCGACGGCATGACCGATCTCGCGAAGTCCTTGAGGGAAAAACTCAAGGGCCGCGCCTCGATCGGAATGCCCCAGATCGCCAGCGATCACGTTTCCGCCGACGGCACGCGCAAGTGGCTGATCGACGTCGGAAACGGCAATGCGGTCGAAACCGTGTTCATCCCGGAAGAGACGCGCGGCACGCTGTGCGTGTCGTCGCAGGCGGGGTGCGCGGTCAACTGCCGCTTCTGTTCGACGGGCAAGCAGGGTTTTTCCCGCAACCTGTCGACAGCCGAAATCATCGGCCAGCTGCGGATGGCCGAATTTGCGTTGCGCGCGTCGCTGGGTCGCGCGCCCGGCCCCAACGGCAAGGCCGAACGGGTCGTCACCAACGTGGTGATGATGGGCATGGGCGAGCCGCTGCTGAATTACAGCGCGGTCGTGCCCGCGATGCGGCTGATGCTGGACGACAACGCATACGGCCTGTCGCGCCGCCGCGTCACGCTGTCGACGTCGGGCGTGGTGCCGATGATGGACCGCCTCGGCGCCGAGTTGCCGGTTGCGCTGGCCGTTTCGCTGCACGCGCCGAACGATGCGCTGCGCGACGAGCTGGTGCCGCTCAACAAGAAGTATCCGCTGCGCGAGCTGATGGCGGCATGCCAGCGTTACCTGACGGTCGCGCCGCGCGACTTCATTACGTTCGAATACTGCATGCTGGACGGCGTCAACGACACCGAAGCGCATGCGCGAGAACTGCTGGCCGTCACGCGCGACGTGCCGTGCAAGTTCAACCTGATCCCGTTCAATCCGTTTCCGGAGTCGGGCCTCATCCGCTCGAAGCCGGAGCAGATCAAGCGCTTCGCACAGGTCCTCATCGACGCGGGTGTCGTCACGACCGTGCGCAAGACGCGCGGCGACGATATCGATGCCGCGTGCGGCCAGCTGGCCGGCGCGGTGAAGGATCGCACGCGCCTCGCGGAACGGACGGGCGCAGCAGGGAAAATCATCGAAGTTCGAGCCGTTTGACGGGGTGCTTGGCCGGGGCGCGCCGGGTGCGTCCGGCCTCGGAGGTTCGAACCTTTTGGCGGTACAACACGCGAATAGCGATCGGTCGCGGCGCCTCGGCGTCGCGCATGGTATGGACAGTTGCGGGTGCTGGCCGGCGGGAGCCGGCGGCGGCCGCCAGCAAGAAGAATCGACGCGAGGACAAGGATGAGTGAGCCGCAGCCGTCTAACGGCGCAGAGACGAATGCCGCGAAGCCGGCACCGGCGGGACTGGAATCGCTGGCGGCGGTCGGCAGCCGGCTGGCGCAGCTTCGGGAGACGAAGGGCTGGACGGTCGACGACGTGTCGGCGCGACTCAAGGTCGCACCGCAGAAGCTTCGGGCGCTCGAGGCCGGCGACATCAGCCATTTGCCCGGCGTGACCTTCGCGCTCGGCGTGGTGCGCAGCTACGCGAAGATGCTCGGCGTCGATCCGGAACCGTTCGCGCAGGCGTTGCGCCGCGAGCGCGGGGTGCCGGAGGTCGACCTGTCGATGCCTGCGTCGTCGGGGACGGATCTGCCGCGCGGCCGCGTGTCGATTCCGCTGGGCGGCTCGTCGCGGCACCATCCGTGGCTGTGGGGCACGGCGATCGTCGTCGTCGCGGTGGTTGCCGTACTGATGTGGCACACTGGCGGCGATTCGTCGGGCCTGCTCGCGCGTTTCAGGGGCGGCGACGCGGAACATGCGTCGGCCGCGAGCGCGCCGGCGGCGGCCGCTTCGTCCGGTGACGAGGCAGCCTCGAACGGCGCGTCGGCCGTGGTTGCCAGTGAGGTTCCGGCCCCGGTTGCTGCGTCCGTAGCGCCTGCGCCTGCTCCGGTGGTCGCATCGGCCGTTCCGGCGCCGGTGGCTCCGGTCGCGCCGGCTGCTGCATCGCAGCCTGTCGTGGCAACGACGGCGGCGAGTGCCGCCGCTCCGGCCGAGCCGGCGAGCGTCGCGGTGGCGGCGGGCCAGTCGGTGGTCGAGCTGAAGGTCAAGCAGGATTGCTGGTTCAGCGTGCGCGACAAGAACGGCAAGGAGCTGTTCTCGTCGCTGGTGAAGGCCGGCGAGACGAAGCAGGTTGCCGGCGAAGGGCCGTTCAAGGTCACGATCGGCAACAAGGCAGGCCTCGACGCGGTTGCGTTCGACGGGAAACCTGTCGATCCGGCAAAATATTCGGCAGCGCGGGGTAACGTGGCGCGGTTCACGTTGCCCTGACGTCAAGCGCCATGGCGAAGGCCTGTCGTCGATAACGGCAGGCCGCGACGACACGGCGCTTTTTCAATTCATGCGCCGCGTAGCGGCGTATTCCGCGTAAATGGATCTATCGATGCAATCCGAAGCTCAATCCCCACGCAGCAGTCAGATTTGTTCAACCGAGCCGGTGTTCGGCGGGCATCAGCCGCGCCGCGTATCGCATGCGGTGAATGTCCGCTGGGGCGGGCAGCTCGTGACGATCGGCGGCGACGCGCCGGTGCGCGTGCAGTCGATGACGAATACCGATACGGCCGACGCGATCGGCACGGCAATCCAGATCAAGGAACTCGCGAACGCGGGCTCCGAACTGGTGCGCATCACGGTGAACACGCCCGAGGCAGCGGCCGCCGTGCCGGCGATCCGCGAGCAGCTCGACCGGATGGGAGTGACCGTGCCGCTCGTCGGCGATTTCCACTACAACGGCCACCTGCTGCTGCGCGACTACCCGGGTTGCGCGGAGTCGCTGTCGAAATACCGGATCAATCCCGGCAACGTCGGCCAGGGCGCGAAGCGCGACACGCAGTTCGCGCAGATGATCGAGGCCGCTGCCAGGTACGACAAGCCGGTGCGGATCGGCGTGAACTGGGGCAGCCTCGACCAGGACCTGCTCGCACGCATGATGGACGAGAACGGCGCGCGTGCGCAGCCCTGGGACGCACAGAGCGTGATGTACGAGGCGCTGATCCAGTCGGCGATCGGCTCGGCCGAACGGGCGGTCGAACTGGGTCTCGGCCGTGACCGCATCGTGCTGTCGTGCAAGGTCAGCGGCGTGCAGGACCTGATCGCCGTGTACCGCGAACTCAGCCGCCGCTGCGGTTTCGCGCTGCACCTCGGGCTGACCGAGGCCGGCATGGGCTCGAAGGGCATCGTCGCGTCGACGGCCGCGCTCGGCGTGCTGCTGCAGGAAGGGATCGGCGACACGATCCGCATTTCGCTGACGCCGGAACCGGGCGCGTCGCGCACCGGCGAAGTGATCGTCGGCCAGGAAATCCTCCAGACGATGGGCCTGCGCTCGTTCGCGCCGATGGTGATCGCGTGCCCGGGCTGCGGCCGTACGACGAGCACGCTGTTCCAGGAACTGGCGATGCAGATCCAGACCTACCTGCGCGAGCAGATGCCGGTCTGGCGCAAGGAATATCCGGGCGTCGAGACGATGAACGTCGCGGTGATGGGCTGTATCGTCAACGGCCCGGGCGAATCGAAGCACGCGAACATCGGCATCAGCCTGCCGGGCTCGGGCGAGAACCCGGCCGCCCCCGTCTTCATCGACGGCGAGAAGGTCAAGACGCTGCGCGGCGAGCGGATCGCCGAGGAATTCCAGCAGATCGTCAGCGACTACGTCGTACGCAACTATGGCCGCGCGGAAGCGGCTGCGAACTAATTCGTCCACACACACGATGACTGAACAGAAACGCAAGATCGAGAAGCTCACCGGCGTCAAGGGCATGAACGACATCCTCCCGCAGGATGCCGGCCTCTGGGAGTTCTTCGAAGCCACCGTGAAATCGCTGCTGCGCGCATATGGCTACCAGAACATCCGTACGCCGATCGTCGAGCACACGCAGCTTTTCACGCGCGGCATCGGCGAAGTCACCGACATCGTCGAGAAAGAGATGTACAGCTTCACCGACGCGCTGAACGGTGAGCACCTGACGATGCGTCCGGAGAACACCGCGGCCGTCGTGCGTGCGTCGATCGAGCACAACATGCTGTACGACGGCCCGAAGCGCCTGTGGTACATCGGCCCGATGTTCCGTCACGAGCGTCCGCAGCGCGGCCGCTACCGCCAGTTCCACCAGGTCGGCGTCGAGGCGCTCGGCTTCGCGGGTCCCGATGCGGATGCCGAGATCATCATGATGTGCCAGCGCCTGTGGGACGACCTCGGCCTGACCGGCATCAAGCTCGAGATCAATTCGCTCGGCCTTGCCGAGGAACGTGCCGCGCACCGCGTCGAACTGATCAAGTATCTCGAACAGTTCGCCGACGTGCTCGACGAGGATGCGAAGCGCCGCCTGTATACGAACCCGCTGCGCGTGCTCGACACGAAGAATCCCGCGCTGCAGGAAATCGCGCAGAACGCGCCGAAGCTGATCGACTTCCTCGGCGACGAATCGCGCGCGCACTTCGAAGGGCTGCAACGCCTGCTGCTCGCGAACAACATTCCGTTCAAGATCAACCCGCGTCTCGTGCGCGGCCTCGACTATTACAACCTGACCGTGTTCGAGTGGGTGACCGACAAGCTCGGCGCGCAAGGCACGGTCGCGGCCGGCGGCCGCTACGACCCGCTGATCGAGCAGCTCGGCGGCAAGCCGACCGCCGCATGCGGCTGGGCGATGGGCATCGAGCGCATCCTCGAACTCCTGAAGGAAGAGGATCTCGCGCCCGAGCAGGAAGGCGTGGACGTATACGTCGTGCACCAGGGCGAGACCGCGCGAGAGCAGGCGTTCATCGCGGCCGAGCGCCTGCGCGACACGGGCCTCGACGTGATCTTCCACTGCAGCGCCGACGGCGCGACGGCGAGCTTCAAGTCGCAGATGAAGCGGGCCGATGCGAGCGGCGCCGCGTTCGCGGTGATCTTCGGCGAAGAAGAGATCGCGAACGGCACGGTGGGCGTGAAAGCGCTGCGCGGGACGGGCGACGACGGGGAAAAGAACGTTCAGCAGACCGTACCGGTCGAAAGCTTGACCGAATTCCTAATCAATGCGATGGTTGCATCCGCCGAAGACGGCGACGACTGATCGCGCTGACATCCGCTCGACAAGAAACGCCTGAACAGGAAGGAATCGCTCGCCGATGAGTTATCACGACGAACAAGAATCGATTGAAAGTCTCAAGGCATGGTGGGCCCGCTGGGGCAACCTCACCACGTGGATCGTGCTCGCGGCGCTGGTCGTCGCGGCCGGTTTCAACGGCTGGAACTACTGGCAGCGCCGTCAGGCCGCCGAGGCATCCGGGCTGTACGAGCAGGTCCAGAAGGCCGCCGCCGCGAACGACAAGGTCACGATCGCTCGCGCGGCCGGCGACATGGAAGACAAGTTCGGCAGCACGCCGTATGCGCAGATGAGCGCGCTCGCGGCCGCGAAGACGCTGTACGCGGCCGGCGACACGGCCGGCGCGAAGGCGCAGCTGCAATGGGCCGTCGATCACGCCAAGGATGACGAGTACAAGCAGATCGCGAAGCTGCGTCTCGCGTCGCTGCTGCTCGACGAGAAGGCGTACGATGCGGGCCTCGCGCTGCTGTCCGGTACGCCGCTCGACGCATTCAAGGGCCTCGTGGCCGATCGCCGCGGCGATCTGCTGGCCGCGCAAGGCAAGACCGACGATGCACGCGCCGCTTACAAGCTCGCGCTCGACGGCCTGTCGAAGGACGACCAGTCCGCGCGCCAGCTCGTGCAGTTCAAGCTGGACGCGCTCGGCGGCTGAATCCCGGCCCCCTCAACCTCTTAACTCTGCTTCGCTAACCGATGAATTTGCTGAAACGTTACGCTGTGCCCGTTGCCTGCGCGGCGGCTGTCCTGGTATTGGCGGCCTGCTCGTCGTCGAAGGATGCGCGCCGCGTGCCGACGCCGCTCACCGAGTTCAAGCCCGTGATGGACGTGCAACAGGTCTGGAAGGCGAGTGTCGGCAAGGGCGGACGCTACCTGTTCTCGCCGGTGGCCGTGGGCGACGCCGTCTATGCGGCGGGCGAAAACGGTTCGGTCGAGAAGATCGACGCGAAGACGGGCCAGACGGTCTGGCGCTCGAAGCTCGATTCCGACCTGTCGGCCGGTGTCGGCAGCGACGGCAACCTCACCGCGGTCGGCGCGCTGAAGGGTGGCGTATTCGTGCTGGGCCCGGACGGCAAGCAGCTCTGGAAGACCAGCGTGCAGGGCGAGATCTTCTCGCCGCCGCTCGTCGGCAACGGCCTCGTGGTCGTGCGTACGATCGACGGCCAGGTGATCGCGTTCAATGCGCAGACGGGCGAGCAGAAGTGGAACTACCGCAACCGCGCGGTGCCGTTGAACCTGCGCGTGTCGGCCGGCATGACGTTCGCGGGCGACGCGGCGGTGCTGGCGGGCTTCCCGGGCGGCGGCCTCGTCGCGATCAACGTGCAGACGGGCGAGCCGTTCTGGCAGACGCCGGTGTCGTTCCCGAAGGGCGTGACCGAGGTCGAGCGCATCAACGACGTCAGCGGCCCGCCGACCCTCGTGGGCGCGGAAACCTGCGCGGTGACGTTCCAGGGGCAACTCGGCTGCTTCGACGCGAATTCGGGCCGCCCGCTGTGGGAAAAGTCGTTCTCGAGCCGTAGCGGCCTCGCACAGGACGATTCGGTGGTCGCCGGCGGCGACGACTGGTCGGTCATCACGGCGTACGACGCCGCGTCGGGCAACCAGCTGTGGCGCAACGACAAGCTGAAGAGTCGTGACGTCAGCGTGCCGTACCTGCTCGGGCATGCGGTCGTGATGGGCGATTACAAGGGCTTCGTGCACTTCCTGTCGCGCGAAGACGGCAGCTTCATCGCACGGATGACGACCGACGGCAGCGCGATCACGGCGGCGCCGGTCCTGGCGGGCAATACGCTCGTCGTGCAGACGAAGGACGGCGGCCTGTACGGATTCCGTCCGCGCTGACGCGCAGGAAACATGCGCGGCTGCGGCACGGCGGGCGGGTCCCGCGCGTGCGGGCCGTGCGACATGAAGGCGGCCGGTGTCCCCGGCCGCTCGGTATTTGAAAGGCAGTTCGAGACGAAAGACGACGGCGCGCAACGCGCGCCCGGCGCGCGCATCCGGCGCGGCGCGAATTCGTGATATTTTCATTCAGCGCAGCCGCCCGCAGCAGCGGGCCTCCCGCTGCTGCGCATCACCGTAGAAAACACAGATGAAACCGGTCATTGCCCTCGTTGGGCGCCCCAATGTGGGGAAATCCACGCTGTTCAACCGGCTCACGCGCTCGCGCGATGCGCTGGTCGCCGACTTGCCGGGCCTGACGCGCGATCGCCATTACGGCGAGGGGCGCGTCGGCGAGCGCCCGTACCTGGTCGTCGATACCGGCGGCTTCGAGCCCGTCGCGAAGGACGGCATCCTGCACGAGATGGCGCGCCAGACGCGACAGGCGGTCGAGGAAGCCGACATCGTCGTGTTCATCGTCGACGGCCGCAACGGGCTCGCCCCGCAGGACAAGTCGATCGCCGACTACCTGCGCAAGACCGGCCGGCCGATCTTCCTCGTCGTCAACAAGGCCGAGGGGATGAAGTACACGTCGGTCGCGGCCGACTTCTACGAGCTCGGCCTCGGCGACCCGCGCGCGATCTCGGCCGCGCACGGCGACGGCGTGACCGACATGATCAACGAGGCGCTGGCGGTGGCCTACGCGGATCGTCCCGAGGAAGAGGACGAGAACGACCCGTCGCGCGGCATCAAGATCGCGATCGTCGGCCGCCCGAACGTCGGCAAGTCGACGCTCGTGAACGCGCTGATCGGCGAGGATCGCGTGATCGCGTTCGACATGCCCGGCACGACGCGCGATTCGATCTACGTCGACTTCGAGCGTAACGGCAAGAAATACACGCTGATCGACACGGCCGGCCTGCGGCGTCGCGGCAAGGTGTTCGAGGCGATCGAGAAGTTCTCGGTCGTGAAGACGCTGCAGTCGATCTCCGACGCGAACGTCGTCATTCTGCTGCTGGATGCGCAGCAGGATATTTCCGACCAGGACGCGCACATCGCTGGCTTCGTCGTCGAGCAGGGCCGCGCGCTCGTGATCGGCGTCAACAAGTGGGACGGGCTCGACGAGCATGCGCGCGATCGCGCGAAAGCAGATTTGACCCGCAAGCTGAAGTTCCTCGACTTCGCGAAATCGCACTTCATCTCGGCCGCGAAGAAAACGGGCATCGGCGCGCTGATGCGCTCGGTCGACGACGCCTACGCGGCGGCGATGACGAAGCTGCCGACGCCGAAGCTCACGCGCGCGCTGATCGAGGCCGTCGAGTTCCAGCAGCCGCGCCGTCGCGGCCCGGTGCGTCCGAAGCTGCGCTATGCGCACCAGGGCGGCCAGAATCCGCCGATCATCGTCATCCACGGCAACGCACTCGACGCCGTGACGGAAACGTACAAGCGCTACCTGGAAAACCGGTTCCGCGAAACTTTCTCGCTGACCGGGACTCCATTGCGCATAGAGTTCCGTTCGTCGAACAACCCGTACGCGGACAAGGGCTGACGCGCCTGCCGCACGCGCCCCGCAACGTATAGGCCGCAAGGCCTGCGTGCCGGGCGGGGCAGGCAAAATCGGCTATAGTGTAGCGATTGGCGCCGGATCTCTTTTTCTTCGCCGCCAATCCAGATCAACCTGCAAAAAAAGATGGAGTACGCCATGAGCAACAAAGGGCAATTGTTACAAGACCCGTTTTTGAACGCACTGCGCAAAGAGCACGTTCCCGTTTCGATCTACCTCGTCAACGGCATCAAGCTTCAAGGGAACATTGAATCGTTCGACCAGTACGTCGTGTTGCTCCGTAATACGGTGACCCAGATGGTCTACAAGCACGCCATCTCGACGGTCGTGCCGGCGCGCCCGGTGAATTTCCACCCGGACGCGGAAGCCTCGTCCTAACCCATTGCAGCGGCCGGCATCCGGTCGCCGCGAGCGACCGATGCCAGCCGCCTTATCTTGACACCCGATAATTTGATCAACGCAGCGCTCGTCGGCATCGATTTCGGCAAGACCGATTTCGAAGCCAGTCTTGAAGAACTCAGTCTTCTCGCCTCCAGCGCGGGGGCCCGTCCCGCCGTCACCCTCACGGGTCGTCGCTCCAGTCCCGATGCCAAGATGTTCATCGGCAGTGGCAAAGCCGAGGAACTACGGCTTGCCTGCGACGCGCACAACGTCGAAATCGTCATTTTCAACCACGCACTGGCGCCGGCCCAGCAACGCAATCTGGAGCAGGCACTTAACAGGCGCGTGATCGATCGTACGAGCCTCATCCTCGACATCTTCGCGCAGCGCGCCCGCAGCCACGAAGGCAAGCTGCAGGTCGAGCTCGCGCAGCTGCAATACCTGTCGACGCGGCTCATTCGCGCGTGGACCCACCTCGAACGGCAAAAGGGCGGTATCGGCCTGCGCGGCCCCGGCGAAACCCAGCTCGAAACCGACCGCCGGCTGATCGGCGAGCGCATCAAGATGCTGAAGTCGCGGCTCGACCGGCTGCGCCGGCAACACAGCACGCAGCGCCGGCAGCGCGCGCGCAGCGGCACGATGTCGGTGTCGCTCGTCGGCTATACGAACGCGGGCAAGTCGACGCTGTTCAATGCGCTGACGAAAGCGCAGGCCTACGCGGCCGACCAGCTGTTCGCAACGCTCGATACGACGTCGCGGCGCGTGTACCTCGGCGACGAGGTCGGCCAGATCGTCGTGTCGGATACCGTGGGGTTCATCCGCGAGTTGCCTCACCAGCTCGTCGCCGCGTTTCGCGCGACCCTCGAGGAAACGATCCACGCGGATCTGCTGCTGCACGTGGTCGATGCGTCGAGCGCGGTCAGGCTCGAGCAGATCGAGCAGGTCAACGGCGTGTTGCACGAGATCGGCGCGGACACCATCCGGCAGGTGCTGGTATTCAACAAGATCGACGCCGTGCCCGAACTGGCGGCCCGCGGCGACGCGGTCGAGCGGGACGAGTATGGTAATATTTCGCGCGTCTTTTTGAGCGCGCGCACCGGTCAGGGTCTTGACGCGTTGCGTGCCGCCATCGCCGAAATCGCCTCCGCGGAACACCTTTCCGGTGCGACGTCGTCCGACGACGGCGCGCTCGACGGCGTACCCGCTGAACCACACGAAGACCACACGATTTCCGAACACGGGCGCTAACCGGTCCCGGCCGGTTCGCCGGCGTCTAATCTGGTGAACAAACTCTGGTGAACGAATACAACGAGCGGAGTACCTGGCGGCGGATGCGCGCCTTGCTGTCGATCAATGATCCCCGTTGGGGACGCGGCGAAGGCAATGGCAAAGACGGATCCCGTCCCCGTGCGAACGAATCGAAACGTCCGCAAGGCGGCGACGGCGATGGTCCGCCCGATCTCGACGAGATGTGGCGCAATTTCAACCGGCGCCTGAATGGCCTTTTCGGCGGCAAGGGCGGCAACGGCTTCCGTCCCGACAACGGGCGCGCGGCGCGGGTCGGCGTCGGCATCGTGATCGGCGTGCTGGTCGCGGTCTACGCGGGCAGCGGGCTGTTCGTCGTGCAGGACGGCCAGACCGGCGTCGTGCTGCAGCTCGGCAAGCTGTCGGGCACGGTCGGCCAGGGTGTCCACTGGCGCGCGCCGTATCCGTTCGCGTCGCACGAGATCGTCGACACGTCGCAGGTCCGCTCGATCGAGATCGGCCGCAACAATGTCGTGCGCCTCGCGAACGTGAAGGAAGCGGCGATGCTGACGCGCGATGCGGATATCGTGGATGTGCGCTTCATCGTCCAGTACCGGATCCGGTCCGCGACCGACTACCTGTTCCGTAGCGTCGATCCCGAGCGCAGCGTCTCGCAGGCCGCCCAGGCGGCGGTGCGTGCGATCGTCGGTACGCGCAGCGCGGCCGACGTGCTGAACCAGGACCGCGACGCACTGCGCGGGCAGCTTTCCGCCGCGATCCAGCGCGATCTGGATCGCTACCAGTCGGGGCTCGAGGTGACGGCCGTCACGATGCAGAGCGTGGCGGCGCCCGAGCAGACCCAGGCCGCCTACGGCGAGGTTGCGAAGGCGCGCGACGAGCGCGAGGCCGCGAAGCGCGCCGCGCAGGCGTACGCGAACGACCTGCTGCCGAAGGCGCAGGGCGATGCCGCGAAGCTCGTCGACGAAGCGAAGGCCTATGCCGATCGCGTGGTCACGGAAGCCGAGGGCGATGCCGACCGCTTCAAGCAGGTCTACGCGCAGTACTCGAAGGCGCCGGCGGTGATCCGCGAGCGGATGTACCTCGAGACGATGCAGGAAATCTATTCGAACGCGACGAAGGTGTTCGTCGGCAACAAGGGCGGTAACAGCGTCGTGTATCTGCCGCTCGACAAGCTCGTCGAGCAGGGGCGACAAAGTGCCGCGGCGTCTCCCGGCGCGTCCGCGCCCGATGCGGCGTCGGCACCGGCGGCCGTCGCGCCGGCCGCAGCCGCTCCCGCGAGTGCGGCGTCGGCCGCGGCGGCATCGGGCAATGACATGCTGCGATCGCGCGACGGGTTTCGCAGCCGGTCGCGTGAAGACGATCTGAAGTAACGGGGAGCGCAGAACATGAACCGAATCATTGCGCTCGTCGTCGCAATCGTGATCGTCGCTTTCGCGGCGTCCTCGACGATCATCACCGTCGATCCGCGCCATACGGCCGTGCTGTCGGGGCGCGACGGCGCGCAGCCCGAGCTGGCAGGCCCCGGCATTCATTTCAAACTGCCGCCGCCGCTGCAGACGGCCACGCTGATCGACACGCGCCTGCAATCGCTCGAGTCGTCCGATCCGCTGCAACTGGCCACGCAGGACAAGCACGACCTGCTCGTTGCCTACGCGGTGAAGTACCGGATCAGCGATCCGGTGAAGTATTTCACGGCGACGGGCGGCGATCCGGCGGCTGCCACCGATCGCCTGGCTGGCGCGCTGAAGAGTGCGCTCGGCGATGCGTTCGGCGCGCGCGCGCTCGACGACGCTCTCGGCGGCCAGCGTGCGATCGCCGATGCGGCCCGCGACGACGTGAAGGCGAAGGCGTCCGGTTTCGGCGTCGACGTGGTCGACGTCCAGCTGACGCGGGTCGATCTGCCGGCCGCGCAGACGGACGCCGTCTACCAGCGGATGATCGGCGCGCTGCGCGATCAGGCGGCGCAGGAGCGTGCGCAAGGCGATGCCGACGTCGAGCAGATCAAGGCCGACGCCGAGCGCGAACAGCAGGCCGTGCTCGCGAACGCGTACAAGTCCGCGCAGACGATCAAGGGCGAGGGCGACGCCAAGGCCGCGACGATCGCCGCCGATGCGTTCGGCCGCGATCCGCAGTTCTATCAGTTCTACGCGAGCCTGCAGGCCTACCGGAACACGTTCAAGCGCAACGACATCATCGTCGTCGACCCCGACAGCGAGTTCTTCCGCTTCATGCGCAGCCCGACGGGCGGTGCCGCACCGGCGGCGCCTGCTCCCCGCAAACATTGACCTTGGGGCGCCGCGTCGAGCGGCGCCGTCGCTCGCATGGACCTGGCTGGCTCGTTGTTGCTCGCAGTAGCGCTGATGCTGATCATCGAGGGTGCATTCCCCTTCGTGTTTCCCGTCGCCTGGCGCGACACGTTTCGTAGAATAGCCGAGCGGCCGCCGCATCATATCCGGATCGGCGGGCTGATCGTGATGGTGCTCGGGCTCGTGCTGCTGCTGCTCGCCACCTGACCTGGGGCTCGATCCAGACGGCGCACCCGCCGTTTGTCCGCCCGATCCAGAATTTCCGATTCACATCGCGGCGCGCGTGTCGCGCGCCGTTTCCCGTCGTAGGACCGTACCGATGTCGACCTGGTTACTTCCCGAGAATATCGCCGACGTACTGCCGTCGGAAGCGCGCAAGATCGAGGAGCTGCGCCGCAGGCTGCTCGACCGCTTCCGTTCGTACGGCTACGAAATGGTGATGCCGCCGCTGCTCGAGTATCTCGAGTCGCTGCTGACTAGCGGCGGCGCCGATCTGCGCCTGCGCACCTTCAAGCTGGTCGACCAGTTGTCGGGGCGTACGCTGGGCCTGCGCGCGGACATCACGCCGCAGGTCGCGCGAATCGACGCGCACCTGTTGAACCGCCAGGGCGTGACGCGGCTCTGCTACGCGGGCCACGTGATGCATACGCGCCCGCGCGGGCTGCACGCGACGCGCGAGCAGATCCAGATCGGCGCCGAAATCTACGGGCATGCCGGGCTGGAAGCCGATCTCGAGATCCAGCAGCTGATGCTCGATGCGCTGCATCTCGCGGGCCTGTCGAACGTCCGTCTCGACCTCGGGCATGCGGGCGTGCTGGCGGCGCTGCTGGGGCGCGACGCACAGGCCGCCGAGCGCGGCGAGTCGCTGTACGACGCGCTGTCAGGCAAGGACGTGCCGCTGCTGAACGAACTCACCGACGATCTCGGCGCCGACACGCGCGCCGCGCTGCGCGCGCTGCCGCATCTCTACGGCGACGCGAGCGTGCTTGCCGAGGCGCGTGCGCGGTTGCCGGTGCTGCCCGAAATCACGCGGGCGCTCGACGATCTGGCGCAACTCGCCGCGCAGGCGAAGGGTGTCGAGGTCGCGATCGATCTCGGCGATTTGCGCGGCTACGCGTATCACAGCGGCGCGATGTTCAGCGCCTACATCGACGGCGTGCCGAACGCGATCGCGCGCGGCGGCCGTTACGACCACGTCGGTCAGGCCTACGGCCGGGCCCGTCCGGCCACGGGCTTCTCGCTCGACCTGCGCGAACTCGCGCGGATTTCGCCGGTCGAGGCGCGCGGCACGGCGATTCTCGCGCCGTGGGCGCAGGACGACGCGCTGAGCGCGGCCGTTGCGGCGCTGCGCGATGCGGGCGAAGTCGTGATTCAGGCGCTGCCCGGCCATGACCACGTGCTCGACGAATTCGCATGCGACCGTTCGCTCGTCGAGCGTCAGGGCACATGGGTGGTCGAACCCCGATAAACAGGCGTTCGCGGCGTGTGCTTCGGCGTGCATATCGTTGAAGCGAAACGGAAAAATTCGGAATCGCCCGCGAACATAGGTAGAATACGTTTTTAACCAGCTAACGAATCAACATGTCTGCCAGCGCAGTGAACGTGACTCCCGGGCGCAACGTCGTCGTCGTGGGAACGCAATGGGGTGATGAAGGCAAGGGCAAGATCGTCGACTGGCTGACGGACCACGCTCAGGGCGTCGTGCGTTTCCAGGGCGGTCACAACGCCGGCCACACCCTCATCATCGGCGGCAAGAAAACGATCTTGCGCCTCATTCCGTCGGGCATCATGCGTGAAGGCGTCGCCTGCTACATCGGCAACGGCGTCGTCCTGTCCCCCGAAGCACTGTTCAAGGAAATCGGCGAGCTGGAAGAGGCCGGCGTGAACGTACGCGACCGCCTGTTCATTTCCGAAGCGACGACGCTGATCCTGCCGTATCACATCGCGATCGACCAGGCGCGCGAAGCGCGCAAGGGCGCGGGCAAGATCGGCACGACGGGCCGCGGCATCGGCCCCGCGTACGAAGACAAGGTTGGCCGCCGCGCGCTGCGCGTGCAGGACCTGTTCGACGCGAAGACCTTCGCCGACCGCCTGCGCGAAAACCTCGATTTCCACAACTTCGTGCTGACCCAGTACCTGGGCGGCACGGCCGTCGATTTCCAGGCCACGCTCGACACGATGCTCGGCTATGCCGACCGCCTGAAGCCGATGGTGGCCGACGTGTCGCGCCGCCTGTACGACGCGAACAATGCGGGCCAGAACCTGCTGTTCGAAGGCGCGCAGGGCACGCTGCTCGACATCGATCACGGCACCTATCCGTTCGTCACGTCGAGCAACTGCGTTGCTGGCGCGGCGTCGGCCGGCGCGGGCGTCGGTCCGCAGAAGCTCAACTACATCCTCGGGATCACGAAGGCGTATTGCACGCGCGTCGGCTCGGGCCCGTTCCCGAGCGAACTGTACGATGCGGACAATCCGCAACGTCAGGACCAGGTCGGCGTCACGCTCGCCAACGTCGGCAAGGAATTCGGCTCGGTCACCGGCCGTCCGCGCCGCACCGGCTGGCTCGACGCGGCCGCGCTGCGCCGCTCGATCCAGATCAACGGCGTGTCGGGCCTGTGCATGACGAAGCTCGACGTGCTCGACGGCCTCGATGAAGTCAAGCTGTGCGTCGGCTACAAGATCGACGGCAAGGATGCGGACATCCTGCCGCGCGGTGCGGCCGACGTGGCCCGTTGCGAGCCGGTATACGAAACGTTCGTCGGCTGGAAGGAAAGCACGGTCGGCATCAAGACGTGGGAAGCACTGCCCGCGAACGCGCAGGCTTACCTGACCCGCGTTCAGGAAGTGGCTGGCGTGCCGGTCGACATGGTGTCGACGGGCCCGGACCGCGACGAGACGATCCTGCTCCGCCATCCGTTCAAGGTGTAACCCCAGATGACGCAGCAAATCACGATGACGGCGGCAGACTTGATGACCGATCCGCGCAACGACGACAAGAATCTGTGGGTAGGCTGGGACGAGTATCACCGTCTGATCGAACTGCTCGCGCTCCAGGTGCATGCATCGGGCTGGAAGTTCGACCAGATCCTGTGCCTCGCGCGCGGCGGCTTGCGTGTCGGCGATCAACTGTCGCGTATCTACGACGTGCCGCTGGCGATCCTCGCGACGAGTTCGTACCGCGAAGCGGCCGGCACGGAGCAGGGCGATCTCGACATCGCGCAGTACATCACGATGACGCGCGGCAACCTGGGCGGCAACGTGCTGCTGGTCGACGATCTCGTCGATTCGGGCGTCACGCTCGCGCGTGTGCAGGAGCATCTGAAGGAGCGCTATCCGGCCGTGACGGCCGTGCGTTCGGCGGTGCTCTGGTACAAGGGGTGCTCGAAGGTCAAGCCCGACTATCACACCCAGTATCTGCCGACGAATCCGTGGATTCATCAGCCGTTCGAGGAGTGGGACACGGTGCGTCCGCACAATCTGGAGGCATGGATCAAGCGCGGTCGCGCGCAGCGCGACGGTTCGGGCGCTTAAGCGTCCGGCCGGATCGAAGACATGCCCGGAACGGCGCCGCTTGCGGCGCCGTTTTTCATTTGGAGTGCCGTGGATCCGATAGGCAGACGGCGGCGCCCCGGCTATGATGGCAGCCCTGCCACAGCTCGCGCCCGATTGCATGCGCAGCGTGGATCGCGTGGTTCCACGGCAACAGCGCAGGACGGTGTTTCACGGGGGCGCGAGTAGAATAGCGCTCGTTTTGTCCGACCCGGACCCGATTATTACGCTTCTATGAACGACACGATCCAAGCGACCGACGCCGCACACGCGCCGCATTCGACGCAACAGCACTCGATGCGGGCGCTAGCGATAGCAGCCATCGGCGTCGTGTTCGGCGACATCGGCACCAGCCCGCTCTATTCGCTGAAGGAGGCGTTCAGCCCCTCACACGGCATTCCGCTCACCGAAGGTTCGATTCTCGGCGTGATCTCGCTGTTGTTCTGGGCGATCATCCTGGTGGTCGGCATCAAGTACCTGCTGTTCGTGATGCGGGCGGACAACAACGGCGAAGGCGGCGTGCTCGCGCTGATGGCGCTGTCGTTGCGGCCGCTCGACTCGAAGAGCCGCGTCGCGGGGGCGCTGATGGCGCTCGGGATCTTCGGCGCCTGCATGTTCTACGGGGACGCGGTGATCACGCCGGCGATCTCGGTGATGTCGGCCGTCGAAGGCCTCGAGATCGCGACGCCTCACCTGTCCCACCTCGTGATGCCGATCACGATCGTGATCCTGATCGCGCTGTTCTGGATCCAGCGGCACGGCACCGCGCTGGTCGGCAAGCTGTTCGGCCCGATCATGGTGCTGTGGTTCATCGTGATCGCCGCGCTCGGCGTGTACCACATCGCGCGCGTGCCGGGCATCATCGCCGCGATCAACCCGTATTACGCCGCGTCGTTCATGTCGGAGCACGTGCTGCAGGCCTACGTCGTGCTCGGCTCGGTCGTGCTGGTGCTGACGGGCGCGGAAGCGCTCTATGCGGACATGGGCCACTTCGGCGCGAAGCCGATCCGGCTCGCCGCATACGGGCTCGTGATGCCGTCGCTGGTGCTGAACTACTTCGGCCAGGGCGCGCTGCTGATCCAGAATCCGAAGGCGATCGAGAACCCGTTCTTCCTGCTCGCGCCGGACTGGGGGCTGCTGCCGCTCGTCGTGCTGTCGACGGTCGCGACCGTGATCGCGTCGCAGGCGGTGATCTCGGGCGCGTATTCGCTGACGTCGCAGGCCATCCAGCTCGGGTATGTGCCGCGCATGAAGGTGCTGCATACGTCGGAGCTCGCGATCGGCCAGATCTACGTGCCGGTCGTGAACTGGCTGCTGCTGTTCGTGATCCTCTGCATCGTGGTCGGCTTCAAGAGCTCGGACAACCTCGCGGCCGCGTACGGCATCGCGGTGACGGCGACGATGGTGATCACGACCGTGCTGGCGGCGGTCGTGATGGTGAAGGTGTGGAACTGGAACCGCCTGCTGGTGGGCGCGATCATCGCCGTGTTCCTCGCGGTCGATCTCGGCTTCTTCGGGGCGAACCTGCTGAAGGTCGCGCAGGGCGGCTGGCTGCCGCTCGGCATCGGTGCGCTGCTGTTCTTCCTGCTGATGACCTGGTACAAGGGGCGTCACATCGTCAAGGAACGCACGGCGGCCGACGGGATTCCGCTCGAGCCGTTCCTGCAGGGCCTGCTCGCGCATCCGCCACATCGCGTGTCGGGCACCGCGATCTATCTGACCGGCAACGACAAGCTCGTACCGGTGAGCCTGCTGCACAACCTGAAGCACAACAAGGTGCTGCACGAGCGGACCATTTTCCTGACGTTCGTCACGCGCGACATTCCCTATGTGCGCGACGACAAGCGCCAGACCTCGCGCGATGCGGGCGGCGGGCTTTACATCGTCAAGGCCGAATACGGCTTCAACGAGACGCCGGACGTGAAGGCCGTGCTTGAGGAATTCGGCCGCTCGCACGACATGACGTTCGAACTGATGGATACGTCGTTCTTCCTCGCGCGCGAAACGGTCGTGCCGACGCACCTGCCCGGCATGTCGATCTGGCGCGAGCGCGTGTTCGCATGGATGCACCAGAACGCTGCGAAGCCGACCGATTTCTTCTCGATTCCGGCGAACCGGGTCGTCGAACTCGGCACGAAGATCGAGATCTGATCCCGGGCGTGGCGCGCGGGCGACTCAGTCGCGCGCCACGCTCCCCGACGGCGCGATCAGTCCTCGATCGTCCGCGTCGTCAGCGTACGCGGCCGCATAGCGCTGCGTATCCCGCGCGACCCAATCCAGATAACCGCGTATCCAGTACCGGCAGCCGTCGACGAGGCCGCGTACGCGCGTGTCGGCGTGTTGCGACAGCGCATCCGCGCAGCGCACGAATTCGCCGATCTCGTCGCGTACGCGAGCGGCCGTATAGTCGACGCCCTCCTGCAGCGTATGGCCCTCCAGCCTGCGGATCAGCACCATGTTGCGGAATTGCCCCGGCTGGCGCGCCTCGATACCGAGGCTCTGGATGTCGTTGCTCCAGCAGACGATATGGTTTGCATGCCGGCACAGCTCCTGCACGTCCGGGCGATGAAACGTATCGGGCGGCACCGCGCCGCAATTCGCGGTGTCCGCGAGTGCGAGGCACGGATTCATGCCGCTCGTGTGGCGCCGGATCGTTTCGTACTGCGGTATGCCGACCGATTCCGCGTGAATGTGATTGAGAATCTGCAGTCCGGCCGTGGTCGCCCACAGGCGCATGCCCTGGGCGAAGCGCGCGAAGTGCTCGGCCGACAGCCGGGCCCGCAGGCGCCGGCAGACGTCGAGCCATGCGCGCTCGCCATAGACCGGTTGCCGCGCCGTCTGGTCGTAGTCGAGTACGTCGACGATCGCGACGAGGTGGGTGAGCGTGCCGGGGCCGAGTGTCTCGACGCGGTCGATGAACAGGTCGTCGGTGAGGAAATACCAGACGAAATAGTCGGCGATCACCTGCAGCAGCGCGGGGTCGGCGTTCGGGTAGCAGCGTGCGGCGAGCCAGCCGTAGCGTGTCCGCATCACGCGCTTGCGGTACATGTCGTTGACGAGCAGGCCGTGGTCGTCGGCCCATTCGAGCATGCGCGTCTCGATCCGTTGCGCGTGCGGCGAACAGGCACCGGCCCACGGCACGTCGAAAACAGGGATACGCAATGCGGCGAGTTCGATTTTCAGGGCGTCCGTTTTCATGATTCCCCGATTGATCTTTCGTTATCGGCGCTCGAAATGCGGGTGGGCCGGTTTCAGGACGACGGCGGTCGGCAGTAAATCGCAAATAAGGAAACGGAAAGACTGGATGCCTGTGCGGTTCGATGGCGCGCAGGCAACCCGGGCGGTCCTTTACGGAACTGCAATGATGTGCAGGATTGCTGTCCGTATTCGAAACGCTTGGAAGGTCGCCCGAAAATTTATTTTATGTGCCGGTTTTAACGCGTCAAGAAAAGGAATGACGAAATCGCGATTATTCGCTTAGTCAATCGGAGTGACGGCGATTGACCCGCGGCACCGCCAACCCGGCGTCGAGCATGCGGCCGGCGCCGGGCGGAGGCGTCGCCGCAACGAAAAAGCCCGCCTTTCGGCGGGCTTTCCTGTCTGTCGGCGGCTTTCGCGTGCTCAGCGCTTCAGCTTCGCGAATGCCGCGGCCATCGCGCCGGCCGGCTCCGGCTCGCGCGTGCGCTGCGGGCGCGCGGCGCCGCGCCCCGCGTTGCCGCGATCCTGGCCGCCGCGCGACGAGAGGCCGGGCGCCGCGGCCTCGTCGTCGAGGCGCATCGTCAGCGCAATGCGCTGGCGCTTCACGTCGACGTCGAGCACCTTCACCTTGACGACCTGGCCGGCCTTCACGACTTCGTGCGGATCCTTGATGAATTTCGTCGACATCGCGGACACGTGCACGAGGCCATCCTGATGGACGCCGATGTCCACGAACGCACCGAACGCGGCCACGTTCGTCACGACGCCTTCGAGGGTCATGCCCGGCACGAGGTCCGATACCTTCTCGACGCCTTCGCGGAACGTCGCGGTCTTGAATTCGGGGCGCGGATCGCGACCCGGCTTCTCCAGTTCGGCGAGGATGTCGCGCACGGTCGGCAGGCCGAAACGTTCGTCGACAAATTCCGTCGGCGACAGGCCCGACAGCGCTTCGCGGTTGCCGAGCACGTCGTCGATGCGCTTGCTGATCCTCGCGAGCATCCGCTCGACGACCGGATAGGCTTCCGGGTGCACCGACGAGCGGTCGAGCGGATTCTCGCCGCCGTTGATGCGGAGGAAGCCGGCGGCCTGTTCGAAGGTCTTGTCGCCGAGGCGCGGCACCTTGCGCAGGTGTTCGCGCGACGGGAACGGGCCGTTCGCGTCGCGGTAGTCGACGATGTTGCGTGCGAGCGTCGCGTTCAGGCCCGACACGCGCGCGAGCAAGGCGGCCGATGCGGTGTTCGCGTCGACGCCGACCGCGTTCACGCAATCCTCGACGACGGCGTCGAGCGAGCGGGCGAGTTCGCGCTGGTTCACGTCGTGCTGGTACTGGCCGACGCCGATCGCCTTCGGCTCGATCTTCACGAGCTCGGCGAGCGGATCCTGCAGGCGGCGCGCGATCGACACGGCGCCGCGCAGCGACACGTCGAGTTCAGGGAATTCCTTCGCCGCGAGCTCGGACGCCGAGTAGACCGATGCGCCGGCTTCCGACACGACGATCTTCTGCAGGCGCAGCTCCGGATGCTTCGCGATCAGTTCGCTCGCGAGCTTGTCGGTTTCGCGCGATGCGGTGCCGTTGCCGATACTGATCAATTCGGCCTGCGTCTGCGCGGCGATGCGCGCGAGTTTCGCGATCGAGCCGTCCCAGTCGCGACGCGGCTCGTGCGGGTAGATCGTGTCGGTCGCGAGCACCTTGCCGGTGCGGTCGACAACCGCGACCTTCACGCCCGTGCGCAGGCCGGGATCGAGGCCGATCACGGCCTTCGGGCCGGCCGGCGCCGCCAGCAGCAGGTCGTTCAGGTTGCGCGCGAACACGCGGATCGCTTCCGTTTCGGCCGTTTCGCGCAATTGCGTGAGCAACTCGTTCTCGATGTGCGGCTGCACCTTCACGCGCCAGCACCAGCGGCAGACGTCGGACAGCCACTTGTCGGCCGGACGGTTCTGGTTCGCGATGCCGAAATGGCGCGCGATCATCGCCTCGCCCGGATGCGGCACCTGCGCGTCCAGTTCCTCGCCGAGGCCGAGCTTGATAGTCAGCACGCCCGCGTTGCGGCCGCGGAACAGTGCGAGCGCGCGGTGCGACGGCACGGTCTTGATCGTTTCCGCGTAGTCGTAATAGTCGCGGAATTTCTCGCCTTCCTCGTTTTCCTTGCCTTCGACGACGGCCGACGACACGACGCCTTGAGCGTGCAGGTAGTCGCGCAGCTTGCCGAGCAACTCGGCCGTCTCGCCGAACTGTTCGGACAGGATGTCGCGTGCGCCGTCGAGCGCGGCCTTCACGTCGGCGACGCCCTTGTCGGCGTCGACGTACGCGGCCGCCTCGGCCTGCGGATCGAGCAGCGGGTTCGCGAGCAGCGCCTGCGCGAGCGGCTCGAGGCCGGCTTCGCGGGCGATCTGCGCCCGCGTGCGGCGCTTCGGCTTGTACGGCAGATAAAGGTCTTCGAGCACCTGCTTGCTGTCGGCCGCGTCGATCGCGGCGCGCAGTTCGTCGGTCAGCTTGCCCTGTTCGTCGATGCTCGACAGGATCGTCGCGCGGCGGTCCTCGAGTTCGCGCAGATACAGGAGGCGTTCCTCGAGCTGGCGCAACTGCGTGTCGTCCAGGTTGCCGGTCACTTCCTTGCGGTACCGGGCAATGAACGGAACGGTCGAGCCTTCGTCGAGGAGTTGCACTGCCGCCGCGACCTGGCGCGGCTGGACGGACAGTTCGGTGGCGATGCGCTGTACGATCTTGAGTGCTACGGTTTCCGTCATGTCGTGGATGATCTGCCTGCTGAAATCGCGGCGCGGGCCGGCAGGCCCGGAGCGGCGGGCTGCGTGGCGGGCCCGACGGGCCAGATGCCGCGGGTGAGTGAAGCGGGGCATTTTGCCATAAATGGCGGAGCGTCCAGCCGGGGGTGATAGAATTTGACACATGTCCCGCAGCTTTCCTACGACGTTGCCAACTTCCCGCCTTTCTCTCGTCGCGCTCGGCGCAGCGCTCGCCGCCGCTTTGTCCACCGGGCCGTCCGACGCGTTCGCGCAGGCATCGGGCGCAGCCGTGCCGGGCGCCGTCTCAGCCGCGCCCGCGGCAGCCTCGGCTGCACCGGATTTTGATGCCCGTCAAAAAGTGCTCAATCAACGCTCCGCGGAAAACGATTATCGTTATGCGGTGGCCGAGCACGATTGCTACAGCAAGTTCTTCGTCAATCACTGTCTCGACAAGGCGCGCGACCAGATGCGCGACGAGCGGGCGAGCATCCGCCAGGAGCAGCTCGCGCTCAACGACGAGCAGCGGGCGATCCACGCCCAGCAGCGCGACCAGCAGCAGGCGCTGAAGCAGGCGCAGGATGCGGCGGATGCGCCGCAGCGCGCGGCGAACGAGGCGGCAAACGCGGCAGCGTTCCGCGACAAGCAGGAGCAGAATGCATTGAAGCAGGCGCAGCGCGGCGCGGAAGGGCCGCAGCGCGCAGCGAGCAAGCAGGCGTACGACCAGAAGCAGGCCGATTTCCAGCACAAGCTCGACGAGGCGCACCAGCAGGCGGCGCAGAAGGCGCAGGAGCGGGCGGACAACGCCACGCGCTACGAGCAGAAGCAGAAGGCGGCCGCGGAGCACAAGGCCGATGTCGAGCGGCGTCAGCAGGAAGCGGCCGAGAAGGCCAAGCAGCAGCAACAGCAGGGGCAGTAACGTGTTGGATTGATCGGGATCAGTCCCGGGCGCGTCGGCACGCCAGTCGTCGCGCTGCTTCGATGAGGAGGCAAATATGCAAAACCGTCACACGGAACAGCAGCAGGAATTGCACAACCGTTTGGCTGCATTGCAGGAGCAGCACCAGCAGCTCGCTCGGGAGATCGAGCTGAAGGAAGGACACTCCGACATCGACGACATCACGCTGCACCGGCTGAAGAAGGAAAAGCTGGCGGCCAAGGACAAAATCATTTTGCTGCAATCGCAGCTGGAACCGGATAAGCGCGCCTGAGCGCGGCCTGGCAAGCGCCGGCGCCGCCCGGGCGCTGGACACAGGAACGCTTGCCTTGAATTCACCGCTTGAAGCCACCCCCGATGCCCGGCGCGACGAATCGTCCGCCGGGCGCGTTCGTGCGCGCGAAGGCACCTTCGAGCTGAGCCGCAAGCGCGTCGACGAACTCGACACGATCTTCGGCGAAGGCGGATTGCTGGCGCGTGCGCTCGACGGCTATCGGCCGCGTACGTCGCAGATCGAGATGGCGCGTGCCGTCGCGTCCGCGATGGAGGCGTCCGCCCGCCGGATGCCCGAACCCGAGATCTTCGAAACCCGCAAGCGGCCGGCGCGACGCCTCGGCGACGGCGACAAGGCGGCCGAACCGGCGGCGGACGCCGCGGCGGCCGGGCCCGACGGCGATGCGGGCGACAACACGCTGATCGTCGAGGCCGGCACGGGTACCGGCAAGACCTATGCGTATCTCGTGCCCGCGATGCTGTGGGGCGGCAAGGTGATCGTGTCGACCGGCACGAAGCACCTGCAGGATCAGTTGTTCCAGCGCGACATTCCGACCGTGCGCAACGCGCTCGCGGTGCCGGTGTCGGTCGCGATGCTGAAGGGGCGCGCCAACTACCTGTGCCACTACTATCTGCAACGCACGGCCGACAACGGCCGGCTGCCGTCACGGCAGGACACCGCCTATCTGCAGGAAATCGTCCGCTTCGCGAAGATCACGAAGAGCGGCGACAAGGCCGAGCTCGCAAGCGTGCCGGAAACCGCGCCCGTGTGGTCGATGGTCACGTCGACGCGCGACAACTGTCTCGGCCAGGAATGCCCGCACTACAAGGACTGTTTCGTGATGCAGGCGCGGCGCGAGGCGCAGCAGGCCGACGTCGTCGTCGTCAACCATCACCTGTTCTTCGCGGACATCATGCTGCGCGACACCGGGATGGCCGAGCTGCTGCCGAACGCGAACACGGTCATCTTCGACGAAGCGCACCAGTTGCCGGAAACCGCGACGCTGTTCTTCGGCGAGACGCTGTCGACGACACAGATTCTCGAACTCGCGCGCGATACGGTGGCCGAAGGCCTGAGCCAAGCACGCGACGCGGTCGAGTGGGTCAAGCTCGGCGGCGATCTCGAGCGCGCGGCGCGCGACTTGCGCCTCGCGTTCGCGAACGACCAGATCGTCCGCATGTCGCTCGCGCAGCTCGGCGACGATCACCCGATGTTCGGCGCGCTCGATGCGCTCGAGGTGGCGCTGGATGCGCTGGCATCGGCGCTCGCGAGCCAGGCCGAACGGGCGGAATCGCTCGGCGCATGCCTGCGGCGCGCGCGTGAGCTGCAGGACCTGCTGGCCGGCTGGGTCGCGCCCGGCGCGGCGGATGCGGCCGCCAAGGCCGATGCGGCGGCGGCCGGCGACAAGGCCGCGACCGACGGCGACCCGAATGAAAAGGTGCGCTGGGTCGAGGTGTTCGCGCATACCGTGCAGCTGCACGAAACGCCGCTGTCGGTCGCGCCGATCTTCGCCAAGCAGCGGGCGGGCGTGCCGCGTGCGTGGGTGTTCACGTCGGCGACGTTGTCGGTGCGCGGCGATTTCACGCACTATGCCGCGCAGATGGGGCTCAGCTCGCGTCGCTCGATGACGCTCGCGAGCCCGTTCGACTACCAGTCGCAGGGGCTGCTGTACGTGCCGCGCAACCTGCCGCAACCGTCTTCGCCGGCGTTTACCGATGCCGTCTTCGAGGCGGCGCTGCCGGCGATCGAGGCGTCCGGCGGCGGCGTGTTCATGCTGTGCACGACGCTGCGCGCGGTCGACCGGATCGCATCGAAGCTGCGCGACGTGATCGAGTCGCGCGGCTGGAACACGCCGCTGCTCGTGCAGGGCGATGCGAGCCGCACCGAACTGCTCGATCGCTTCCGTGCATACGGGAATGCGATCCTGGTCGGCAGCCAGAGTTTCTGGGAAGGCGTCGACGTGCGCGGTGACGCGCTGTCGCTCGTCGTGATCGACAAGCTGCCGTTCGCGCCGCCGGACGATCCGGTGCTGGCCGCGCGGCTCGATGCGCTGACCAAGAAGGGGCTGAGCCCGTTCGCCGTGCACCAGTTGCCGCAGGCCGTGATCACGCTGAAGCAGGGCGCGGGCCGGTTGATCCGCGCGGAGACGGATCGCGGCGTGCTGATGATCTGCGACACGCGGCTGGTCGACAAGCCCTATGGGCGCCGGATCTGGCAGAGCCTGCCGCCGTTCAAGCGCACCCGCGAAATCGCGGTCGTCCAGGATTTCTTCGACGAGCACCGATCGGCAAAGCGCGGGTGACGGCGCGCGGCAATCGTCGCGCGATCGCACCGGCGCCGCCCGAATGCGGCGCCAACAAAAAACCCGGCTCGATGGCCGGGTTTTTCGTTCGTGCGGCGGGCGCCGCGCGGTTCTTGCGTCAGAACTGCCACCACGACTTCTTGGTGCCGGGGCGCGAGTGGCCCGTGACGTACGGGCTGTCCGGGAACGTACCCGCGAGCACGCGCTTCGTGTCCTCGGCGAGTTGCGGCTGGTTCAGCTTCCCGTACGACAGGATCATGATGTGCAGCGCGTCCTCGATCGCCGGTGCGCCCTTGTAATCCTTGATGGCCAGCTGCGCGCGGTTGATGGCCGCGACGTACGCGCCGCGCCGGTAATAGTAGTCGGCCGCGTGCACTTCGTGCGATGCGAGCGCGTTGACGATGTAGCGCATCCGTGCGGCGGCGTCGGGCGCATACTTGCTCTTCGGGAAGCGGTCGACGACGACCTTGAACGCATCGTACGATTCGCGCAGTGCCTGCGGATCGCGCTCGCTCATGTCCTGGCCGGAGAAGCGCCCGAACAGGCCGAGATCGTCGTTGAAGTGGATCATCCCCTTCAGGTAGTACGCGTACGGGATATCCGGATGATCCGGGTGGAGCTGGATGAAGCGATCGACGGCCTGGTCGGCGGCGGCCGCTTCGTTGTCCTTCCAGTTGCAGTACGCGACGTTGATCTGCGCCTGTTGCGCGAAGTGACCGAACGGATCGCGGCCTTGCAGCGATTCGAAGTATTTCGCGCACTTGCCCCAGTCGCCGCCGGACAGTGCGTCCTGGGCCTCTGAGTATAATTTGTTGTTCGACCAGGTAGCCGTCTCGTCCTGCTTCTGCGGCAAGCCGTGGCAGCCGGCGATGAGGGCCGCGGCCGCTACCGCCGCAGCCCGGGCGGCGACGGTTCTGGCCGTGCGTTTGGTCGAATTCATCATGCTCGCATGTCCTAGCTTCAAGTCTCGGTGACCCAGTCTAAATGACCCGTTCAAGTTCGCAGAATGCCCAGCCGGGCACACCAAATCGCGAAGATTATAGCCCAAGCGATCGGCCCGCCGACGCTGCGTCGGGGGATTCCCTCGATGATGATCTGACCGGCGACGCAATGCAGGCGCCCGTCGTGCCGTCCGCGGCCGGCGATGACGCGCCGCGCGTCGTCGAAGTGCCGCTGTCGCTCGCGGGCGAGCGCCTCGACAAGGCGCTCGCCCAGCTGTTCCCCGAATTCTCGCGCAGCCGCCTGCAAAGCTGGATCGAGGCGCAGCGCGTGCTCGTCGACGGCGCGCCGGCGAAGATCCGCCAGCCGGTGCCGCTCGGCGCGAAGATCGAGCTCGTGCCCGATCTGCTCCCCGAGCAGCTCGCGTTCACGCCGGAGCCGGTGCCGCTCGACGTGATCTACGAGGACGACGCGCTGGTCGTCATCAACAAGCCGGCCGGCCTCGTGGTGCATCCGGCCGCCGGCAACTGGAGCGGCACGATCCTCAACGGGCTCCTGCATCGCTACGGCGACGCGGCGGCCGGCCTGCCGCGCGCGGGGATCGTCCACCGGCTCGACAAGGAAACCTCCGGCCTGATGGTGGTGGCGCGCACGCTGGCCGCGCAGACGGATCTCGTGCGCCAGTTGCAGGCCCGCACGGTGAAGCGCCGTTATTTCGCGCTCGTGTGGGGCACGATGCCCGAGGAGGGCACGATCGACGCGCCGATCGGCCGCGATCCGCGCGAACGCACGCGCATGGCCGTCGTCACGGGCGCGTCGGGCAAGCCCGCGCGCACGCATTTCCGTACGGTTGACACATGCCTGTGGCAACGTCAGCCGGTTTCGGCGATCCAGTGCGACCTCGAAACCGGCCGCACGCACCAGATTCGGGTGCACTGCGCGCACGCCGGGCATCCGCTGCTCGGCGACCCCGTGTACGGGCGCGCGCGCGGCAAGCGCTCGGTCGCGCCGCTGCCGGACGGTTTCGCGCGGCAGGCGCTGCATGCATGGCGGCTCGGTCTCGTGCACCCCGTCACGGGCAAGGCGATGCAATGGCGCTGCCCGCTGCCGGACGACATGAATGCGCTCATCGCGGCACTCGGGTTCGGAGAAGGCGACGAGGAATTCGACGACGACGACGGTGTCTACGACGATGACGATTTCGGCGGCGAGTATCACGACGATGCGCCGTACCCGGACGACGATGAGGAGGAGTGAGTGCCGATGACGAACCTGACGCCGTTGGCGTGGCAGGACTGCGTGCAGCCCGACTGGCAGGTGTCGCCGCGCGTGCGCGCGCTGATCACGACGCGCGACGGCGGCGTGAGCGAAGGCCCGTACGGGCGCTGGCAGGATGGCGGGGCGCAGCCGGGCGGGATGAATCTCGGCCTGCATACCGGTGACGATCCCGCCCATGTCGCCGAGAATCGCGCGCGCCTGCTCGCGCTGACGGGCCAGTCGAACGCCGCCTGGCTCGACCAGGTGCACGGCGTGCGGATCGTGCGCGCGGACGAGGTGATCGCGGCGGCGCCCGCCGCCGCGGCGCCGGTGCAGGCCGATGCGAGCGTCACCGACCGGGCGGGCGCCGTCTGCGTCGTGATGGTCGCGGATTGCCTGCCCGTGCTGCTGTGCGACACGCAGGGGCGGGCGGTCGGCGCCGCGCATGCGGGCTGGCGCGGGCTCGCGGCCGGCATCGTCGAGCAGGCCGCGGCGCGTGTCGCGGCGCTCGCGGGCGGCGCGCCGGACGCGCTTCACGCGTACCTCGGGCCGGCGATCGGTCCGCAGGCGTTCGAGGTCGGCGCCGACGTGCGCGACGCGTTTCTCGACACGGCCCCGCAGTCGGAGCATGATGAAACCCGGCTTGCATTCGTCGCGATCGACGGCGCGCCGGGCAAGTTTCTCGCGGATCTCCCCGCGCTCGCGCGCCTGCGTCTCGCGCGTGCGGGCGTCGTGCGCGTGAGCGGCGGGACGGCCTGCACGGTCGCCGGGCAGGCGCGCTTCTATTCGTACCGGCGCGACCGCGTGACGGGCCGCATGGCGGCGGCGATCTGGCTGGCCGATTGACGAGATGATGCGCATGCGCGCGACGTTTTATTGCGTCGCAAAATCACCTTATCTCGATATTGAGGCGCGCATGCCGCGCGGCATGCGCGACTGAATGGAAAATCGCGAAGTCAAGTCAATCAAAATGTTTTATGTTTCGCCGGAACCCTTGTCCCGTCTGTTTCGCGAGGATTATATAGTCTCTAGCTTCAAGTGCAACGCCTTGAATCGAGTAAGGTGTTGCGATGAGGAAGTACAAGCATCTGAGCGCG
>NZ_JPGM01000043.1:0-86217 GCF_000731655.1 Burkholderia sp. MSh2 | reverse complement strand
CCCTTGCGCCAGCGCTCCCACATGACCGCTTTCTGACTGTCTGTATAGTAGATCCGCCGCCTCTGTTTCATTGCAACACTCCTCGCTGCTATGCAGCTTCAAGTGTGTTGCATCGACGGGTTGAATCCGCACACGAAAGCGGACATTTCTATGTAGCCAAAAGCGGACATTTCAATCTAGCTGCTACAACCAAAATTGTCGATAATTCACGTTATGTCAAATCAAAAAGACAACCTTCGGAAACTTGATCGACGGTCCAGCGGCTACCGAAATCGCCTCCGCTTGCACTGCTGCATTGGTATTGTACGTAACGACCTTGCCGTGAACTCCCCGGCCTTTGGCTGAAATGCTCCGCCTGCTCGCGCTTGAAGTGCTGGATCGACGGCAAACCGACCGCGAACCTCATCTGCGGAATTCGAAGCAAATTCTTTTCGGGAAATCAAACAATGCGTCGCCTGTCAGGAACGATTGGATTTGCTTTCGCTGGGCTTGTCAGCATCGTCGCATGGTCAGCGGTCGATAGTCGTCTATGCACGGTGATCGAGCATTGGTGTACGCCACCGGCCGGAACGTGTGGCGGCGGCGTCGACGCATGCCCTGCAACAACATACGCCACAATCGAGCTGTTCGGATACTTGTTTGGGCCGCCCATCCTGTTCGCCGTGCTCGGATTCTTTTTGTTTTCTCGTCGCAGACCAACCCAAATCGTATTCGCATACCTTGTCGGTGCCGCTGCCGCTCAATGGATTCTCTGGTTTCTCGGGATACGCGTTCTCCACATTTGACGTGTCTAGATCGAAACATGACCGGACATGTCAGCTATCCGCAGACATTTCGAGCAGGGGGTTGAGTATTTGCAGGACCTCGGCAACGCCTACAGTCCTTGAACCCTCGGCTACTTCAACACGTCGACCGATCCAAAACGTGTGTGGATACGCCTCGGGAGACAAAAGCCAGACCTCCGCCTTACGTTGCTGCCCCGTACAGATGCCAGTTGCATCCATGAATTCATGATGTGTGGATGACCAGTAGTCATCACGCACCTTGTAGATTGGGCGATAGCCCGAGATGACCTTTTTCAATGAGCCATCTGATCTACGTGCCTTCAGGGAGAAATTTACGATCAGATCCGGTGGGCTGGACGGACGCGTCATATCGTTACCTGCGGATAGCCGGGTGCCTAGGTTCCCGATTGTCACCAACTTTGCTCGTCGCGTCGAATGTCTGCAACTGGCCGACTCTGTTGCCGCCCTTCTCCGTGCGGCAAGACCAGCGGTCAGGGAGTTTTTCCACACTATCGGCCGCCACCGGCCTCCCGATAACGGGCCGCGTCAAAGACAGAAGCAAGACCCTTCCCGTTCGCAGCGGCCGAAGCTACAAGGTTTCGTAGCATGGCTGGTTGCGAGATACTGCGCTAATCGCGGCCCACTTGCTTAAGCCACGCATTTAATTCACGCGTACGATCACGCGTTCTGTCTGTTTCGCATGTCAGCAGATCAAGATTGCGATCTGCGCCTGCCTCGTTTATCAGATACCAAGCGGTACACTCGTTGACGAGAAAACGGACCCATTGCCGCTGAGCCTCGACAAATTTCACCTTGAGTTCCGGATAGTTGACGTACTCATCTCGTGGCCGAGACATCGACTTCAAAACCTTTTGGTACGTGCGGTTCAATTCGTTGTCTGCTTGCTGATATTCATCCTGGCTACGCTGCAGCAAGCACTCGGGCGCAACGCTGTCAGGTGTGCAACTCTGCGCTTGCGCAGCGGGGAACCACGAAAATGTCAGCGCCATGGCGACGCCGAGCGCTGCGCGACGCGGGCTGGACGTCGACACGTGGATATGCATTCTTGCTCCCGTTCCTGTTTTTTCCGTTCATATGGCGATCCGGGCAAATCCGGTATGCCGTTCGACCACCCGGCAACCTGAAAAAAACAGCACGCACCAGGCAAGCACCCACCCCACCCCCGATCGCGCACGGCACCCCAACCGAGCACCGCGCGCGACCGGTCGACCATCAGACCGCCATCACCGTCACCGACTTCGTGACGAGATACGGCTCGAGCGCTTCCGGCCCGCCTTCCGACCCGTAGCCCGAATCCTTCACGCCGCCGAACGGCATTTCCGGCCACGGCGTCGCCGGCTGGTTGATCCACAGCATCCCGACTTCGAGGCGCTGCGTCAGCAGGTGCACGTTCGCGAACGAGCGCGTGAACGCATAACCGGCCAGACCGAACGGCAGGCGGTTCGCTTCCGCGATCGCCTCCTCGAGCTTGTCGAAGCCCCGAATGGCCGCGACCGGGCCGAACGGTTCGTTGTTGAACACGTCGGCGTCGAGCGGCACGTCCGCGATCACGGTCGGCGCGAAGAAGTTGCCTTCCGAGCCGATCCGCTCGCCGCCCGTCTCGATCCGCGCACCGACCTTGCGTGCGTTGTCGACCACCGACGCCATCGCGGTCAGCCGGCGCGGGTTCGCGAGCGCGCCCAGCGTCGTGCCTTCCTCGAGACCGTTGCCGACCTTCAGCCCCTCCGCATGCTTGACCAGCGCACGCGTGAATTCGTCGCGGATGCTGTTGTGCACGAGGAAGCGCGTCGGCGAAATGCAGACCTGCCCGGCGTTGCGGAACTTCGCACCGCCGGCTGCCTTCACCGCGAGCGCGACGTCGGCATCCTCGGCGACGATCACCGGCGCGTGGCCGCCCAGCTCCATCGTCGCGCGCTTCATGTGCAGGCCGGCCATCGCGGCGAGCTGCTTGCCGACCGGCGTCGAACCGGTAAACGTGACCTTGCGGATCACCGGGTGCGGAATCAGGTACGACGAGATCTCAGCGGGATCGCCGTACACGAGGCCGATCACGCCGGCCGGCACGCCTGCGTCGACGAACGCGCGCAGCAGCGCGGCCGGCGATGCGGGGGTCTCTTCCGGCGCCTTCACGAGGAACGAGCAGCCGGTCGCGAGCGCGGCGCTCAGCTTGCGCACGACCTGGTTGACCGGGAAATTCCACGGCGTGAACGCGGCGACCGGGCCGACCGGCTCTTTCACGACCGTCTGCTGCGCGCCAAGGTTGCGCGGCGGCACGATGCGGCCGTACACGCGGCGGCCTTCGTCCGCGAACCATTCGATGATGTCCGCGGCCGACAGCACTTCGACGCGCGCTTCGGTGAGCGGCTTGCCCTGCTCCTGCGTCATCAGTTGCGCGATCGCGTCGGCGCGTTCGCGCACCAGCGCGGCCGCCTTGCGCATCGTGGCCGCGCGCTCGTGCGCGGGCACCTTGCGCCACGCCTCGAAGCCGCGTTGCGCGGCGGCGAGCGCACGGTCGAGATCGGCGATGCCCGCGTGGGCCACCTTGCCGATCGGCTTGCCGGTCGCCGGGTTCACGACGTCGATCGTCTTGCCGCTCGCGGCGTCGACCCACTCGCCGTCGATCAGCAGTTGCGTATCCGTATAAGTCACGTTAGCCATCCAGACACCCCTACATTGCGTCGATAAAACGCGCGCTGCCGCGAACGGCCGCGCGCGGGTTGACAAAAAACCAGGCCGCCGGGGCAGGCGCGCCCCCGGCGGTACTGACGGCCGGCACACGGGCCTGCCGTCGTTCCGCATGAGGCCGCGCTCAGCGCGCGGCCGCCATCGCCTTGCGGAGTTTCGCGACGTCCGCCGGCTGCACGGCCGGCGCACCGTTGTTCCAGCCGGCGCGCATGAACGTCAGCACGTCGGCGATCTGCCGGTCGTTCAGCTGGTTCGAAAACGCCGGCATCGGATACGCGGACGGCACGCCGTCGATCACGAGCGTGTCGCTGCCGTTCAGCGTCACGTTGATCAGCGACGCGGCATCGGCCTCGAGCACGTTCGGGTTGCCCGCGAGCGGCGCGAGCAGCGGCGCGTAGCCGCGCCCGTCCACGCCATGGCAATGCAGGCAGTAAGCGTTATACACCTTCGCGCCCGGATCGGTTGCCGGCCGGCCCAGCGCAGCCTGCGTCGCCTTCGGATCATAGCGGTAAGGCGGTGCGCCTGTCCCTCCGGCGGCCGGCAGCGTTTTCAGGTAGCGGGAAATCGCCGCCAGATCGTCGTCGGTCAATGCCTGCGTGCTGTGGTTGATCACGCTCACCATCGAGCCGAACGCGGTGGCGTGGCGGTTCGCGCCGGTCTTCAGGAACTGCGAGACGTCGGCCTCGTTCCAGCGGCCGAGCCCCGTGTTGTACTCGCCGGTCAGGTTCGACGCAAACCAGTTGTCGATCGGCGCGCCGGACAGGAACACGCTGCCGCCCTCGTCGAGCGCCTTCTCCTGGAAGCCGACGCCGCGCGGCGTGTGGCACGACCCGCAGTGTCCGAGCCCCTGCACGAGATAGGCGCCGCGATTCCACAACGCGTCCCGGGCCGGCTTGTCGGCATAAGGCGTCGTGTCGAGGAATACCGCATTCCACAACGCGAGCGGCCAGCGCATGTTGAGCGGCCACGGGATGTCGGACGGCCGGTTCGCCTGCTTCACCGGTTCGACGCCGTGCATGAAGTACGCGTACAGCGCCTTCACGTCGTCGTCCTTCAGCTTTGCGTACGACGGATACGGCATCGCCGGATACAGGTGATGGCCGTCCTTCGCGACGCCGGCGCGCAGCGCGCTCGCGAACTCGGCTTCCGTATAGCCGCCGATGCCCGTGTCCGGGTCGGGCGTGATGTTGGTCGTGTAGATCGCGCCCATCGGCGTGACCATCTTCAGGCCGCCGGCGAACGGCGTGCCGCGCGGCGCGGTGTGGCACGCGACGCAGTCGCCGGCTTTCGCGAGATACGCGCCGCGCGCGACGAGCGCGCTGTCGGCCAGCGCCGTTTGCGCGGCATGCGCGGCGGTGCCGGCCGACACCGCCGACAGCGCGAGCAGCGACGCGCCGAGCACGTTCAGGGTGAGGTTTCGCATGATCGTCCCTCCCCTCATGCCGTCTTCAACTGGTCGCCGACCGGCAGCTTGCGCAGCCGTGTGCCGGTGGCCGCGAAGATCGCGTTGGACAGGGCCGCCGCCGTCGCGGCGGTGCCCGGTTCGCCGATTCCGCCCGGTGCCTCGCCGCTCTTCACCAGATGAACCTCGATGGGCGGCGTCTCGTTGATGCGCAGCATCCGGTAGTCGGTGAAATTGGTCTGCACGACGCGGCCGTCCTCGATCGTGATCTCGCCGTACAGCGCGCCCGTGATCCCGAAGATGATGCCGCCCTGCACTTGCGCCTCGATCGTGTCCGGATTGACGACCATCCCGCAATCGACCGCGCAGACGACGCGCTTCACCTGCACCTCGCCGTTGTCCACCGCGACGTCGACGACGATCGAGAAGAAGCTGCCGAACGCGTGCATGACCGATACGCCGCGCCCTTGCCCCTTCGGCAGCGACGGGCCCCAGCCGGCCGCCTTCGTCGCGACGTCGAGCACGTTGAGCGCGCGCGGCGTCTTGCCGAGTAGCGCGCGACGGTATTGCACGGGGTCGGTCCTGGTCTGTGTGGCCAGTTCGTCGATGAAGCTCTCGACGACGAACGTGCTGCGCGTCGGCCCGACGCCGCGCCAGAACGCGGTCGGCACATGGCGCGGCTCCTGCCGCACGTAGTCGATCAGCTGGTTCGGCAGGTCGTACGGCAGATCGGCGGCGACCTCGACCGCGTCGGGATCGACGCCGTCCTTGAACGCCGGCGGGGCGAAGCGCGCGAGGATCGACGAGCCGACGATCCGGTGCTGCCACGCGATCGGCTTGCCGTTCGCGTCGAGGCCGGCCGAGATCCGGTCGTAGTAGTACGGCCGGTACATGTCGTGCTGGATGTCCTCCTCGCGGGTCCACACCACCTTCACGGGCGCGTTGACCTGCTTGGCGATCTTCACGGCCTGCGCGATCATGTCCGTCTCGAGCCGCCGGCCGAAGCCGCCGCCGAGCAGATGGTTGTGCACGACGATCCGCTCCGGCGCGAGGCCCGTAAGCTGTTGCACGGTATCGCGCGCCCGCGTCGGCACCTGCGTGCCGACCCAGATCTCGCAGCCGTCGCTACGCACCTGCACCGTGCAGTTCACCGGCTCCATCGTCGCGTGCGCGAGGAGCGGCTGCTCGTACACGGCGTCGATGCGCGTCTTCGCATTCGAGAAACCCTTGGCGACGTCACCGTCCTTGCGCGCGACCGCGCCCTTGCCGTTTGTCGCGGCCTGCGCGAGATCCGCGACGATGTCCTTCGTCGACACCTTCGCGCCCGCGCCTTCGTTCCACTTCACGACCAGCGCCGACGCGCCCCGCTTCGCGGCCCACGTGTGATCGCCGACCACCGCGACCGCGTTGTCCGCGCGGACGACCTGGCGCACGCCGGGAATCTTCTTCGCGGCGGTGTCGTCGACGCCGGCGACCGTGCCGCCGAACACCGGGCTGTTCACGATCACCGCGTACAGCATGCCGGGCAGCCGCACGTCGAGCCCGAACTGCGCGGTGCCGTCGACCTTCTCCGGCGAATCGAGCCGCTTCGCGGGCGTGCCGATCAGCTTGAAATCCGCGGGTTTCTTCAGCACGACATCCTTCGGCACCGGCAGCTTCGCCGCCGCATCGGCGAGCTGGCCGTACGAGGCGCGCCGGCCGCTCGGCGGATGCTGCACTTCGCCGTTCGCGGCGCGGCAGGCGGCCGGATCGACCTTCCACTGCTTCGCCGCCGCCGCGACCAGCAGCGTGCGCGCCGTCGCACCCGCGCGGCGCAGCGGTTCCCACGCGTAGCGTATCGACGTCGAGCCGCCGGTGAGCTGGCCGCCGAGCAGCGGGTCGAGGAACAGCTTCTCGTTCGGCGGCGCATGGTCGAGCGTCACGCTCGACAGCGGCACTTCGAGTTCCTCGGCGATCAGCATCGGCAGCGCCGTATAGACGCCCTGCCCCATCTCGACCTTCGGCATCACCAGCGTGACCTTGCCGGCGCGATCGATCTGCACGAACGCGTTCGGCGCGAATACGCCGGCCTGCGCGGGTTCGGCCGCGTCGCCGCCGATCACCGAGCGCCGCGCATCGTCCCCCGCCGCCGGCAGGCTGAAGCCGAGCAGCAGGCCGCCGCCGGCCGCCGCGCCGAGCGACATGCCGAGTTTCAGAAACGACCGGCGCGAGACGCCCGCACCGGCCCGACCTGCTTCGATCAGTCCGCGCGACATGTCGGCCTCCGCAACGTGGATTCAACAAGGCTGACCGCTCCCGCGGCGGGCAGCGCACCAGGCGAGCATGAGAACAGGTTCATCTCAGGCCCCCTGCGCGGCTTGCTTGACCGCCGCGCGAATCCGGTTGTACGTGCCGCAGCGGCAGATGTTGCCGGCCATGGCCGCGTCGATGTCGGCGTCGGTCGGGTTCGGGTTCGACGCGATCAGCGCGGTGGCGGCCATCACCTGCCCCGACTGGCAGTAGCCGCACTGGACGACGTCGAGCTCACGCCACGCCTGCTGGACCTTGTGGCCGGCCGGCGTCGCGCCGACGGCCTCGATCGTCGTGATCCTGCGGCCCGCGACGGCCGCGACCGGCAGCACGCACGAGCGTGCGGCGACGCCGTCGAGATGGACGGTGCACGCACCGCATTGCGCGATCCCGCAACCGAACTTCGTGCCGGTGAGGCCGACGACGTCGCGCAGCACCCAGAGCAGGGGCATGTCATCGGGGACGTCGACCGGGTGGGTTGCGCCGTTGATGGTGAGGGTAATCATTCAGCCTCCGGGGCCGGTATTGGGGGAATCGGCGCGATGGACGCGCCGTGCGGTGTTGTCGTTGTTGTTGTCGTCGCGCCGGGCGCGACGGGTGCCGCGCGGCCCCCGGGAGAAGCGGGCCGTCGCGGTGTTCCTGCGCGGTTATCCGGCCACGTCGAGGTTCGACAGCACCCGGATGACCGGCGGCGCGGTGAACCAGTCCGCCGATTTCTCGCTGAATTCGCCGAAGTGCGGGCTCGCGAGATGCGCATCGAAGGCGGCCTGGTCGTCGTAGATCTCGTACAGATGCAGATCAGGCGCACCGTCCTGCGCGCGGAACAGGTCGTAGCGCCGGTTGCCCGGCTCGGCGCGCGTCCTGGCGACCAAGTTGCGCAGTTCGGCCTCGGCGGCCTGTGCATGCTCGGGCTTCACGAACAGGGAAGCAATCACGTGAAGGGCCATCTTGTCACTCCTTTCCGGACGGAATCGGGAAAACCGCCGGCCGGCGTCTGGCGATGCCGGCGGGCGGCCGTTTGTTGCTGCGAACCGTTACCGTCGTGTCAGGCCAGTTCGTCCGGGCCCACGCGCACGACAACCTTGCCGAAGTTCCGGCCGGCGAGCAAGCCGATCAGCGCTTGCGGCGCATCGGCGAGATCGGGGACGACGTCCTCGCGCGTCTTCACCTTGCCCTGCGCGACCCATTCGCGCATGTCCTTCATGAACGATGCAAGGCCGGTGGCATAGTGATCGCGGATGATGAAACCCTGCATGCGGATGCGCTTGCGCAGGATCGTGCCGATCAGCGCCGCCACGCGGTCCTGGCCGGTCGGCAGCGCGGTGTCGTTGTAATGCGCGACGATCCCGCAGACGGGCACCCGCGCGTGATCGTTGAGCAACGGCCACACCGCATCGAACACGGCCCCGCCGACGTTCTCGAAATAGACGTCGATGCCGTTCGGGCATGCGTCCTTCAGCTTCGCGGCCAACGCGGGATCGCGATGGTCGACGCACGCGTCGAAGCCGAGCGTGCCGGTCACGTAGGCGCACTTGTCGGCGCCGCCGGCAATGCCGACCACGCGGCAGCCCTTCAGCTTCGCGATCTGGCCGACCACCGAGCCGACCGCGCCGCTCGCCGCCGCGACGACCACGGTTTCGCCGGCCTTCGGCTCGCCGATCGTCAACAGCCCCGTATAGGCGGTGAAGCCGGGCATGCCGAGCACGCCAAGCGCGTACGACGGATGCGCGAAGTCGCGGCCGAGCGGAATCAGGTCGCGGCCGTCGGACAGCGCGTAGTCCTGCCACCCCGCTCCCGCGACCACCAGGTCGCCTTCGCGGAACGCGGGCAGGTTCGACGCCACGACCTGGCTAACCGTGCCGCCGACCATCACGCCGCCGAGTTCGACCGGTGCCGCATAGGACGGCGCGTCGCTCATCCGGCCGCGCATGTACGGGTCGAGCGACAGCCAGACCGTGCGCAGCAGCACCTGGCCGGCGCCGGGCGTCGGCACGTCAGCGGATTCGGCGCGAAAGTTGCCCGGCGTCGGCGCGCCGACCGGGCGCGAATTCAAAACGATCTGGCGGTTTGCGGTCTTGCTTTGCGGCATGTATGCCTCCGTCAACAGGAATGGGCGTGCCTCGCGGGCACGATCGGATCAGCGGTGTAGCAGCGGAAGGTGCACGCGGGCATCGGCAGCGGCGGCCGCGTCGCGGTTGCTCGGGTGCGGGGGGATCGTCGGAGCAGCGTAACGCGGCACGGTACGTTCGTCATGCAAGAATCAAGTAGACCAGTCGTCTAGAATAAGGGTAAAAACAAGGCGCGCCCATGCGCGCCCGTCTTACGGCTGTCCGTCGTCGAGCGCGGCCGGCGGCAGGTTCAGCATGCGCCGCGTCTCGACCATCGCCCTTTCGAGCGGCTTGCGGTTGCGATGAATCTTCTCCAGCAGCGTCGCGCCCAGCCACAGCTCGTACAGGATCGCGGCCGTGTGCGGCGGATCGTCGACTGCGCTCAGCGAGCCGTCCGCCAGCCCCGCCTCGATGCCGCCGGCGAGCCGCTCGATGATCTGGCTCGTGCCCTGCCGCAGCACCGCGCGCATCGCCTCCGACAGGTCCGACACTTCCGCGCCGAGCTTCACCGCGAGGCACTTGCCTTCCGGATCGTCCGCGCACTGCGTGTGCAGCCAGTTGCCCCAGTACGTCATCAGGCGCTCGGCGCCCGTGCCGGCCTGGCGCTTGAGCAGGTTGTCGAGATGCGCGAGATAGCCTTCGAAATACGACTCGAGCAGCGCCTCGCCAAATGCCTCTTTCGAACCGAAGTAATGGTAGAACGAGCCCTTCGGGATCCCCGCCGCAGCGAGAATCTCGTTCAGGCCGACGGCCGAAAACCCCTTGTGGAGCATGATCGGCTTGGCGATATTCAGGATGTGCTGGCGGACTTCCGCGCCTGAAGATGCATTCATGATGGCGTATGTTAGCAACGATTAGACCGGTCGTCTAGTAACGTCGAACCGGCATGTTGAGCGGCACTTTACCCGATCCCCGCCGGGCGCCCAATGCCCGGCGGCGTCCGTTCCGGCCTGCCCGCGCATGGCGGCGTGCGCGCCGTCACATCAGCGACTTGGTTTCGTCGCGGGCGTTTCATCGATTTCCCGGATAAATACGCGCGGCGCATGTGCCGGCAGGTGCCGTATCCCGGCCGGCATTGCACACGTGTGCAATGCGCCGGATCGTCGTTGCCTCCTCTCGAACCCGTGACCAGGAACGCCCCATGACCGCTTCGAAACCCGAACGCCCGTCCGCGCCGAATCGCCGGCGCTTCATCCAGCGCGGCGCCGCGCTGACCCTGTCGCCGCTCGTTGGCTCGCTGGCTGCCTGCGGCGGCGACGGCAGCCCGGCATCCGCATCGTCGTTCGCCGCCGCCGGCGCGGCCAACGCGTCCACGCGCAGCTACGGCATCGCCGACCGCTCGATCACGATCAACGTCGTCAACGCGATTCCGTCGTCGACGCTCGCCTTCGGCAGCGCGGCGAGCCAGAGCGGTTCGATACCGCAGGCGTCGCAGGCGCAGATCGCGACCGGACAATCGACCGCCGTGAGTGCGTCGAACAGCTGGGGCGACTGCACGGGGTCCTTCGGCCTGGCCGGCGGCGACGCGTCGTTCGCGATCTCGTACACGCACCCGTTCGGATCTCAGCCGACCACCGTCAGCGTCACGCCGTCGGCCGGCTATGTGTCCGGTGCGGACGCCGCCACGTTTCCCGGACACGACTCGGTCGCCAATCTCACGCTGTATCGCGGCGTCCCGACCGCGAACGGCGCCTGGGTCGTTCCGCTTGCGCAGCTCGCGACGCCGCCGGCCAACAACTGCCAGGATTTCGCGAACAGCATGTTCGGCGCCAACGTGCGCACGGCCGCGGCGATCCAGTCCGCTTACCAGGGCACGGGGCCGCTCGGTTACGTGCCGCCCGCCGATTTCACCGGCGGCCAGCTCGCGGGGTTCGTCGCGCAATGGGTGCAGCGCTGGCAGAGCGGCGCCGCGTACGGCGTGCTGCCAGCGACCGACGCGCAGCTCATCGACGCGCTGAAACAATACGTGTCCAGCGCATCGAGCACCGGCCCGCTGACGATGTGGGTGCCGCAGATCGCATGGCAGGCCGGCTCCGATCCGGCCGTCTTCGCGCTGACGGGCTACCGGGCGTTTCCGTTCGTCGATGCGCAGGGCAACTGGATCGCAGGCACGCTGTCCGCGTTCCTGACGCTGCTGGCGGCCGGCTCGCACATCGTCGCGATCAGCGCGACGAGCGACCTCCCCGCAGGCGTCACGATGCAGGCGTTCGACAGCTTCATGGGTGCAAGCGGGCTGACGACGTCGACGGATATCGGCAACTCGCACTACGCATCGGTGCTGAATACGACCGGCCGTTACTACCTGAGCGTCGGCAGCGATTTCGCGCCGGCGAACTGCGGCCTGATCCTGTCGTTCCTGTACGGGCGCACGGTCAACAACCTGCTCGCGGGCGCCGGCACGTACAACACGTTCATTCAGCTCGAAGGCTGGCAGGCCGGCGGCTCGCGCCACAACGCCGACTACGCGACGTATCAGCAGACGCTGTGGAATATCTCGACGTACGGCGCGTCCGCATACAGCGAGAAGCGCGCGACGTCGATCTTCCTCGCGCCGGCGGGCTGGACGCCGCAGGTCTATCAGACGACGCGGATGATGCCGTACGTCGGCGCCTATGCGCAGTCGAACGGCACGCCGCAGAGTTGGCTGAACACGTCGCTCGTCACGATTCCGGCGGATGCGCCGCCGCTGCCTTCCAGGTACGTGCTGAGCTGAGTCGAAGCGGCAGCCGGACAGGCGGTCGGTCGGGCGGGTGGCATCCCGCCGGCTTCGCCCGTTCGGTTGCCGGCCGGCTTCGGCGTCAGCGCGATGCGTCGCCGGCGCGCTGCCTCGTGCGCGCCCGTCGATCGCTCCGTTGCGCGGCCGGAGCCGTCTTGACGCCGCGCGCCGGCGCCCGTCTCGCGAGCACGGCCATCTCCCGTCGCAGATCCTCGAGTTCCTTGCCGCGCGCCGCGTCGGTGGCCAGCGCGCCGTCGAGCTGCCCCTGGAGCACGCCGCATCGATGCAGCGCGTCGCCGAGCTGCGCCTGCAACGCGGCCGTGTCGTTCCGGTTCCGGGCGTCGCGCTGCTCGGCGCGCGATGCCATGGCGTCGAGTTCCTTTTGCAGCCGGGCGGCCGCGAGCCGCTCGCGATCGATCTCCTGAAGCGCCCGCTTCTCCGATGCGCGCAAGCGCTCCTCGGCGCGACCGGCGTCGTCGCGCAGGCGGTCGAGCTGAGTGGTGAAGTCGGCGCGCGCCTGCGCAAGGGCGCGATCGCCTTCCGCGTTGTCGGCCTTCAGGCGCGCCAGATCCGCCTGCAGCGCTTGCCGCGACGCATCGTCCGCCGCCCTCGCCTGCTCCAGTTCCTGGATACGCACCTGTGCGGCCAGCAACGCGGCCGTGCGTTGCTCCAGTGCCGTTTCGGTGCGCGCGAGTTCGGCCCGCAGCTTCGCTACTTCCGCGTGCGCTGCCGTCCGCTCGGCTTCGACGTCCGTACGCAGCGCGTCGAGCGCGGCGGCAGCGTCGGCGCTCGAGCGATTCCATAGCGTCGCGACCAGTTCGCCGGCCGCCGCCTGCAAATCGACCGGCAGATCGGGGTGCTCGATACGCACGCGACTCTTTTCCCGCAGCTCGGCCCAGAACTCGCCGAGGACGGCCGTCGGCGTGCTCATGCTGCCCTTGCGGACGAGCTGATACAGACGGTTCGCGGTGGGCGTGATGCCGAAGCGGAAGAACAGCAGCGCGCAGGCTTCGCGGTACAGCTCGCGGGTTTTGGGGAAGTCGGCCTTGAGGCGCTCGATTTCGGCGGTCAGGCGGGATTCGTCGGCGGCGAGATCGGACATGGTGGGGTTCACGGATGATTTGATGAATAATATAACGTAAACCAGTAAATATCTAATCATTCGCCCTCTGAATTTTGACATTATTTCTATAATGTCGAGATTGTGTGGTTCGGTGCCGTGTATGGAATGCGAGCTGTTTGTTTGTGCCGCTTTGCAGCCCTCGCATCTGCCGTCAGACTGGATTCAGCGCCCCAACCCTTGCCCAGAAGGGTCCGGCAGCTTCGCTGAGATACTCGAAGACGCGTCGCTTGCATCTGGAACATGGCATCGCCTGTTCGGCAACCGGCGCTGCGCTTTGTGGAAATGTATAACCGGACTCGGAGAGTGACGGGATGCCCTGCCCGTGCGGGCGCCGCAGGCACCGAATTCCGTACACCAGGTACGATGCCTACTCACCCTCGGAGAGCATGTGACGCCCTTGCGCTTGTACGTGGACACGGAGTTCACGGATTTTCTGGATTGCGATCTGATCAGCATCGCAATCGTGTCTGCCGACGGGCGGGAGTTTTACGGGGAGCGCTCCGATTTCGATCTCCGGAGCTGCAGCGAATTTGTGCGTGCGGCCATCCTGCCGCAACTGGGACAATTCCCCGACCGAGTGTTCCCTCGAGAGGAATTGCGCGATGCGTTGCTCGCGTGGCTCGATCAGTTCTCGGGCGAATCCAGGCCACGGATGCTGTGCTTTGATTACGGCGGAGACTGGGAACTGCTGGTTGATCTGCTGGAAGACATACCGGTGGGTTGGCAGGCGTGCCATCTCGGTGGCGCAGCGCTGGATCCCCACAAGATGGAAGCGTATTACCGCCAACACGGCGGACGGCATCACGCACTCCATGACGCCCGGGCAAATTGCTGCGCGGCGCTCGTGGATGTCTCCGGCCCGGATACCTGGCAGGCCGGCGCCACCGCCGGGCCTCTCCTTGCCACTACCGCCTGTCAGTCCGCACCGCCGTCGAGCAGCGCGAGCGCCGGCCGCGCCAGCCCTTCGAGCAATGCGCGCTCCGGCCGCGTGCGCGCAAGTACGCGAATGCCCAGGTGCACCCCGAGCAGCAGGTTCGCCAGATCGTCGGCCGAGCGGTCGGCCGGGATGTCCCCCGACAACTGGCCGGCGGCGATCTGGTTCCGGAAGAACGCCTGCACCCTGTCCAGCACGCCGGCGATCATCGTGCGGAATTCCGGGTCGTGCGGCGCGACCTCGAGCGCCGAATTGACCAGCAGGCACCCTTTTCGATCCTCATCGTCGACCGAACGGTCGATGATCTCGCGAAAGAAGCCCTTGATGATCTCGCGCGGCGGCAGCGTCGCCTCGAGCCGCGATTGGCGGTCGCCAAAGCTGCGTTCGACATAGTGCGAAAGCGCGCGCCGAAACAGCGAGCGTTTGTCGCCGAACGCGTTGTAGAGGCTCGCGCCCGTGATGCCCATGTCCTGCGCGAGCTCGCGCACCGACGTCGCCTCGTAGCCGTGGACCCAGAAGCGGTAGACCGCGGCGTCGAGCGCAGCCGATTCGTCGAATTCCCGTGGGCGGGCCATGATCGTGTTCCTCCTTGCCGGGCGCTCGTAACGCCCCGCATTGCAATGGGCCGGGTACCGCGATATTCTAGATCGGTCGATCTAAAATTGCTTGGTGCATCAAGATGGCATACCGGCGGAGCACCGGGCGCCCTGGATTGCGATCGGCCATTTCCCGGCATGGGAGATCGAATGAATCGCGCCGCGCGGTTTCGTCGCCGCAGGCGCTTACGGTATCCGGCCGATGCATCGGCCCGGGCGGAACGTCGAATCGAACAAGGAACCGCGGCATGGACATCGGGAACGGGCGAGTAGCCGGCGCAGACGGATCGAACCAGGTCGATCGCGGGCTTGCGCTCCGGACGCACGCGCCGGCGCAAGCGGCACGCCGCAGAGGCCCCGGCGCGCCAGACGTCGCGCGGCCGCGGCAAGCCGATTCGGCGCGATAGCGCCGGAGGCCCGATCTTGCATTCCGTGGAATCCCGCCTGAGAGCGCTGTTCGTCAGCGGCCTCGCCGGCAATGCGCCGGATTACCGGTCGTTCCTGTCGGAACTGACCCGTCACTTGCGCGGCTTTCTCCGCAAGCGGATCCCGCAATTCGACGCGGACATCGAGGATCTCGTGCAGGAGATCCTGCTCGCCGTTCATAATGCACGTCATACGTATCGCGCGGACGAACCGCTGACCGCATGGGTGCATGCGATCGCGCGCTACAAGCTGATGGATTTCTTCCGGACGCGCGCCCGCCGCGAAGCGCTGCACGATCCGCTCGACGATCACACGGAAATCTTTTCCGAACCCGACGACGAGGCGTCCGACGCGCATCGCGACATCGGCCAGTTGCTCGATCATCTGCCGGACAAGCAGCGGCTGTCGATCCTGCATGTGAAACTGCAGGGATTGTCGGTTGCCGAGGCGGCGCAACTGATCGGCGCGTCCGAATCCGTCGTCAAGGTCAGCATCCACAGGGGACTGAAGGCACTCGCGGCGCGCGTGCGAGGAGTGATATGAAAACGGACGATTTCATCGACATGCTGGCGGCGGGCGTCACCCCCGTCGAGCGCGGCGCACCGGCCAGGCGTCTGGCCGGCGCGCTCGCGATCGCCGCGGCGGGCGCCGTGCTGTTGATGACGATCGCGTTCGGCGTGCGCCCCGACCTGTCGGCCGTGATGCGCACCCCGCTCTTCTGGGCGAAGCTCGCATTCCCGCTGTGCGTGGCCGCGGGCGCGATCGTGGCGGCCGTGCGGCTCGCCCGCCCCGGCGCGGCCGTCGGCGCCGGCTGGCCGATCGTCGGCGCCGGCATCGCGGCGGTCTGGATCGCGGGCCTTTATGTGGTCGCGACGGCGGAACCCGGCGACCGGCTCGCGGTCGTGCTCGGTCAGACGTGGCGCGTATGCCCGTTCAACATCGTTTTGCTGTCGGTGCCCGGTTTCGTCGCGATGTTCGTCGCGATCCGCGGGCTGGCGCCGACGCGGCTGCGTTCCGCCGGCGCCGCGGCGGGACTCGCCACGAGCGCGATCGCGACGATCGCCTACTCCTTCCACTGCCCGGAAATGAGCCCGGCATTCTGGAGCGTCTGGTATCTGCTCGGGATGGTGTTGCCGGCTGCGTTCGGCGCACTCGTCGCGCCGAGGGCCACCGTCAACATGAGCGACAGCACGTACCAGACACCCCAGAACGGTATCGACATCTCGGCGCAATAGAGCGAATAGACGATCAGCGCCTGTGCGCCCGCCAGGAGGCCGGCGCCCGCGCCAGCGAGCACGAGACGCGTCGGCGCGAGCCGCTTCATCGCATGCAGCGCGGCGGCGAGCGGCGGCAATGACAGCAGCACGACGTCCGCGACGGTGGTCCGCCATGTCGTGCCGAGTACCAGTTGCAGCCGGTAGCCGGACGGCGTCGCGATCAGCACGCCGCCCGTGGCGAGCAGCATCGCGGCCACCGGCAGCGCGGTCGCGAGCCCGGCGGGGCTCAGTTGCGCGCCGGGGCGGCCGAGGCGTTCGGCGAGCCGCGTCGCCGAGAAGACGACGGCGAGCGGGAACGCGAGCCGTGCCCAGAACATCGTCGTCAGGATCAGTTGCGGCATGTCGCTGCGGATGCCGTACAGCGCAACGAGCAGCGCGGTGCTGCCGGAGAAGCCGACAACCAGCGCGCGGTAAAGCCGCTGCGAAACCGCGCCGGGTTCGACCGGCTTCAGATCCGCTGCCAGCCGCGTGACCAGGTCTCGGGTTTTCATCGTGAAGAGGCGAAGATCGGGCTGCGTTCCGGGCCGGCGCGGCGGCGCGTGAATCCGCCGCGCTCCGCCGGGTCGCGAAGCCCCGCCGGCTCAATCGCGCGGTGCGCGATCGCCGAGCAGATGGTCGATCGAGAGGCGGCCCGGGCCCCACGCCGCGATGCCGAGCGCCATCGCGGCCCACGTCAGGTGGATCGGCCAGCCGTCCGGCACCGTCAGTTCGACGACGCAGGTCATCACGAACAGGCCGGCCGCCGCGAATCGCGTCCCGAGGCCGAGCACCAGCAGCACCGGGAACAGCACTTCCCCGCAGCCGGACAGGAAGGCGAACACGGCCGGTGCGGGGAACGGGTACGGGCCGCCCGGCAGATGCAGCTGGAATTCGCTCGTGAACAAATCGATCGCGGTGTCGTTGAGGCGCAGGAAACCGTCCCACTTGAGGATGCCGGATTTCCAGAACGGCACCGCGAGCGCAAGCCGCAGCGCGAGTTGCGCGAGCCACGGGCGGGCAAGCCACTGGATGCCGTGCCGCGCGCGGCTGACGAGCATTGCGAGCGCCTGCAGCGGCGAGCGTTCGGCGGTATGTAGATCGGACATGGCGGTCAGGCTCCGGAATGGACGGTGGTAAACACGCCGGCTTCGATCATGCCGTGCAAGCCGGCCGCGAGATCGAAGGCGGGATTGTCTTCGAGGGCGATCGCGACCGCGTCGCCGAGCGAGGCGCCGTCGATCAGGCTGATCAGGAATGCCGCGCCGCCGGGCGGGAGCCGGGACACGATCACGTCATGCGCCGGGCGCGTGACGAGTGCGTCCTCGGCTTCGCTGGAACACAGCGGCGTGACGGGGCCGTCGGCCCGGTTCATCGCGAAGATCGCGACGGCCGGATACGGCGAGCGCACGATGCGGGTGGCCGGATGGGGAACGAGACGCACCGCAGCCAGCGCATCCGGCGCGATCGCCGCGAACGCATCGGCGGTGAGTATCGGCAGATCGGCCGCGTGATACGCGTCGAGCCACGCGCGCTCGATACGGGCGGTATCCGCGAGCCACGGCATCGAGCGCGCATAGTCGTATTTGGCGATGAAGTCCGGGAAATCGCGCCCGTATTCGAACAGCAGCGGCGACACGGGCGGCGTTTCGCGCACGTGGAAGCGCGCCATCGCGCGAAAAAACTCCACGCCGACGATACGCTGCACCGACGGATACACCGCGGCGAGCGCGTCGATCAGGCTGACCGTCACGTTGTTGCGGTAGACGTCGTAGCGGCGGGTGACGCGCTTGCCCCCGTAGGCGATCGCGTCGTCCGGCGCGTCGATCGCCGGATTCGTGAGGCCCGGCGCGAACGCGCACGCGTAATCGGTCGGGTTGGCATCAGCACGCATGATCGGCCATCTCCTCGGACGATGCGGCGGAAGCGGCCATGATCCGGCGGGCCTCGAGCGCCTGCTCGCGCAACACGGGCCAGTCGGGAAGCTGGCTGTCCCATTCGACGAGCGTCGGCACCGGGCCGGTACGCGCGATCACGCCTGCGTACAGCGCCCACACCGGGCCGGCGACCGGGCGATCGTGGCTGTCGATGAGGAGCGGTTCGTCCTCGTCGTCGCGTTGTTCGCTGTGTCCGGCCAGATGGATCTCGCCGACCCGTTCGAGCGGCAGGGCCGCGAGATAGTCGGCGGCGGAGCCCCCGTGATTGGTCGCCGACACGAACGCATTGTTGATGTCGAGCAGCAATCCGCACCCGGTACGCCGGACGACCGCCGAGATGAAGTCGGTTTCGCTCATCGTGGACGACGCGAATCCGACGTAGGTCGACGGATTCTCGAGCAGCAGCGGGCGCCCGATCGCCGCCTGAACCTCGTCGACGTGCGCGCAGACCCGATCGAGCGTCGAACGCGTGTACGGCAGCGGCAGCAAGTCGTTGTAGAAGGCGCCCCCGTGCGACGACCACGCGAGATGCTCGGAAACGAGCACGGGCTCGTAACGCGCGACCACGTCGCGGAAGCGCGCGAGGTGATGCGGATCGAGCGGCGACGGCCCGCCGATCGACAGGCACACGCCGTGCACGGAAACCGGGTAGGTTTCGCGCAACGCGCGCAGCGCCCGGTGCGGCGGCCCGCCCTCGCCCATGTAGTTTTCCGCATGCACCTCGAAGAAACCGTCCTGAAGCCCGTCGCGAAGGATGTCCTCGAGGTGGCGAGGCTTGAAGCTCGTGCCGACGAGCGGCGGCACGCGGCGGAGGCGGTCATGGCCGGATTGCTTCGTCATGCTGATTGAATGGTTCACGATCGCCTCCCGATTTCCTCTTGCCGACGTGCGTTACGACTTGATCGGCGTGAGCGAGCCGTGATTGCCACCCGGCACCTGGATGCTGGTGCACGTGCCGCCCTGAACGAACTTCCACGAGTTGCCCTGGAAGTCGACGGTCGAGGTGCCCTGGCAGGTGGTGCCGGGGCCGGCCGCGCAGTCGTTCTGTCCCTTCAGCGCGACGCCGAAACACTTCTCCTTGTGGGCGGCGACGGCGGCGTCGGCCTCGGCTTTCGTGAGCGGTGCGGCATGCGCAACCGAGGCGACGAGGCTGGCGACGGCGCCGACGAGCAGCGCGGTTTGGAGCGAGAGTTTTGCCGACATGGTGTTCTCCGATGATTGAGCTGGAAGGTACCCGTCGTGGGTACGCAAGTTAATTCGTGCGATCGGCGCGGCCGGTTACAGCGGGTGAAAAATATTTTCTTGCCGGTGGGTCCGGGCGGCCGAAGCCCGCTACAAGCGACAGCGCCGCCGGCGAGTCGCCGAGATGCGGGCCGTGCGCTCCTTCGCGGCTACCCGTCGCTGCGTCGGCGGCTTGATCGGAGGTCAATCGGGGGCACGGAGAGGCCGCGTGCGCGGGCGAAGCCGGCACCCGGCAGGTTCATTGATCCATTGAAGTCGGCATCGCGATTGTCCGGGCGGACGTTTTCACGCGAAAACTGCGCGATGCGTTGCGCGACGGGGCTTCGTCGGCGTTCCTGCGGGCGTGGCCATGGACGCGGCGTCTCGATGACGCCGGAGACTGCGGTGGAACCTCGACGGGCATCGCCCTCAGGGCATTGCGCCCTGAAGTACCGCCTGGAACAGCGCGTCGTCGCGCGTGACCAGGAACAAATGCGGCGTGCCTGCTCCAAGCACGTGCAGCGGCGCCAGCTTGACGACCTGTTCCCAGAATGCATCCGTGTCCCTGTCATCGACGTCGAGCGGACTGAAGCCGACGCGATTCACGAAGTTGGCGTGCGGCTCGCCCCTGCCCGGCGTGTCGTACACGTACCACTCGTCAAAACCGGGCATCGGAAGCCGCGACGGCGTTTCGACCGGGGGACTCAACGCGAGACTGCCGATTCTTGACCAACCCGCCGCGAATTCCCCGTCGGTTGGCGTGTACGAGCCGCTGTCGCAACTCGCGATTGCCACATACCGTCCGACGACGAGTTCGGGGCAGCGCAGAACCAGGTTCTCGAGATCCCCGTCCGTTCCGTCGTTCCATTCGACGATCCGATAGCCGGCGCGTTCGCCTGTTCGCATGCCGCTGTCCCAGCCGTTCGAGTCCGGCAGGTTGTCGATGACCCATTCCAGATAGGTGCGCGCGAATGCTTCCGCTTCTTCGCGCGTGCCCTCGAAGTCCAGCCGGTAGGCCCCGTTTCCGAATCGGAGTTGGCTTGCCTGTTGCACGACTTCGTAGCCGAGTATGAATGTCCCGTCGTGACGCTGATACACGTGAAACCCGACATCGTACGCAAGGCCTTCCGCATGCCGTCGGACATGCCGAAACGTCAGGTCGTAGCCGGCTTGAAGCTTCATCCGATGTTCTCCATTCGACTGCGACCGGGACCAGGACCGGCAATCCGGGGCATTGGGGCGCTTCCGTGCCGAAGACGCAGGACACGGCAAGGACGATCCACGCGCCGCCGGGCCGCATGCCCCTGACCGAGAGCCGCATGGAACGCGTCATCATACGGCGCGGTTCATTGGCGCACAAACGAACCCGGCGTCGCGCCGTCGACCCGCCCGCACGCATTCCCGCCGGCATGCCGGCTGCCGGTTCCTCCGCCCGGGCCATCCCGCCCGTCCGAACGAAACGCCTCTGCAACCGCCGCAAAAAACCGTCAAGATGGCGCGACCGAAGCCTGCCGCCCTGCTTCGCCACGCCGTCGGCGCCCATCCGGCGCGCCGGTGGAAAACGAAAAACCAGGAGCCCGCGTTGCGCCTGTTCCGGATCCGCTTCCGTGGCCTGTTCGTCAAGCTCGTGCCGACCTTCATCGTCGTGGGGTTCGTGGCGATGGTGCTGTCGTCGGTGCTGACGAGCGTGCTGTGGCGCACCCACGCCGAAAGCGACATCCGCCGTTTTCTCGGCAACCTCGACCGCCCCGCACTGGCCGCATCGGCCGGCGCCGTCGACCTGCGCGAGCCAGTCGCATGCCGTGCCGCGGCCGACGCGATGTTCTGGCAAATCGCACGGGACGGCACGCGCGACGTGATGGATTTCGCGCCGATGATGAGCTTCTTCGGCACCGGCCGGTTGCAGGTGCGCATTGCGCGCCCGGATGGCGGCGGATGCGCCACCGCGCCGGCCGCGTCGCCGCTGCTGTCCGACGCGTTCGCATCCGCAGCGGTCGCGCCGGCCGCGTCCGACCCGATGCTGCGCCGCGACGGAGACTGGGCCATCGTCACGCGCGTCCCGCTGGCCGGCGGCGCGATCGCGTGGATCGGCGTCCATTACTGGCCGGGCTGGCAGCTTCACTACGAAATCGCGGACGATGCATCGGCGTACGACCTGATGCGCACCGTGCTCTATCTCGGCGCGATGGGCGCAAGCTTCGCGGGGCTGCTGGTCTGGTTGCTGGTGCGGCGCGTGCGGCGGATGACGGCCGCGGCCGACCGCTGGGCGGCCGGCGATCTGTCGGCCCGGATCGCCGATGCGTCGGGCGACGAACTCGGCGCGCTGGCCGCGCATTTCAACCGGATGGCCGATGCGCTCGCGCGTGCGTTCGGGATGCAGAAAGCGCTCGCCGTATCGGTCGAACGCACGCGGATCGCGCGCGACCTGCACGACACCGCGAAGCAGCGCAGCTTCGTGCTCGGCCTCAAGCTGACCGAGCTGGAATACGAGGCGCAACGGCATCCGGACCTGTTGCCGACCGTTGGTGCGGCGCGACGCCTCGCCGATCATCTCCAGCAGGATCTCGACAACGTGGTGACCGGCTTCAGCCTGCCGGCCATCGCAGAGGACGGCCTGCGCGCGGCCGTGTCGCATGCGGTGCGCGACCTGCTGGCCGGCTCGGGCATCGACTGGTCGCTCGACCTGCCCGAAGGCGCGGCGTACGCGCTCGATGCGCATCCGGCGGCCGCGCACGAACTGCTGATGATCACCCACGAGGCGGCGGCGAATGCGCTGCGCCACAGCGGCTGCCGCCGGATCGGCATCGCATGCGAAACGGACGGCGCCGGACACGCGCCGCCCGGTGCGCCGCCGTCGCGCTGGCGCTGGATCGTGCGCGACGACGGCAGCGGCTTCGATCCGGCGGCGGTGCCGGTCGGCATGGGGCTCGCCAACCTGCGCTGGCGCGCCGACGCGCTGCCCGGCGGCATGCTCGACATCGCGTCGGGCGCGGACGGCACGCGCGTGACCGTCCATTTCGACCCAATGGAGACGGCATGACCACCATTCTCATCGCCGACGACCACGCGGTCGTGCGCGAAGGCATCCGCGGGCTGTTGCGGCTCGATACGTCGTTCACGATCGTCGCGGAAACCGACGACGGCGACTCGACGATCGAGCAGGTGCGCGCGCATCGTCCCGACGTGCTGCTGCTCGACCTGATGATGCCCGGCATGGGGCACGCCGGCGTGCCCGCCGCGATCCGCGCGATTCGGGACGCCAGTCGCGCCACACACATCATGGTGCTGACGTCGTCGGACAGCGATGCGCTCGCACTCGCCGCGCTCGATGCCGGCGCCGATTCGTTCCTGCTGAAATCGATACGCGGCGAGCGGCTGCTGCAGGCGATCCATGCAGCCGTCCACGGCGAGCCGACCCTGCATCCCGGCATCGCGCAGCGCATGATCGGCGCATTGCGCAAGCCGCCGCACAGCCCGTTCGCCGCGTTGACCACGCGTGAACTGGAAGTGCTGCGCTGCCTGGCCGAAGGCGGCAGCAATGCACGCATCGCCGCGACGCTCGGCATCACGGAAAAGACCGTCAAGACGCATCTCGGCAACGTGATGTCGAAGCTGCACCTGTCGGATCGCACGCAGGCCGTCGCGCTCGCCTGGCGGGAAGGCCTGATGGCGCCGAAGCCCTGAGCACCGGGCTCGGCCGCTCGCGGCCAGCGTACCGGCCGCCCGTCCGGCGCCCTGCCCCGCAAGCCGCAGCGCGCGCCCATCCGCCTGCTCGGCGGGTTGCGTCTGCGACTTTGGTCGTACGCTTTTCCGCCCGGGCGCACAACCTTCGCCCGATGTGCCGTTTGGCCGCCGTCCGTAGAGTGACGCTGTCGCGCGATCACGCGCATTCCATTCGATACGGCGGAAACATGAGACCTGTCTGGCTGCTGTTCCTCCCTGCCGCGCTGGCGGCATGCGCGCCGCTCGCGCTGTCTTCCGCGGGCCGCGAAGTGCGCGTCGTCACGACCGACCCGGGTGCCGCGTGCCGCTATCTCGGCGACGTGACCGGCAGCCAGGGCAATTTCCTGACCGGCGGCTTCATCCCGGACACGTCGCTCGAGACGGGAGCGCGTCACGACCTGAAGAACCGCGCCGCCGCGCTGGGCGGCAACCTGGTGGTGCTGTTGACGCAGCGCGCCGCGCAGAGCGGCAGTTTCGACGGCACCGACGGCGGTTTCCTGCGACAGACCGGCGTCACGTTGACCGGCAGCGTGTACCGCTGCCCGGGCAACGGAGCGTGACGATGCGGCTGTTCGCGACCCTGATATGGAGCCTCGGCGTGTCCGGCTGGCTGCCGGGCTGCGGCCGTGACCGCGCCGAACCCGTGATGACGGGCGGCTTGCCGGCGCCGCCGCCCGGGATGCAGTGCGCCGCGTCGTGGCCGGGCGTCGCGCCGCGAGACGGCGCGGCCCGCAGCGCGACGCCCGTGACGCCACTCGCGGCGCAGCAGGCGCAACAGAAACAGACCCGGTAACGCCGCCGGCGCCGGTTCAGCGCGGCGCCGGCGCCCCGACCGGAGCCACGGCCTCGGGCTCGCGCTTCGCCGGGTGCGTCTCCGGCATCCGCCAGTACACGAACAGCGAAATCGCCGCGCAGGCCGCGACGTACCAGAAGAACATCGTCTCGTTGCCGCCCGCCTTCAGCCGCAGCGCGACGAATTCGGTCGTGCCGCCGAGGATTGCCGTCGTCAGCGCGTAAGGCAGCCCGACGGCCAGCGCGCGGATCTGCGGCGGAAACAGCTCGGCCTTGACCAGCATGTGCACCGACGTGAACCCGCTCAGCACGACGAGCCCCGCGAACACCAGCGCGAACGCGGCAAGCGGATCGTGCACGTGACCGAGCGCCGTGAAGATCGGCACGGACAGCAGCGTGCCGCCGATCCCGAACCACAGCAGCACCGGCCGGCGGCCGACGCGGTCCGACACGAGGCCGAACAGCGGCTGCAGCGGCATGTACAGCAGCAGCGCGACGGTACAGATCCAGGTCGCCGTTTCCTTGTGCAGCCCGACCGAGTTGACCAGGTATTTCTGCATGTAGACGGTGTACGTGTAGAACGCGACGGTGCCGCCGATCGTGATGCCGATCGCGAGCAGCAGTTCGCGCCAGTGAGCGGCGAGATCGGCCGTCACGCGGGTCTTCGCCGCGCGCGCCCGGCTCGCGACGAACGCGTCGCTCTCGACGACGTTGCGGCGCATGTAGAGCGCGAACAGCGCGAGCATGCCGCCGACGAAGAAAGGAATCCGCCAGCCCCAGCGTTCGAGGTCGTGCGTGCCGGCGAAGATCCGCTGCATCGCCAGCATCAGCCCGAGCGCGACCAGCTGGCCGGCGACCACGCTCACCTGCAGGAAGCCGACGTAGAAGCCGCGCCGGTTCGCCGGCGCGATCTCGCTCAGGTAGGTCGCGCTGGTGCCGTATTCGCCGCCCATGCTGAGCCCCTGCAGCAGCCGCGCGGCGACGAGCAGCGCCGGTGCGAGCACGCCGATCGTCGAATAGCCGGGCGTGACGGCGATCAGCAGCGACCCGGCGCACATCGCGAGCACCGATTTCGTCAGCGCGGCCTTGCGCCCGCGCCGGTCCGCATACAGGCCGACGAGCCAGCTTCCCGCCGGCCGCGCGACGTACCCGACGGCCGCGATCGCCGCGGTGTTCATCAGTTGCACGGTCGGCCGGTCGGCCGGAAAGAACGCCGGCGCGAAGTAGATCGAGAAGATGCTGTACGCGAGAAAGTCGTACCACTCGATCAGGTTGCCGGCCAGCCCGCCGACGATCGAACCGATGCGCGGCGGCTCGCCGGCCGCTTCGGTGGGGGAAATTGCCACGGAGGTCTCCTGTCCTGTGTTCTTGTGCTCGTGTGTTCGTGTCCGTCGGGCGGCAGCCGGTGCCGCCCGTGCCCGCGGCCTACGCGCGGTCGGCCGCGTAGCGGGCGTCGAGCGCGTCGAAGCGCGGCTTGTCGACGAGCCTTTGCCGTTCGGCGAACGGCGCGACCAGCGCGGGATCCTCGTCGAGCCGGCCGGTGTCGCGCAGCGCGGTCAGCGCGGCCTGCATCCCGCGCACCGCGCCCTGCAGCGCCGCGTTCGCATACAGCACCACGCCGTAGCCGAGGCGCGCCAGTTCGTCGCGCGAGCGCGTCGGCGTCTTGCCGCCGATCACGATGTTGATGAGCTGCGGCGTGTCGAACAGCGCCGGCAGCCGCTCGACGTCCTGCGGCGTATCCATGGCCTCGATGAACAGCACGTCGGCGCCCGCTTCCGCATAACGGTGGGCGCGCTCGATCGCGTCGTCGATGCCGTGAACCGCGGCCGCATCGGTGCGCGCGACGATCAGCAGGTTCGGGTCCACGCGCGCGTCGACGGCAGCCTTCAGCTTGCCGACCATCTCGCCGGCCGAAATTACTTCCTTGCCCGCGAAATGACCGCATTTCTTCGGCAGCACCTGGTCCTCGAGCTGGATCGCGTCGGCGCCGCTGCGCTCCAGCGTGCGCACCGTGTGCAGCACGTTCAGCGCGTTGCCGAACCCCGTGTCGGCATCCACCATCAGCGGCAGTTCGACCGCGTCGCGCACGCGCGCGGTGTGTTCGGCCAGCTCGCCCAGGCCGACGAAGCCGAGATCGGGCAGGCCGAGCGACATGTTGGTGACGCCGGCGCCGCTCAGGTACAGCGCGCCGAAGCCGAGATCGGCCGCGACCCGGGCGCTGAGCGCGTTGAACGTACCGGCGACGAGCAGCCCCTGGCGGGCGGCGATGCTGCGCCGGAACCCGGCGCGACGAACTGCGGTGTGATCGGACATGGATAGCCTCATTGGTCGAAACGAAACAGGATGCGGGGCGAGTCGCGCAGCACGCGCAGGCGCTCGCCGGGGTCGGGCAGCCAGCGCACCAGCGCGGCATAGGCGGCGTCGAAACCGACGCGCTCGCGATGCTGCGTGTGCGGCCAGTCGCTGCCCCACACCAGCCGCTCGGCCGTAAACGCGGTGCGCAGCGCGCGCGCGGCGCCGAACGCGTCGATCGCGCCGTCGCCGGCCACGCTGTTGCGATACGCCGCGGACAGCTTGACCCACACGCGGCCGGTATCCGCGAGCAACAGCATGCGGCGGAAGCTGGGTGCACGCTCGCCGAGCGCGGGCGACGGGCGGCCGAAATGGTCGATCACGAGCGTGCACGACTGCGCGAGCAACGGCGCGGTGATCGCGTGCAGATCCTCGATGCCGCGATGGATCTCGACGTGCCAGCCGAGCGCGTTGATGCGAGCGAACAGCGCGCGCCATGCGGGCGCGCCGAAATCCGGGATCGGCAGCCCGACGAGGTTCAGCCGCATCCCGACCACGCCCGCGCGGTCGAGCGCGAGGAGATCGTCGTCCGGAATGGCCGGATCGACCACGGCGACGCCGCGAAAGCGGCGCGGGTAACGGCGCAGCACGTCGACGAAGAACGTGTTGTCGGTGCCGAGGAAACTCGGCTGGACCAGCACCGCGTGCGTGATGTCGTGCGCGGCGAGGTGCGCGACGTACGCCTCGAGCGGCGCGTCGTAGTCAGGCGCATGGCGGACCACCGGCGCGAGCGGCAGGCCGCGCGCGAACACGTGCGCATGGGCATCGACGGCGGCAACGGCGGGGTTCGCTGCGTACCACGCGTCCAGCGACGGCGCGGCCTGATCCGGTTCGACGAAGTGATTCACGGGGCGATCCATGACGAGTCTGCAAGAGGCGCCCGGCCGGGGTGCCGGGCGATGCGATGACGGGAAGCGGCGCAACCTACAGCGACGCCCCGGCGCGCGGCTGGCGTTCGGCCGGTGCGTCGTCGCCCGGCGCCGCGCCGGACAGCCCGCGGCTGCGCGTTTCGGGCAGGAACCACACCGCGATCACGACCAGCCCGTACGCGATGCCGGCGTCGATGCCGAGCGCGGTGCCGAGCGGCAGCGACTCGCCCATGCGCCCGACCAGCACCGGAAAGCCGGCGGACACGATGCGGCCGAAGTTGTAGCAGAAGCCGACCCCGCGGCCGCGTACGTTGCGCGGGTAAAGCTCGTTGAACAGCGTGCCGAGCGTCGCCGGGATGCCGGCCGAGAACAGGCCGAGCGGAAAGCCGAGCAGCAGCATCGCGACGTCGTTCAGCGGCAGGAACACGTACAGGTTTACCGTCACCGCGCAGCACGCGGCGAACAGCATCACGTTGCGGCGGCGGCCGATCCGGTCCTGCAGGTACGCGCTGACGAAGCAGCCGCAGATGAACGCGACGATCACGACCGCGAGATACGCGCCGGTGCCGAGCACCGACAGGTGCCGTTCGGTCTTCAGGTAGGTCGGCAGCCAGATCGTGATCGCGTGATAGCCGCCGTGCGCGCCGACGCCGATCAGCCCGCCGACCACCGTCGCGCGCAGCACGGAGCGGTCGAAGATGCCGACCGTCGGCCCTTCGCCTTCGCTCGCCGCCGCTGCCGGCGTCGCGCGCGGCGGCTCGGGAATCGCGCGGCGGATGTACAGCACCAGCAGCGCGGGCAGCGCGCCGATCGCGAACAGCATGCGCCACGCCCATTCGGCCGGCAGCCACGCGAACACCAGCATGTACAGCAGCACGGCGCCGCCCCAGCCGAAGCCCCATGCGCTCTGAACGACGCCCATTGCCTTGCCGCGATGGCGCGCGCCGACCGTTTCGGCCAGCAGCACCGCGCCCGCCGTCCATTCGCCGCCGAATCCGAGCCCTTGCAGCGCCTTCAGCACCAGCAATTGTTCGAAGCTTTGCGCGAACGCGCTGAGGAAGGTGAACAGCGAAAACCAGCACACGGTGATCTGCAGCGCCCGCACGCGGCCGTAGCGGTCGGCGATCACGCCGGCCAGCAGCCCGCCGAGCGCGCCCGACACGAGCGTCGCGCCGCCGATCAGCCCGGCCTGCCCCTTGCCGATTCCCCAGGTCGCGAGCAGCGCGGGGATCACGAGGCTGAACATCTGCGTGTCGAGGCCGTCGAGCGCCCAGCCGGCAAAGCAGCCGCGCAACGTGCGCCGTTCGGTCGTCGATAGCTCGCGGGTCCAGTTCAATGCAGGTCTCCTCGTGTCGTCGTTCCGCCGCCGGGTGCGGGATGTTGTGGCCCGATGTGCATCCTATGAAGCATGGGGATAATTCGCTACTATGTTTTGAATAATTATTCATAACGCGAGCTTATGGAAATCAGGCACGTCCGCTACTTCCTCGCGATCGTCGATACGGGCAGCTTCACGCGCGCGGCCAGCGAGTTGGGCATTGCGCAGCCGGCGCTCAGCCAGGCGCTGAACCGGATGGAGAAGGAACTCGGGGTCCGGCTGTTCGACCGTTCGCGGCGCGGGGCGACGCTGACGGCGGCCGGTCTCGCGATGGTCGACGATCTGCGCCTGAGTCTCGCGCGGCTCGACGCGGCGGCGCACCGGGCCGGCGAGATCGGCGCCCAGCGCGCCGGGCGCCTGACGATCGGGTTCGTCAGCGCCGCGCTGTTCGACACGCTGCCGCGCGCGATCCGCGCGCTGCGCGAAAGCGCGCCCGACGTCGAGCTCGTGATGCGCGAGATGAGCAATGCCGAGCAGGCGATCGCCCTCGAGCGCGGCGAGATCGACATCGGCCTGCTGCACACGCCGGTCGCGGTCAACGGCCGGATGCGCGAGAAGCTGATCCGGCGCGACCCGCTCGTCGCCGTGCTGCCGAAGGAGTTCCGGCGCCAGCCCGACGGCACGGTGACGCTGCAGGATCTCGCCGCCGTCGGCCTCGTCTGGTTTCCGCACGACCAGTTGCCGCTGATTCGCGCGGGCATCCTGAGCGCGTTCCGGCAGGCCGGGCATCCGGTCGACATCGTGCTCGACGTGAACCGCACCCTGACCGTGATCTCGTGCGTGGCCGCCGGGTGCGGCGTGTCGCTGCTGCCGCATTCGATCCATACGTTTGCATTCGAAGGCGTCGACTACAGCGCCGTCCGCGACGGCGGCGCGCTGCCGCTGTTCGAACTCGGCGCGATCTGGCCCGCGCGGTCGCGCCCGACGCTCGCGGATCGCTTCGCCGCGCTGCTGCCGTCGGCGGACGTGCCGCGCTGACCGGCCGCGCCGCGCGCGGCATCGTCATCGATCTGCCACCGTTGACCGGTAGCGTTCGGGTCTGACCCACGCTATCGACAGACAAAAACACCATGCAGCGCTCGTCGCGCGCCACGCCCCACATCTATGCGGCCACGTCCCGCGCCCTTGCCGCCAGCCTGGCGATCAACCTGTTGCTGCTCGTCGCGGAGACGGCCGCGGCGTTGTCCGCGCATTCGTCGGGGCTTCTCGCCGACGTTGCGCACGCCGCGATCGACCTCGCGGCCGATGTGCTGATCCTCGTCGCGTGCCGGCTCGACGCCCGCCTGCCGCCGGAGCGGCGCCCGACCTACGAACCGCTCGCGCTCGCGGGCCTCGGCGCGCTGCTCGCCGCCACCGGCGCGCAAATGATCTGGCACGCCGCCAGCCGGTTCGCGGCGCCTCCCGTCGTACAGCCGGGCACGGTGACGCTCGCGCTGGTCGCCGTCACGCTCGCCGGCAAGGCCGTGCTGTCGCAATGGATGCTGCGCAAGGCGCGCGAGACGGGCTCCACGCTGCTGGAGGCGAGCGCCTGGCACGTTCGGACCGATGCGCTGTCGTCGCTGCTGGCGGCGCTCGCGATGAGCGCGGCATGGGTCGGCCTCGGCCGTCTCGACGATCTGGCCGCCCTCGCGATCGGCGCACTCGTGATCCGGACCGGCGTCGGCTTCATCCGGCGCGGCTGCGCGCAATGGCCGGCGCTGGCGGCCTGGGCGGGCCGGTCGACGCGCGGGTTGTGAGCGCCGGCGGCATCGCCTTACCGGAAGCGTCCGGGCGCGGCGATCGGGCGTGATCGTGCCGATCTGCATCCGGTTGATCGCGTTCGCATAGATCGAGCGCTCGACCTCGGCCGTGTCGAGCCGCGAATGCAGTTCGACCGCGCGCTTCAGGTGCGGCAGCAGCAGCGCGCAGATCGCCTTGTCGCGCGCGGAGAACTGCTTCGACGCGTGGTTGCGGCACACGCGGAACCGGCATTCGACGCCCGACGGCGCACGCAGGTCCGCGCCGAGGATGTAGCGCACGTCCTGCGGCTTCAGGAGCTGCTTGTACAGCTCGCTCGACAGCCAGCCCGTGTCGCCGAAGACGTCGTCGACCGTCACCACGCGGTCGGCCGGCAGGCCGACGAACGGGTCGAGCGAATAGTAATAGTTGTTGTACGACGCCTCGCCGTCGCCCGGCACGACCGGGCCGAATTCCGATGCGTGCACGGACAGCGGCGCGCGGCGGTCGCTCGCGGCCGCACGCAGGATCAGCGTCACGTAGTTCGCCTGCAGCCAGCGACGGACCCGTTCGAGCGCGCCGGCCCACGGCGGCGTCTCCAGCGGCCCCTGATAAATGCGCACCATCAGCTCGCTGAACAACAGGCTATCGTTTGTTTTTGTTGAATACAGTCCCAGGTTTGTATTTTGACGATACATGCCATAGACTGTATTTTTCGAATACAAGCGATCGCCTGTCATCCAGCGGAGCGCCCGATGGCCTTTCCTGTCCAGACCTTGACCCAGTTGCGCCCGATCCTCATCGGCTTCCGGAAATCGGCGGGGCTCACCCAGGCGCAACTGGCCGCCCGCTTGGGTGTCACGCAGCAATCCTACGCGCAGCTCGAGGCCAACCCGTCGGCGGTCAGCATCGAACGGCTTTTCAAGGTGCTGAACACGCTGGGGGTCCGCATGACGCTCGCCCTCGGCACGCAGGACGCGTCCGCGCCATCGGCCGAACCCGAACCGACACCCGATGCCGCGCCGGCGGTTCGCAAGCCGGCCGAGCGCAAACGCGCCCCCGATCCGGCGCGCGCCGCGACGGCCGCGAAAATCCCGGCCGGAAACCCGGCCGGCGCCGCGCGCAAGCAGCCGGCAGCAGCCACCCCGGGCAAGCCGCGGGTGTCGAAACGGGAGGACTGGTGACGATGGCCGCGCGTGCCCGCCACGACCGGCTCGACCTGTGGATGAACGGCATTCCGGTCGGCTGCTGGGAAGTCCGGCGCGGCGTCGAGCGTCTCGTCTACCTGCCGGGCTGGCTCGACGATCCGCAGGGGCGGCCGCTGTCGCTGTCGCTGCCCTTCACGCCCGGCAACCAGCCGCACCAGGGCGCGATCGTCGCCGATTACTTCGACAACCTGCTGCCCGACAGCGAGCCGATCCGCCGCCGTATCGCGCAGCGTTACCGGCTCGGCTCGACGGCGCCGTTCGAACTGCTCGCGTCGATCGGCCGCGATTGCGTCGGCGCGATCCAGATGCTGCCGCCCGGCGAAACGCCCGTCGATCTCGAGGCGATCGACGGCGTGACGCTCGACGACGCAGCCGTTGCCGACGTGCTGCGCCACACGACCGCCGCGCCGCTGCCCGGCGACGCCGGGCCGGACGGCGACCTGCGCCTGTCGATCGCCGGCGCGCAGGAAAAGACCGCGTTGCTGCGCCACGGAAAGCGCTGGCTGCGGCCGTCGGGCAGCACGCCGACGACGCACATCTTCAAGCTGCCGCTCGGGCGTGTCGGGAACATGCAGGCCGACATGCGGACGTCCGTCGAGAACGAATGGCTGTGCTCGAAGCTCGTCGCCGCATACGGCCTGCCGGTCGCGCCGTGCGAGATCGGCATGTTCGACGACCAGAAGGCGCTGATCGTCGAGCGCTTCGACCGCCGTCCGTCGCGCGACGGCTCGTGGATCCTGAGGTTGCCGCAGGAGGACATGTGCCAGGCCACCGGCACGCCGTCGGGCGCGAAATACGAGTCCGACGGCGGCCCGGGCATCGAAACGATCATGGGCATCCTCGCGAATTCGGCCGGCGCCGCGCACGACCGGACGAATTTCTTCGTCGCGCAGCTCGTGTTCTGGGTGCTGGCGGCGATCGACGGCCACGCGAAGAACTTCAGCATCGCGCACCTGCCCGGCAACACGTATCGCAGCACGCCGCTGTACGACGTGCTGTCCGCGCATCCGATCATCGGCACGCGCCGCAACCAGTTGCCGCCGCGCCGCGCGCGGCTCGCGATGGCCGTGTGCGGGAAGAACCGCCACTACGTGATCGGCGAGATCCAGCCGCGCCACTGGATCGCGCAGGGCCGGCGCGTCGGCCTGACCGAAGACGACGTGCGCGCCGCGATGGCGGCCGTCGCCGCGCGCACGGAGGCCGCGATCGCGGCAGCCGCCGCGCAGATCCCGGCGGATTTTCCGGCGGACGTCGCGGACGCGATCTTCGACGGCATGCGCAGCCAGAGCCGCAAACTGGGCGCCGCCGGGTAGCGCCGACGCCGCTCGCGGCGCCCCGCTACTCGCCGGCGGCAAAGCGCCGGCAATGCTCCAGGTACCCCGCTTCGTGGCTGCTCACGAGCTGCACGATGCTGTTCCACAGCCACATCGGCGCATCGATCGTCTTTGCGCGGTTGCGCCCGAGCTCTGCCCGCCATGCCTCGCGCGTAGGCTTGTCCATCTGCCGTGCGTGAGCGACGCCGACCACCATGCCGAGATAGCGGGCGACGTCGCATGCGTCGCCCTCGGCGAGTCGATCGATGTCGAGCTTCAGATCCTGCGGCAGCAGTTCGCGGATCACGACCGCGCGATCGAGCAGGCGCGCGGCACGCATCCGCTCGCCGAGGGCGGGCGACAGGTGCCGCGCCCCTTCCACGACCCGCTCCGCGTTGTCGCGCGGCATCGCGGCCGTTTCATCGCGCGGCGCGGCGGCCGTCACGCCTTCCTTGATGTCCATCAGGCACAGGTCGTCGCCATCGCTCACCTCGCCGTCGATGTCGAGCAGCACCGCGTACCGCAGCCGGCCGAGCGAGCTGCAGCCTTTCACCCAGTACGCCGCGTCGAGCACGTCGACCTTGCCCGCGTCGTTGCGGCCCTTGAGGCCGGTGGCGAGCGCCGCGATCGCCTCGTCGCCGAACAGCGCGCCGATCGCGCGCGACTCCGGCGCACTCAGCGGCCAGAAACGGCGGCCGAGCGGGATCGTCGGTGCCGGCCCGTCGATGCGTTCGGCGGCAAGCTGCCGCCACGAACGGCGCACGGCGCGCTTCATCACGACGTGGACCGGATCGGGGCGCTCGGGCCGCTTTGCCTTGCGGCTGCCGAAAGCGGACGCGTAGCCGGCCGTCATCGACTCCATCATGTGCACGATCGTCAGGCCCGCCAGCGCGGACCCGCGCGCGGCCGTCGCGAGCGAAAGCCCGAGGCGGATCAGGTCGTGAACGGGATTGCCGACGACCGTCTGGTCGAGATCGCGGATCTGCACGTCGACCTTCCCTTCGCTGTTCGCGACCGGGCCGAGATTGCCGGTATGACAATCGCCGCAGATCCAGATCGACGGCCCGTGCGGCAGCGCGCTGCCGTTGGTTTCGACGAGCCATTCGTAGAAGCGCGCCGTGTTGCCGCGCACGTACGCGTGCGGCGAGCGCGCCATCTTCCGGCGGCGCTCCCCGGTCAGGATCGCCTGGCGCTCGGCGGGTTTCGGAAGACGTTTGTGCTTCGGCGGCGACTGGCTGGCCATGCGGTTCTCCTGATGGACGCGTGGTGGGCGGCCTGCCGCTTCGGCACGACGCCGTTCATCGACATGTTCCTGCAAACAGTTTGACCGATGCACGCCGGGCGGCACCGCATGCGCTCCGCGCGAACTGGACGCCCCCGCACGCGCCGAACCGCGTGCCGGCCACGCGTGCGTGCGTGAACCATCCGGGCCGCGCGCCGCGGCCGCCGTGCCCGTTCAGCCCGCGTCGCGGGCGCGGGCAAGCGCCGCGAGATTCCCTTCCCCAAACCCGTGGTGCCCCTTGCGCTGCACGATCTCGAAGAATATCTCGCCTGGCCGGCGCTTGACGAAGGTCTGGAAGAACAGGCGCGGCACGCCGTCGCTGCCGATCTCGCCGTCGACCAGCACCGCGCGGCGGCGCAGCGCGTCGAGATCGACGCCGTGCCCCGGCAACCGCGCATCGACGTCGTCGTAGTAGCGGGCGGGCGGCTCGACGAACTCGACGCCGTTCGCACGCAGCGCGTCGACGCTGGCAAGGATGTCGTCGGTCGCCAGCGCGACGTGCTGCACGCCCTCGCCCGGATGGTCGGGCAGATACGCGTGCATCAGCTCCGTGCGCCGCGTGCCTTCCTCGTAGACCGGAATCCGCACCGCGCCGCACGGCGACACCATCACGCGCGACTCCTCCGACACATGCCAGTGCGCGTCGATTTCGTGGATCTCGCGAAAATGCAACAGGTCGTGGTAGAAATCCAGCCACTCCCGCATGCGCCCCGCGCCGACGGTCTGCGTGAAATGATCGACCTGCTGCAGGCCGACGCCCGCGCAGTCGAGATCGGTATGCGCGGTCGCGATGTCGATCGGCCGGAAATCGATGTCGAAGATCGAGATGTCGCCGACGCCGCCGCGCTGGCCGTCGCGCCCGCGCCAGCGGTCGACGAAATAGAGGTGCGAATCGCCGATGCCCTGGATCGCCGGGATCTTCAGCTCGCCGACACCGACCCGCTCGCCCTCGAACGCCCACGCGCCGAGCGCGATCGCCCGCTCGAACGCGCGCCGGGCGCTGGCCACGCGCAACCCGATCGCGCAAACGCCCATCCCGTACTCCTCCGCATAGCGCGCGGCGAACGACTCGGGCTCGGCGTTGATCAGGAAATGCATCTGCCCTTGCCGGTACAGCGTGACGTTCTTGCTGACATGCCGCGCGATCGCCTTGAACCCGAGCTGCCCGAAGCGCCGGGCAAGCGCATCCGGCACGGGCGCCGCGAATTCGACGAATTCGAGGCCGGCCATCCCGAGCGGATTGGCGGCCGGATCGGTGACGGGCGGCGTATCGCCGGACAGCGTGTGGGAATTGCCGGGCATTCCAGTCTCCGGGGGCATGCGGTCGATGGGGATCGGGCCTGTCGCGTGCGGCATGCGCGGCCGGGGTGGCGGCCGGGCATCCCCGCCGGACGGGCGAGTATTCGATGCTGCAGATTTTAACCAGATCGTTCACGGCGGCACACCCCGGCCGAACGGGATATCGTCGCGCCGCCTAGTGCAAACCCGGAAAGCGTTCGATAATCGCACGAGCTTGAACGATAATCGCGCACGTTGTCCGGGTGGCCGATTGCCGCCGTGCGGCGCGGGCCCTATTCTCCGTTCACTCATCGACTTCAATGCAGCATCGGACGCGGCGCCGCCACGATTCCACGATGCGCCAAGCCAGGAGACACCGCCATGACCCCTACCTTCGACACCCTCGACCCGGCCGCGGGTGCCCGCGTGCGCAGCCAGGCCCGCAAGGCGGCGATCGGCAGCTTCGTCGGCGCCGTCGTCGACTGGTACGACTTCCTGCTGTACGGGATCGTCGCCGCGCTGGTCTTCAACTCCGCGTTCTTCCCGAAGGTCAGCCCGACGATGGGCACGCTCGCGGCGTTCGCGACCTTCGGCGTCGGTTTCCTGTTCCGGCCGCTCGGTGGCGTCGTGTTCGGCCACTATGGCGACCGGCTCGGCCGCAAGCGGATGCTGGTGCTGACCGTGATGCTGATGGGGCTGTCGACGGTCGCGATCGGCCTGCTGCCGACCTTCGCGACGATCGGCTGGTGGGCGCCCGTGCTGCTGGTGCTGATGCGTGCGATCCAGGGCTTCGCGGTCGGCGGCGAATGGGGCGGCGCGGCGCTGATGGCCGTCGAGAGCGCGCCGAAACAAAGGAAGGCGTTCTACAGCAGCGGCGTGCAGGTCGGCTATGGCGTCGGCCTCGTGCTGGCCACCGGCATCGTGTCGCTGCTGAGCCACGTGCTCGGCGAAGCCGCGTTCAAGTCGTGGGCCTGGCGCCTGCCGTTCGTGTTCAGCATCGTGCTCGTGCTGATCGGGCTGTGGGTGCGCAAGAACATGGACGAATCGCAGGAGTTCGTCGAGAAGGTCGAACACGGCAACCGCAAGCTGCGCCTGCCGGTGCTGGAAGCGCTGACGCGCCATCCGAAGGCGTTCCTGCTGATCGTCGCGCTGCGGCTCGCCGAACTCTTCACGATGTACATCGTCACCGCGTTCGCACTCAGCTATTCGACGACGAACCTCGGCATGTCGCGCGACCTGTTCCTCAATATCGGCCTGCTGGTCGGCGCGGTGAGCTGCATCACGATCCCGTGTTTCGCGTGGCTGGCCGACCGTTACGGCCTGCGCCGCATCTATCTGATCGGCGCGCTGATCGGCGTGGCGTCCGCGGTGCCGTTCTTCGTTGCGCTGGAGGCGCGGTCGATCGCGTGGATCGTGATTTTTGCGATCCTGCTGGCGAACGCCGCGCACGACATGGTCGTGAGCGTCCAGCAACCGCTGTTCACCGAGCTGTTCGGCGCGGAATACCGCTATAGCGGCGCGGGCGTCGGCTACCAGTTCGCGAGCGTGGTCGGCGGCGGGTTCACGCCCTTCATCGCCGTCGGCCTCGTCAGCCTCGCCGGCGGTTCGTGGCATCTCGTGGCCGGCTATCTCGCGGTGGGCTGCCTGATCTCGCTGGTGGTCGCCGCGCGGATGCGGGCCGCGCAGTGACGATGCCGACAGGACGACCGGCCGCACCTGCGGCCGGCCGTCACTCACCGCCCGCGACGTGACGCGTGCAGGCTGCTTCCCGGCCGCATCGCGAGGGTGACGTCAAACACTGTCAGTTGCACGCAGCAATCCCCCCATTTCCCCTCCGAACATCCCACGCCGCCGGCCGACCAATGGCATCATATGGGCCTACGTCAGTCACCGATACGCCCCCATATCATGTCGAATCTCATCGTCCACGGCGGCACTCCGCTGCGCGGGGACATCAAGCCGTCCGCGAACAAGAACGCCGTCCTGCCGATTCTGTGCGCCACCCTGTTGACCGATCAACCGCTGCGCCTCGTCGGCGTGCCGGACATCACCGACGTCCGCAAGATCCTCGACATCTTCCGCACGCTGGGCAGCGACGTGTCGGTCGACTTCACGACCGGTCTGCTCGACCTCCACCATCGCGACACGAAGTTCGATCCGGCCGTCCACCGGCTGCCGGAGGCGATGCGCTCGTCGATCATGCTGATTCCGCCGTTGCTCGCGCGCTTCGGCGTCGCGCGCCTCGAGAACGACGTGAAGGGCTGCACGCTCGGCGTGCGCGAGATCGATCCGCACGTCGAGGTGTTCGAGCGTTTCGGCGCGCATATCGAGCGCACGCCCGATTCGCTGATCGTGCGCACCGACGGCCCGCTCACGGCCAACGATCACTGGCTCGACTACGCGTCGGTGACGACCACCGAGAACTTCGCGCTGTGCGCGACGGCCGCGAGCGGCACGTCGACCCTGATGAACGCCGCCTCCGAACCGCACGTGCAGGAGTTCTGCCAGTTCCTCGCGATGATCGGCGTCGCGATCGAGGGCATCGGCACGTCGCGGCTCTGCGTGACGGGCGGCGGCAAGCTGGGCGGCGGCGAGTTCCGCTTCGCCGAGGATTTCCACGAAATCGCGACGTTCCTCGCGCTCGGCGCGATCACGGGCGGCGACATCACGGTGCGCAACTCGTCGCCCGAGCATTTCCCGCTGATCGACCGCACGTTCGCGAAGTTCGGCGTCAACGTCACGCACCGCGACGGGTGGTCGCGCGCGGAGCGCGACGGCCCGCTGCGCGTGCGCCGGCCGTTCACGCAAAACATCCTGACCAAGGTGGAAGCCGCGCCGTGGCCGTACCTGCCGGTCGACCTGCTGCCGATCTTCATCGCACTCGGCGTGCGCGCGGAAGGCAGCGCGATGTTCTGGAACAAGGTGTACGACGGCGCGCTCGGCTGGTCCGGCGAACTGTCGAAGTTCGGCGCGCACGTGCTGCTCTCCGATCCGCACCGGCTGATCACGTTCGGCGGGCTGCAGCTGACGCCGGCACGCGTCGAGAGCCCGTACATCATCCGTGTCGCGATCGCGCTGCTGATGGTGGCCGCGAGCATCGAAGGCCGCTCGGAAATCATGAACGCGCTGCCGATCCGCCGCGCGCACCCGCATTTCGTCGAGAACCTGCGCTCGGTCGGCGCAAACGTCGAGTGGACGAGCAGCGAGTAATGCCCTGACGGGTGCGACGCGCGCGACACGGGCGCCGCATTCCCCACCGGCTTCGACGGGCCGCCGGCTGCTTCCGCGTTACTCGCCTTCCCCGCACCCGGCGTCGCCGGCGCCCATGTGGTCGAACCCGTAAAGCATCACGGCCGTCGTGCCGCGCGCGGGGTCGCTCGGGCGTTTCGCGACGCGCTCGTCGAGCGCGTCCGACGGATACTGGATGCTCGTGTTCATCAGGTTGTCCGGCTGCGACCGCAGTTCCGCTTCGGTCAGCCTGCTTCCCTCCGCGCGCGGCAACCCGAAGGCGCGGCGCACCTCCGCCTCGTTCCACGTGCCCTTCAGCGTGACCGTGACCATCTGCAGCGCGCCATGCTCCCAGTCCAGTTCGACCTTCGTCGCGAGCGGGTGCACGCCGGCCGCGAGCCGGTCGGGGAACGCGGGGCCCTCGTAGTACGCCTTCGTATTCCTGCACGCGTCGCCGGTGTTCCGGTACTTCTTCAGCGAGCAATTGAAGCGCTTGTCGCGATAGCCGAACGACGTTTCGACATAGCAGCCGAATTCGGGCGACGTCATGCGCGGCCACGCGCGGATGTCGACGATCGGCTTCTGGAGTGTCGCGGCGGTCGCGGGATTCGCCACGGCAAGCAGCGACGCGGCCGCGACGAGCACGGCCAATGCGGATTCTCGGAGTTTCATCGTTTTCTGTTCCAGTCTGGCCGGCGATTCTAGCGCGGCTGCGCCTGCGCGGCCGATTCGCGCGATAATCGCCCGCACCCGCGCGATCTCCGCGCACCCAAGCGCCGATTCCGACGATGAAAAAGCCCGAACTCGACCGACGCGACTGGATTGCCGGCCTCGAAAAAGGCCTGATGATCCTCGAGGCCTTCGACAGCCAGCACGCACGCATGACGCCCACGCAGGCCGCCGCGCGCACCGGCCTCACGCGCACGGCCGCGCGGCGCTACCTGCTGACGCTCGAATCGCTCGGCTACGTCTACACCGACGGCAAGCTGTACGGCCTGACGCCGCGGGTGCTGCGGGTCGGCTGGTCGTACTTCGATTCGGCGCGGCTGCCGCGCACGGTACAGCCCTATCTGCAGCAACTGAGCGCGTCGCTGAACGAGTCGGCATATGTGAGCGTGCTCGACGGCTGGGAACTCGTGTTCATCGCGCGCAATGGCGTGTCGCGCGTGATGACGACCGGCTTCGTGCTCGGCGCGCGCGTGCCGGCGCCGCTGACGTCGCCGGGCGTCGTGCTGCTCGCCCATCATCCCGATCGCGAAGCCGTGCGCGCGTGGCTCGACGACACCGAACTGCCGCCGTTCACGCCGCACACGATCACCAACAAGGCGCGCCTGCTCGAACAGGTCGACCGGGCACGCGACGCCGGTTTCGCGGCGATCGAGCAGCAATTGCAGGTTGGCGTGCGCGGAATCGCGGTGCCGTTGAAGAACCGCCACGGCGAAGTGGTCGCCGCGTTGAGCACGAACATGCCGATCGGCGCGGAAACAACCGACGCCGCGCTACGGCGCGTGCTGCCGCACCTGCAGGAAGCCGCGCTCGCGATGCTGAACGTGCTGTAGCGAAAGCGACAGCGGCGGCCCTAACCGCGACCGTGCCGTCCAGTCCCTCGCCGTCCCGCATCCCCTTGCGGGAACCGGCGGCCCGCCGCCCGTCTCACCCGATCCGCCACCATCGCGGCAGCAGCTCGCGCACTTCGCGCCGCCGGTAACGGTCGTCGATCAGATGCACGACGCCTTCGTCGTGCTCGGTACGGATCACGCGCCCGGCCGCCTGCACGACCTTCTGCAGCCCCGGATACAGGTACATGTAGTCGTAGCCGTTGCCGAAACGGGCCTCCATCGCGCGCCGCATCTGCTCGTTGACGTCGTTGACCTGCGGCAGCCCGAGCGTCGCGATGAACGCCCCGATCAGCCGTTCGCCGACCAGATCCACGCCCTCCGAGAACGCGCCGCCCAGCACCGCGAAGCCGACGCCGCGCCCGCCTGCGTCGAAGCGCGCGAGAAACGCATCGCGCTCGCTTTCGGCCATGCCGGGCGCCTGCGCCCACACGGGCACGTCCGGATGGCGCGTCTGCATCAGCGCGACCACACGCCCCAGGTAGTCGAAGCTGCTCAGGAACCCGAGGTAGTTGCCGGGCCGCGTCGCGTATTGCGCGGCGATCAGGTCGGCGATCGGTTCGAGCGACCGGTCGCGGTCGCGCCAGCGCGTCGACACGTGGCTCGCGACGCGCACCGTCAGTTGCTCGGCGCGGAACGGCCCGTCGACGTCGAGCCAGCCGGTATCGGCAGGCAAGCCGAGCGTGTCGCGGTAGAAGTGGAACGGGCTCAGCGTGCCCGAGAACAGCACGGTCGCATGCGCGGCCTCATGGCGCTGCGCGAGAAAGCCGGCCGGGATCACGTTGCGCACGCACAGCGTCGACTGGACGCGGCGCCGGCGGCCGGCCGGCCCGACGCCGTCGAGCGCCGGCTGGCGCGGCGCCGGTTCGCCGTGCAGCGTCGCATCGAAGATCGACGCGCTGTCGAACGCTTCCGCGAGCACGCCGAACTGGATCGCCTCGAAATGAAAACGCAGCAGCGCGTCGCCGTTCGCACGCGGCGCGTCGGTCAGGTGTTCGCCGATCGTCGCGACGAGGTTCTGCACGGCCGAGATGATCGGGCCCGGCACGTCGGGATAGGCGGCGTAGCGCTCGGCCTGCGCGCGACCGAGCGTGCCCCAGGCGCGCGCGAGCCGGTCGAACGCCTTGCGCAGCGGCGCGGGCGCGGCTTCGCGCGCGGCCGCGAACGCGTGCGGGTCGAGCGAGGCGCTGTACATCTTGCGCGCGCGGTCGAGCAGGTTGTGCGCTTCGTCGACGAGCACCCCGACGCGCCACTGGTTCTGCTGCGCGAGCGTGTGCAGCATCGCGCTGCCGTCGTAGTAATAGTTGTAGTCGCCGATCATCATGTCCGACCAGCGCGCCAGCTCCTGGGCCAGGTAATACGGGCAGACCTCGTGCGCGAGCGCGGCCGCGCGCACGGTATCGCGATCGAGCAGGCCGGCCTCGATCGCCGCATCGCGCGCGGCCGGCAGCCGGTCGTAGAAGCCCTTCGCGAGCGGGCACGATTCGCCGTGGCACGCGCTGTCGGGATGCTCGCACGCCTTGTCGCGCGCGACGAGTTCCAGCACGCGCAGCGGCAGCGCGGGCGTGCCGGCGCCGAGCGTCGCGGCCGCCTCGAGCGCGAGCGCGCGGCCGGGCGTTTTCGCGGTGAGGAAGAACACGTGGTCGAGCTCGCCCGCGCCGCACGCTTTCAGCAGCGGGAACACGGTGCCGACCGTCTTGCCGATGCCGGTCGGCGCCTGCGCCATCAGGCAGCGTTCGTCGCGCGCCGCGCGATAGACCGCCACCGCCAGCTCGCGCTGGCCGCTGCGGAACTGCCCGTGCGGAAACGCGAGGGCGCGCAGCGCCGCGTCGCGCGCCGCGCGATGGGCCGTCTCGCGCTCGGCCCAGCCGACGAAGCACGCGCATTGTTCCGCGAAGAACGCCGCGAGCGCGCCCGCGTCCAGCGTTTCGGTCAATACGGTCTCGCGCTCCGACACGATGTCGAAATACACGAGCGCGACGTCGATTTCCGCGAGGCCGCGCGCCTCGCACATCAGGTGCGCATAGACCTTCGCCTGCGCCCAGTGCAGCGCGCGATGGTTGGCCGGCATCGCATCGAGGCTGCCGCGATAAGTCTTGATTTCCTCGATGCGATTCGCGACGGGATCGTAGCCGTCTGCGCGGCCCCGCACGGCAAGCGTGCCCCAGGTGCCGGCGAGCGCGATTTCGGTCTCGTAGCGCGCGCCGCGCTTCGACGTGACCGCGCCGTGGCCGGCAATGCCTTCGAGCGCGGTCGGCGCGGGCGTGAAGCGCAGGTCGAGATCGCCGCGTCGCGCGGTGAATTCGCACATCGCCCGCACCGCGACGACGTAGCTCATGCGGACAGCCCCGCCGCTTCGGCGTGCGCGACGCCCTCGCCGGCCCACTCGACATCGACCACGCGCACCGGAATGCCGTGCGCGACGCAGTACGCGAGCCAGCGCGTCTGGTTGTCCTGCAGCCGGTCGCCGGGGCCTTTCACCTCGATCAGCTCGTAGCGGCGTTCGCCGGGCCAGAAGCGAACCAGGTCGGGCAGCCCCGAGCGGTTGGCGCGGATATCCGCGAGCAGGCGCGTGAACCACAGCCGCAAGTGCTCGGGCGGCAGGCACGCGAGCGCCTCGTCGAGCAAGGCGTCGGTCAGCACGCCCCAGAACACGAACGGCGACTGCAACCCCGCCTTCGTCGCGAAATGCCGGCGGATCGTGTCGCGATACGCGCCCGAATCGAGCTGCGCGAAGCATGCGGCGAACGCGTCCGCACGGCGCGCGACGAAATCCGGCGCGTGCAGGTCGGCCGGGCCGCGCTGGAACGGGTGAAAGAACGCCCCCGGCACGGCCGTGAACACGGGCTCCCAGCACAGCAGCCCGAACAGCGAATTGATCAGCGTGTTCTCGACGTAATGCACCGGCGAGGCCGGCTGCGCGAGATGGTCGCGCACCGCGAATTCGACGCTGACGAACGCATCGGGACGCGCGAGCACCAGCGTCTCGCGCGGCACGTCGGCCGCGGCCGCCGCCCGTTCGACGCGCCGGCCGAGGCGGCGCTGCAGGCGCGGCAGCATGCGCTCGACGCGCTGCCGCTCCTCGTCGCTCTCGAAGCCGCCGCGCGCATCGAGCGCCAGCGCGAGTGCATCGTCGTCGCGCCCGCAGCGTTCGAGCACGCGGATGCGCCGGTGGCGGCTGCCGGGCCACGCGCTGCGCGCATATGCGTCGAGCGCGGCGGCCCAGTCGGCGCGGCGTTCGGCCGCCTGCCCCAGCGCGAACAGCAGCTTCGCGCGGCGCGTCGCGAGCCACGGCTGCGCGCAGCCGACCGCGTCGACCGCTCGCAGCAGGTCGTCGAACGGCAGGTCGTCGGGCCACGCGTCGAGTGCGTCGCGGCACACCTGCAGCGCGAGATACGCGTCGACGTCGCCGCGCTGCTGGAACGCCCGGGACGACGGCGCGATCGGCACGCTCTCGTACTGGAACACGCCGAGATCGGCGAGCACGAACTCGCTCCAGTCCTGATGGAGATTGCCGAAGAACATCAGGCGCAGCCGCTCGCACAGCGGGCCGATCGTCACGCGCAACACGCGGTCGACGGCCTGCACGAACCACGCGTCGAGCGGCTTCGCGGCGTCGTGCGCGGGCCGCAGCCGTTCGAGCCATTCGGGCTTGCGCTCGCCGGCATGCGCGGCGAGCGACGGGAAGATGCGCAGCAGATCGGCCTTGGTCGACAGCGTGAACAGGTCGTCGAGCGTCAGCGCGGGCGCCGGGTCGACCCAGCCGAGATCGACGAGCGGCGCGGCCGCGTCGAGCGCGCAGCCAATTTCGTCGTACACGAGCTTGCTGGCGCGGAAGTCGGACCCGTTGCGCATCAGCATCCGCACGAGCAGCGCGCGCGACGCCTGCGGCAACGTGGCGAACTGCCGGACGAACGCGCGCTCGTGCGCGTCGAACAGGTCGTCGTAACGCTCGCCGAGCCAGGCCAGCGCGCGTTCGAAATTGGTCAGGTAGTAAAACGCCGGGGGTGTCGGCGAAGCAGGCGTCACGGGATTTGATCACTGTACGTTTGTACAGGTCGGAATCATAGCAAATATGACGCGACATGCCGCACGCCGTGCGGCCTCCCGCCTGCCCGGCCGCCGTCAGAACTCGTAGTTCACCGACATGTCGAACACGCCGTTGGTCGATTGCTGCGTGATCGGGCTGCGCGCGGCGCGGCCGACGAGCTGTTCGAGCGCGCCGTCGATCGTGACGAACCAGTGCTTGTTCACGAACCACGCCATCGTCACGCCCGCACCGACCGACTTGAGCCCCGCGCCGGACGAATAGGCCGGCAGCCCGGAGCGCGCGGCGGCGTCCGCGTTCACGCCGAACCAGCTGTTCATGTAGCGCGAGTCGGCGAACGACACGGTCGGCCCCGCGAACCAGAAGAAGTGCTCGTTGCTGCCCGGCAGCGGCATGTAGGCGGAGAAATCGCCGACCCAGCCGTTCGAGCCGCCGACGCTGCGCCGGACATCCGCGCGCAGCACCAGCGGAAACTCCTTCGAGATCACGTAGTCGGCCGACAGTTTCATCACCGGCGCCGCATTGATGTTGTCGAGCCCGTTCAGGTGCTCGGCATCGTCGGCCGAGCGGCGCCCGAGGTCGTAGCCGACGGACAGGCTCACGCGCCAGTTCGGCCCGCGCAGCACGTTCGCGCCGAGCCCCTCGCCGGTCGACAGGAAGAACAGGTCGCGGTAGCGGATGTCGACATTCGGGCCGCCCATCACGCGGTAGCGATCGGAGCCGGGATAGCGCGGCTGCAGGGTCATCGCGGCGCCCAGGCTGACATCCCAGACGGGGACGTTCGGATCGTACAGTTTCTCGAGCGGCACGCCCGCCGAATATTGCCATTCGCCGAGCGGCGAAGGCGTCTGGGCCGCCGCGTCGCGGGCGCCGGCCGCGGCGAGCGCCGCGCATGCCGACAGGCCGGAGAAGAACCGGCGTGCGCCGGGAGAGAGCAACGGACGAGCATCAATCATCAAGGCGGCCCCTGTCGGTTGCGAGTAACGAACCCGAAGAAAAGCGCATCGCATCGGCCGCCTCGGCGGGCCTGCGACGCGAACGTAGTGTGCGCTGAATTAACGGACATCCTACGCGACGTGCACGCGGACGCAAAGCGCCTGCTGCGCGCGGGCACCTTGCCGCATGCGTCGACGAGCCGGCGAGGTGCGGGCTGCGACGCCAATCGCCGTCGCAGCAGACACGCGCGTCGTCACGTATCCTGTCCGGGCGGCCTGCACGACGACGGCGTACCGCCGCCGCCCCGCGCAGCCGCCGGGTACGCAGCCATGTCGCGTGCGCCCGGACCCACGACCCAGGAGGTTCGACCATGACCGTTCACGCCACCGGCCGCCACGACGCCGTACCGCCGGCTGCCGGACCGTTCCGGTTCGGCACGTCACGCCCGCCGTCCGACGACAGGACGGAGGAGCGCATCGACGAGGGGCTCGAAGAGACGTTTCCGGCCAGCGACCCGCCGGCCGTCGGCGGCGCGACCCGTATCGACCCGGCGAAGCCGACCGGCGAGACCGGGCATCGGGCGCCGCACACGCCCTCGCCGCCCCCCGAGCGCGGCTGACGGCGGCCCCCGGTGTCGCGCCGCGCGACGCGGCCGTTACCGGGGGCGACCGCCGGGTGACGCGTTACGCGACCTTGAACCGCCCGACCGTCGTCGCCAGCGCATTCGCCTGCGACTGCAGCGCGGTCGCGGCGGCGGTCGACTGTTCGACCAGCGCCGCGTTCTGCTGCACCATCTCGTCGAGCTGCGTGACCGCGCGATTCACTTCCTGGATGCCGCGGGTCTGCTCGTTTGCCGCGTGCGTGATCTCGGAGATGATCGTCGTCACGTTCGACACGTTGGAGACGATCTCGCGCATCGTGTCGCCGGCCTGACGCACCTGCCCGGAGCCGGCCGACACGCTCGCGACCGTCGATTCGACCAGCACCTTCACTTCGCGCGCGGCCTGCGCGCTGCGTTGCGCGAGGCTGCGCACTTCCTGTGCGACGACCGCGAAGCCGCGGCCCTGCTCGCCCGCGCGCGCCGCCTCGACAGCCGCGTTCAGCGCGAGGATGTTGGTCTGGAACGCAATCCCGTCGATCACGCCGATGATGTCGCCGATCCGGCCCGATGCTTCCTCGATCTTCTCCATCGTCGCGACCACGTCCGACACGACCACGCCGCCATGCGAAGCGATCCGCGATGCGGCCGCCGCCCGTTCGTCGGCCTGGCCGGCCGCCGCGGCCGACTGGCCGACGGTCGCTGTGATTTCTTCCATCGATGCGGCCGTTTCCTCGAGGCTCGCCGCCGCCGATTCGGTGCGCGACGACAGATCCTGGTTGCCCGCCGCGATTTCGTTCGCGGCCGTGCGCACCGATTCGCTTGCATCGCGGATCTGGCGCATCACATCGTTCAGCTTGTCGACGAAACTGTTGAACGAACGCGCGATGTCCGAGACTTCGTCGCTGCCGTCGGCCGGCAGGCGCTGCGTCAGGTCGCCGGCGCCCGAGCCGATCGCGGACATCGCCTGGCGCACTTGCGACAGGCGGCGGAACGCGGTCGCGGTAATCGCGCCGATGATCAGCGACGCGACGCCGACGATCACGACCAGCGTGATCAGCGACGCGGTCAGCAGCGAGTGCATCCCCGCCGTCGCGTCGGACTTGTCGAGCAGGACCAGCGCGTACCAGTCGGTGCCCGGCACCGGCCGCGCGCGGACCAGCTTCGCGTCGCCGCCCACGCTCACCTCGACGGGCGCGGTGGCGGCCGCGATCGTCGCACCGTTCGTCGCACCGAGTTCGGGCGACACGTCGGCGACTGCCTTCAGCGTGAGTTTCGGGTCCGGATGCGCGACCACGTGGCCGTTGCTGTCGATCAACATCCCGAAGCTCGCGGGCGTCGGGTGGATCGACTTCACGTTCGCGATCACGGTGTCCATCGCGACGTCGGCGGCGACCACGCCCTTCAGCCCGCCGTCACGCAGGATCGGCACGGCGAAGGTGACGACGAGGTTGCCGGTGCCGGCATCGACGTACGGCGGCGTGACGACCGGCTTGCCGGCCTGCGCGGCCTGCTTGTACCACGGCCGGCCGGTCGGGTCGTAATCGGGCGGAATCCCGGTCGGGTCGGAGAAGTGGAACGTCTTGTCGGCATAACCCGCGTAGACGTTCGTGAAACCGCCGGCCGCGGCCATCTGCTTGAACACCGGCAGCGGATCGGGCGTCAGCGCCGCATCCTGCAGCGACGCGATCATCCGGCTCCGGGTGGCGACCCAGTCGGCGATCCCGACCACGTGGCCGCTTGCGACTGAGGTCAGGTTGCGGTCGATCGCGTCGTCGTTGTACGAGCGCGCGATGAAGTAGTTGATCAGCGTGGTCGCGACAAGCGCGAATACAACGATGGCAACGCTGGCGGCAAGAATGCGAGCGCGGATGGACGAGAGCATGGCAACGACTCGGTAAGGGAGCGCGAACGCCCGGTGGACGAATTCCACGGGTAAACGGCAATCGCGTCGCTTACTTGAGGCCGCTGTGACATTTATGTGAAAGGTATGACGAAACGCATGGTCGCGGATCGCAGGATTGACGGGATGGCCGTACCCGCCCGGCGCCGTCCGCGCAGGCCGCCGCGCGCGGCGACCACGGTGGCGGTCTAGCGCACGGGAATCAAGAGCCGAGCCACGCCGGCCGGTCGCCCCGGGAGGATGCGTGCCGCGCGACCGGGAGCCGGCCGGAGCGCTGCGAGGGATTACGTGACTCGCGGCGTCAGCCGCAGCGCGCGAGCGTTACAGGCGATGGCTCGGGCGCGGATCGGATTCCGAAGGCGGCGTACCGGCCCGCGTATCGCCGCCGAGATCGTCCTGCTGCCGCATCCGCTCGCGCAGGTGGCGAATCGCGAACACGTGGATGTAGTCGTGCACGCGCGCACCGGACGACAGCACGCGCACTTCGTCGTCGAGCATCGCACGCAACTGATCCGAACCGATCGCGCGCTGCGCGGCGGCTTCCTTGAGTGAATCGAGCAAACTGTCCTTGGACATCGACAGACTCCTGACGGTCGAGGAACGAAAAGAAGACGTTACCGGAAGCTTAAAGACTGGACGGACGCGCGGCGTGCGATGCGCCGGCGCGTGTTTGCGCGCGATCAACGGCACATTGCATGCCGCTTTCCGGTTCGTCGCCGAACCGGCCGCGCAAAGCCCGCGAACGGGCCTGGAAACCCTGCCACACCACCCCGGGGGCGCGGCACCGGCCGCCGGGCAGACGATGGAACGCCGCGCGACGTCGATGCAGTCGGCAACTTAGACCGGCCGAAATCATGCGTCAAGGGATGCTTGCCGCGCGCGGCGCATTCGTCCGAACGAACGGGCGCAACCGTCGCCGAACCGGCCGATCGGCCGCGGCGCGTGTCAGCGAATTCCGATACGCACCGCGCAATACCTGACAGCGACTTCAGCGCGCGCTGCTTGGCGGCGCGCGATCGCCACACGATACTGGTGCCATGGACGTAACGTTCATACAGGCCATCGCCCAGCCGGCCGCCGAGCCGGCATGCGGGGTCTGGCGCAGGAGACCATCATGGCACATCGCAACTTCCCGGCCCGGGACGGCCAGCGGCGCGCGGCGGACAACGCGCGCGCCCTGCCCGTCCGGGTCGTAACGGCCGGCAACGGCCCGTCGGACAACCTCGACGCCTTGCTCGCCCTTGCACGCGAGGCCGGGCTGCTGGTGACGCTCGACGGGCAGATCGGCCGCGAGAAATACCAGAGCGTCGCGGGCTCGGTGCTCGCGCTGCAACGGTTCGCCGCGGCGCTCTGCGCCCGTACCGCGCCCGACGCGCCGGCCGCGTCGGAGCCTCGCCGCAAGGCACGCCCGGGCTGGCCGCACGCGAACCGTCTGCGCAACCGCACGTGCAGCATCTGCGCGCCGTTGCATGTCGCGCGGCAGCGCCCGCAGGTACGACGCGGCGCGGTGCGCCGGCATGACTCGCGCTCGATGCCTCGCACGCCTTGAGCGCGCGGGCAGCCGGCGCGGTACGGGGCCGCGCCAGGGCTGCACGCCACACACAACCGCGGTAGCGCATGTCGCGCACGAACGGCGGCATCGACAATGCTTCCTGCGGGGATGGAAATCCAGACGGGGCCAACGACACACAAGCGGAAAGCGGACGGGGTGACATGCACCCCGCCCGTCCTCCAAGGCAGCCGTGGCTGCCTACCCTCGTGCCAGAGAGTTTCTGACCGGATCGCGCACCGTGCCGTGCAGCGGCGACGATCCTGAATGATGCGACGGCGGGGAATGCACCGTCGGGCGTCGCCCTGGACGAGCGGCTTCGACCCGTCCGGGCACGCATGACAGACCGCATGCATGACCGGATGTTCCGTCAATGTCTCACGCGATATGTGCGCCGTTTCTGATGCAGGTCAATCGAAGCCCGCTTTGATCGTGACAACGCGCGCCTCATTCGGTAGCGCGCACGAGCAGCACCGGGACCTGTGCAAGGTGCGCCACGCGGCGCGCGACGCTGCCGACCAGCCACGCGGCAATGCCGCGCCGGCCATGCGTGCCGACCACCAGCAATTCCGCGCGCCAGTGCACGGCGTCGCGCATCAGCGCATGGGCCACGTCGTCGCTGGTCGGACGGGTCTCGACGATGCCGCGCTTGGTCGGATTCCCGGTTGCGTGGAACAGCGGCCCGATCTTCGCGAGCGCTTCCTCGCCCTCCGCGCGGTACGCATCCTCGAGTGCGCGCACGGGGACGATATCCGTCAGACGAACCGCGCGATCGATCACGTACGCCGCGTACAGCAACGTCGTCGGCGCCGCGAAGCCGAGCCCGACATGCGCCGCGTGCAGCGACGGCTCGCTGCCGTCTACCGCGAACATCAGCCGTTGCAGATCGCCGTCCGACGGCCGTGCATAGGCGGCCGGCACGATCAGCAGCGCGCAGCGTGCGCGCGTCGTCAGCGAGTCGGACGTCGCGCCTTCGACGAGCCGCAGCAGCCCGTGATGCGGATTCGCGCCGACCACCAGCACATCCGCGCGCCACGCCGACGTGTCGCCCACCAGTGCATCGGCAACCGTGCCGCCTGTCGTCGACGTATCGACGATGACCTGCTCGACCTCGATGCCCGCACCGTCGAACAGCGCCGCGATCCGCGCGCAGGTGGCGTGCGCTTCGCGCAGCATGTCGTCGCGCGCGGACGTCAGCAGCGCGTCGATGCGCGGGATGTCGGGGAGCGCGAGGCGCGGGTTGTCGATTGCGCAGACGATGCGCAACCGCATGCCGGGACGCAGCAGCGTGCGTGCGTAGCGCGCGGCGGACAGCGATTCGGGCGTCGAATCGACGGCCAGCGCGATTCGCTCGAGCGTCGGGATGGACTGGGCAGGCTGCATGGCGAAGGCCTCCGTGCGAAAGACGACGGGCGCTTCGTGCGCAGGCGACGCGCAGCGGCCGGATGGCCGCCGCGGTCGCGGGGATCGGCGGGGTGACGCGCGAAACGCGGACAATCGATGCGTTCAGCATAGGACGTCCGGCCCGTACGTGCATGATCGCGATCAACGGTCGCGCGGCCCCTGCCCGTGCCGGTTACGATTTCGTCGGCACCGAGGCGGCCGGACGGTTCGCGTAGAACACCGCGTACGCGATGCCGAGCAGCACGATCCATACCGGCCCGATCACGAGCGCGACGCGCGTGTCGGGCGTGAACGCCATCAGCACGACGACCAGCACGAGAAACCCGAGCGCAACGAACGAACCGAGCGGATAGAACGGCACGCGGATCGGCAGGCGCGCGATCCGGTCGGCCGACAGCGTGCGGCGAAAACGCATCTGCGCGATCAGGATCACGCACCACGTCCAGATCGCGCCGAACGTCGACACCGACGTGAGCCACGTGAACACGTGCTGCGGCGCGAGATAGTTGAGCAGCACGCCGATCAGCAGCAGCGCGACCGACACGATCACGCCGTACACCGGCACGCCGTTGCGGTTGAGCCGGCCGAGCTTGCGCGGCGCCTGGCCCTGCTGCGCGAGGTTGTAGAGCATCCGCGCGGTACTGAACAGGCCGCTGTTGCACGACGACAGCGCCGCCGTGAGCACGACGAAGTTGATGATGCCCGCGGCCGCCGGGATGCCGAGCCGCGAGAACGTCATCACGAACGGGCTGCCCTGCGTGCCGATCTGGTCCCACGGATAGAGCGACATGATCACGAACAGCGCGCCGATATAGAAAATCAGCACGCGCCAGAACACCGAGTTCACCGCCTTCGTCAGCGACTTCTCCGGGTTGCGCGCCTCGCCGGCCGTGAGGCCGAGCATCTCGACGCCGAGGTACGCGAACATCACGATCGGCAGTGCGCCGATCACGCCGTCGATCCCGTTCGGCATGAAGCCGCCGTGCGCCCACAGGTTGGACAGGCCGATCGCGACCCCGCCGTTGCCGATGCCGAACGCGATCATCAGCCCGCCGCCGATGATCATCAGCACGATCGTGACGATCTTGATCAGCGCGAACCAGAACTCGAATTCGCCGTACAGCTTGACCGCGACGAAGTTCACCGAGCCCATCGCCATCAGTGCCGCGAGCGCCCAGATCCAGTTCGGCACGCCGGGAAACCACATGTGCATGTAGACGCCGACCGCCGTGATTTCCGCCATGCAGGTGACGATCCACACGAACCAGTAGGTCCAGCCGGTCAGGTAGCCGGCGAGCGGCCCGAGATAGTCGCGTGCGTAGCGGCTGAATGCGCCGGCGACCGGATTGGCGATCGCCATCTCGCCGAGTGCGCGCATGATCAGGAAAATCGCGATGCCGCCCAGCAGGTAGGTCAGCAGGATGGCCGGGCCGGCCACGCGGATCGCGCTGGCCGAGCCGAGGAACAGGCCGACGCCGATCGTCGCGCCGAGCGCCATCAGGTTGATGTGCCGCTCTTCCAGCCCGCGGTGCAACTGGTCTTCTGGTTGTTTCAAGTCCGTCTCCTGGCGGCCGCGAGCGGGCCGCCGTCATTGTCGATGTCAATGCGCGCCCGTTCATGCCGATTTCGGCAGCCGAAAACGAAATAATCCACGCCGTCGTTTTCCGAATGGAAAACGACACGGATACTGCGTCAATCCGATGGGAATCGCCGCGAATTATCCGTATTTTCCGGAACAATCCGGAAAACGGATCGGGCCTTTCACGGAATACGCCCGACCGGCCCGTGTGGCGCGGCTGTGCGCGAGGCGGGCAAGTGCGGGATCAATCGTTTTCGGCGTGAACGAACACGCGTCGAATGTGCGGGATCATGCGCACGCAATATGCAGGCGGGATTATAGAGATAATCGGACGCATCGCGCCAGACGATTTTCTCGGGAATCGGGCGAGATAATCTGGCGACGTCCGAGGGCTCCGAAACGGCAACGATCGACTGCACGCCTTCCGGCAGCCGCGGCCCGGTTTGAATCGGATCGCCCAGGGACAGAGGGACGATATCGGTATCGCCCCCCGTTTCGGGCTACTCGTGCAGCGCCCTCGCCGATAATGCGTCGGCCACTCGACTGGCTAGGCCTGACCAGTCCATTTCATCGACTTCCTGCCGAAAGAGCGTCACGGTATCGGGATACCACTCCGAGGTCGAGCCCGAGCACTTCCAGCGCCAGTCAGTCGCCACGCTGGACAGCATGATCCATGTGGGCTTGCCGAGTGCGGCTGCCAGATGCGTTACTGCTGTATCCACGCCGATCACCAGATCGAGTCGCGAAATAATTGCTGCGACATCCGAGAAGTCGGCGGCACGGCTTCCCAGGTTCACAATGAATCGATCGCCCAGTTCTGCCTGGAGACTGGCGGCGCTCGCCTCCCTTTGCAGGCTGACGAAAGTAACTCCACTTGTCTGCCACAGGGATTCGAGCGTTTTCAGATCGGGGAGGGATCGGACAACATCGTTCGGATTTCCCGGGTTTCCCTTCCACACCAACCCGATTCGAAAACGCCCTTTGGGTATGAGCCGCTCCCAGCTCGATATCGAATTCCTCGGCGCGTACAGGTACGGTACACGGGACGGAATTGCGTCCACGCCCTCATTCAAATTGAGCGGAATACTCCATATATGCGTCCAATAATCGTGTGGCGGGCACATCGACGAGTCGAATTGACTTTGAGCGATGACCAAATCGACTTCACGCAAAGTTGAAAACAACGAGTGCGTCGCGTCGGAGCAAACCAACGTAACGTAGCTTGCCCCAAGCTCTTTTATTTTATTTACGTAGCGCACAAGTTGAATCTGGTCGCCATGACCTTGCTCCGGCCAGATCAGCAACGACGCACCCTCCAGCGATTCCCCCGACCACCTGGGGAATGGGACTGGCGCCGCACTTGAGAAGACGGCCCCTAGCCCCGAATCGTGCCGTGCCTCGAAGAGCGGCAAGCCCTCGCCCCACATATTCTGCGACAACAGCAATATGCCGAGATTAACTTTGTAGAGGGCACTATGCGGGTTGAGTGAAAGTGCCTGCCGATAAGCCGCTTCGGCTTCACCATGACGGCGCAAATCCCTTAAAACCAGCCCAAGCACGTTGAGCGCTTCGTGGCTGTCACGCGCGATGTCGATTGCCCGCCGTACCGTCGATTCGGCATCTTTCAAGCGCAGTCTCGACCGCAATAGCAGGCCGAGATTCAACAGTGCGCGGTAATGTTCGGGAGCAATCGAAACGGCAAGCCGAAACCAATGTTCAGCTTCATCCAGTCGACCGGTCGATTGATACAGAACACCCAGATTGTTGCAATTGTCCGCCGACAGCGGCCCCAGCATGGCGGCTTGCCTTAAACGAGATTCCGCTTTATGCGTGTCACCCAGATTCAAATGACAAGCGCCAAGCAAATTCAACAGCTCGGAACTCGCTCCATTGCGCTCCATGAGCCACTCCCCGACCTGGATCGCAGCCTCGAATTTACCTTGGAGATACAACTCCTCCGGAGAGCTGGGGTTTTCGTCGCGAGGTGTCGGGACATTCATTGGATTGCTGGATTCGACCGACTAGTGATATAGCCGCAATGAGGGAAAGATGAGGTTATCACAAGACGGCGCAGCATAAATTGGCCACATTGACGAGACGACGGTCGATTTATGAAGCAGAGGCGTGGCTACGTGCGCTCAGACAAGTTCTCATGTCTTCGCACGGAAGTACGATGCAGTCGTTCTGCTAGTTACATCGTCGACGTCGTCGCGAAGCGTGACCGGAGGCACGCAGAAAGAGCACAGTGCGTGACTTAACCGACGCGCTCCTTTTCCGGTAGACCTTTTCGTGCTTTGGAGAAAACTACGGATTCGCATGCGAGGCCGGTCAAAACCCCGATTCTGACGCCGAAACGCCTCTGGTAAAGCAGTGCGAATCGCGTCATCGCGCTTGTCCACGCGTGCCCGGAAACGATATTGCGTGCATCAGGCGCCGCGGCTGCCTTCGGTGCCGCAGGGTGTCATCGGAATGGCTCGCAACCCGTCGGCTTGGCGTCTTCCTTGCCGCGACTGCGTTGGTGAGTCGGATCGCCGCCCGGCGTGTGTCCGAAGATAGTCGTCGTGAGCACAGTCAGTTTGTTCGTTGAGCGACGCTCGCTCCGACTGCGTGATCGGTGCCGGAGCCGGCCCAGACCCTTGGCCCGTCAACTACCTGACACCGCCCCTCCAAACCTCACTTCGACAACGTCGCCCGCACCGTATATTCACCCGCGAGCGCGCCATGTTCCGGCCGCACGAAATACCGCGACGAATCGAGATCGCTCGGCAGCGGTTCGACCGGGAAGCCATGCTTTTCCCATGCATCGAGCCCGCCCTTCAGCGCGCGGATGTTGTGGATCATCTTCTTGCGCTGCATCTTCGCGATCAGACGCTTCGCGGTCGCCTCGTTCGGGCACACGCAATAGACGACGATCGGCCGTTTCAGCATTTCCGGGTCGAGCAGGTCCGGCGAATCGAGATCGACCGGCACCGCGCCTGCGATCCGGTACGGCTCGCGCTCGCGAATCGCTTTCGGCCGCGCGTCGAAGATCAGCGGCGGCTCGTCCGACGTCATCATCTCGACGAGCTGGGGCGGCGAGATGCGCACCTGGGCGAGATAGCGGCGGAACTGCACGCGGCGTACCCAGCGGTACAGCAGGAATGTGATGAAAATCGCGAGGAACGCATCGAGGATCGTGCCGCCGCTCGCCCGCACCCACAGCACGAACTGGACGATCTGGTCGTGAATGGCCGCCCCGCCGATCAGCCAGAACGCGGCCCACAGCGACGCGCCGGCCAGATCCCAGAACAGGAACACGCCGACGCCAATCGCAGTCGTGCCGAGCAGCGGCGCCGACACAAGCCCGAGGCCGGGCAGGAATTTGGACAGCACGAGCAGCGGCGCGCCGTATCTTTCGAATACGTTACGCGCGAAACGCAGCGTCGTGTCGAGCGACAGCGAGAAGCGCACGAGGCCGTTCAGCAGCCGCCGGCCGCGCGTGCGGCCCATGAAGAACCACAGCGAATCGGCGAGCATCGTCGCGCCGATCGCCGCCGCGAACATGCTGACCCATGACGCCTGCCCCATGGCCGCCATCGTGCCGCCGAGGATCAGCATCGGCACGGCCGGCACCGGCACGCCGAGCTGCGTGATCAACACGCTCGCGAACACGGCCCATGGGCCGAGCGACGAGGGAATAGCGATGGGAAAGTGCCACACGGCGGCGCTCCTGGAAGACATGCGGGCCGGGCGACGGGGGCCGTCGGTACGGCTGTGCAACGACCGCCACGGCACGTCCGCAGCCGACGAGTGCATCACGCGCATTCTAAACGGGTTTGGCCGCGCTCGCGCGGAACACATGCCGTCGGCGCACGTCGCGAGCCCAGCCCCGCAGCGCCTGCGCGCTCAAGCGCGGAGACGTCGCGCGAGTTGCGCGACGTGGTCCGCGTAGTCGGGAAACGCGGCCGCCAGCGCGGCGGCGTCCGCCAGATCGAATTCGGCAAACTCGAACCCCGGCGCAACCGTGCAGCCGACGAACGCGACGTGCTCCGGCGACGCGCAACGCGCGCCGAGCCAGCCCCCGGCCCGCACGGTCGCCTGGAACACGCTGCCCGGATGCGTGAGCGGGTTGCCGAGCCGATGGATCGTCAGCCCGTCGCGCTCGTCCAGCACCCAGACTTCGAGCGGATCGCCGGCATAGAAATGCCACACCTCGTCCGAGCGGCTCCGGTGCCACGACGAACACGCGCCGTCGCACAACAGGTAGTAGATCGCCGTCGACGCGGCGCGAGGGGCGCCATCGGCCGAACGCACGACCGAATCGGTCGAGCGGTAGGTTTCGCGGAAATAACCGCCTTCGGGATGCGGCTGCAGGTCGAACCGGCGAATCAGGTCGGCGGCGGATATCGGCATGGCGGGTAGCTTCGGCAAGGGAGAAACCGGGCATCCGGCATGCAGCGCCGTCCCTCGCGGAGGCGACTGCGAACCGCCGGATGCCGACACGCCGATCGCCGCGGCCATGCGCACTGCGACAAAGCGGACACCGTCCGATGCTGCCAGACCTGCGTGACAGGATGCAACGGCAGGCCTGCCATCGCACCCTTGGCGCGTATCCGGCGTGGCTGTCACCCGGCCGACACGACGGCAGCGCAAGCGTCGGTCATGTGCTCATGCGCAATGGGCGCCGCCGTTTCGTCGGACCGTTACCCGGCACATGCGCGCGGCAATCGCCAGCCCTCTGCCGCACACGCGTCAGCACCGCGCCGCACGCTTCACGCGGCCGCCGGCGCCCCCGGCTCGCCGTGCCGCACCAGCAACACGGGCCGGTCGGCCGCGCGCAGCAGCGATTCGGCGACGCTGCCGAGCAGCAGCCGGCGCAGCCCGTGCCGCCCGCTCGTGCCCATCACGATCAGGTCGGCATCGGCTTCGGCCGCCGTGCGCATCAGCACCGCGGCAACCTCCTCGCCGTACGCGTCGAGCGCGCGTACGGTGCCCTGCACGTGCTCCCGCGCGAGCGCCGCCTTTGCATCGTCGAGCACCGGCGTCGCGGCATCGGTCGCGGCCGCGTCGGCGTCGCGCTCGCCCGCGAAACCGGCGTCGACGTCGACGAGCTGCGGCCGATGCTCGACGACGTATGCGCAGGTGACTTCGCCGCCCGACGCCGCCGCGATCCGGATCGCCTCGTTCAGCGCGAGACGCGCACTCGGGCTGCCGTCGAGCCCCACGAAAATCCGCTTGTACATGGTCCGTTCCTCCGACCGGGCACGCGTCGCGCCTTGCGCGACGGTGGCCCGTGATCGCCGTCCGGCACCGCGCCGGCCAGCCTGTCGAACAGTCTGCCCCACGCGCCGGCGCGCCGGTTGATGCGCGTCAAGCGCGGCCGGCGTGCCCGCTGCGCGCGCCGTTTCGCGCATTTTCGGGTGACCCCATTACAAAAAACGTGTAAAACGCGCACAATTTCATCTTGAAAATAGACGTTGCGTGCAGCCGGTGCGAGTTTTGCCCGGTTTTGCCGCGCCGCCCCCGGTGCCGTGGGGCGGCCCCCGACACCCGAATGGCCATTGAATGACCGCAAGTGGAACCCCGACGCGTGACGCCCGAGGGCCCACGCGCCTCCAGACCATGTTACGCCAGCCGCTCGCGGCCGGCGTCGTTGCGCTGTGCGCCGGCGCGACGCTGTCGCTCGGCGTCGCGCTGCTGGTGCGCGAGCAGTGGCAAGGCGCCGTCCATACGCGCTTCGAACGCCGCACGACGCACGTGACGGCGATGCTTCGCCACGAGCTGCAGTCCGGCGTCGCCGTGCTCGAAGGCGCGCGCGGCGCGTTCGGCCTCGTCCCGGACATGACGCCCGAGCAGTGGCGCCGCTATGCTGAGTCGCTCGACCTCGACAGCGGCCGCTCGCCGGTTCGCCAGATCGGCTACGCGCCGCTGCCGCCCGCGACGCGCGGCGCCCTCGCCGGCACGAAGCCGATGCCGGCCGGCACGCTCGCGTCCGCGACGCGCAGCGCACCGGCGTCGAGTTCGCCCGTGGTCCGCTTCGGCGTGTCCGATGCGGCGCCGCTGGCGCGCGCGCTGCAGACCGGCGACATCGCGCTCGGCGTGCATCCGGCCGACGACGACGCGTCCCGCGACGCCCGCACCCTCACGCTGTTCCTGCCCGTGACCGCCTCGCCGCACGCGGCCGCCACACCGTCCGGCACGCGCGAAGCCGGCGCCGACGGGATGCTGTTCGCGGCGCTGAGCCCGCGGCGCCTGGTCGAGCGCGCGCTCGACGCGGAACGCGGGATCGACGTGTGGCTGACCGCCGGCGGCGATCGGCGCACGATCGTCGGGGTCGAGACGACGACCGACGAGGCGTCCGCATCGCCCGACCTGATGCGGCGCACCGACGAGCTGAATTTCGGCGGCACCGTGCTGACGCTCGCCTATTCCGCGGACGGCCGCCCGAGCGCGACCGGCGCGCAACGCGCGGCCGGCACCGTGCTCGCGGCGGGGCTGCTCGCGTCGTTCGTGTTCGCGGCGCTCGTCCATGCGCTGCTGCGCGGCCGGTCCGGCGCGGCCGATTCCGGTGCGAGCAGCCGCGGCATCCTCAACGAGGCGAGGATGATGGGCATCATCCGTTCGTCGATGGAGGCGATCATCACGATCGACGAAAAGCAGACCGTCGTGATCTTCAATCCGATGGCCGAGCAGGTGTTCGGCGTGTCCGCGATGGAGGCGATCGGTGCGCCGCTGTCACGCTTCATCCCCGAACGCTTTCGCGCCGCGCACGCGAAGCACGTCGACCAGTTCGGCGTGACGGGCGTGTCCGAGCGGCAGATGGGCCGCCAGCGGGTGCTGTTCGGGCTGCGCGCGAACGGCGACGAGTTCCCGATCGAGGCATCGATCTCGCAGATCCGCGATGCATCGGGCAAGCTCTATACGGTGATGCTGCGCGACATCACCGAGCGGCTGCGCGCCGAGAACGCGCTGAAGCAGTCGCGCGAGGAATTGCGCGAACTGTCGGCGAACCTGCAGAACGTGCGCGAAGAGGAAAAGACCCGGATCGCGCGCGAACTGCACGACGACCTCGGCCAGCAGCTCACCGCGCTGAAGATGGATCTGTCGGTCGTCGAGCAGCAACTGCGCGGGCCCGACCACGCTCCGCCCGACGAGGGCGTGCTCGGGCATCTGCGGGGCATGCGCCGGCTGATCGATGCGACGGTCGCGTCGGTGCGGCGCATCGCGGCCGACCTGCGGCCCGTGATGCTCGACGATCTCGGCCTCGTGCCCGCGATCGAATGGCTCGCGAACGATTTCACGAACCGCTACGGAATCGATGTCGAGCGTCACATCGAAACGGGCGGCCTCACCTTCACCAGCGCGGGTGCAACCACGCTGTTCCGCATCGTCCAGGAAGCGCTGACGAACGTGGCGCGCCATGCGGACGCCACGCGCGTCGCGCTCCGGCTCGATGTCGAGGATGGCTTCTGCGTGTTGCGGGTCGCGGACAACGGCCGCGGCTCGATGCCCGGCGGCACGGCCCACGAGGACAAATCGTTCGGCCTGATCGGGATTCGCGAACGCGCGCACATGCTGGGCGGCACCGTGACGATCGACACTGCGCTCGCGCGCGGTTTCTCGATTACCGTCGCGCTCCCGCTCGCCACCGTTCAACAGGAAACGCTCATCACATGATCAAGGTGCTCATTGCCGACGACCATACGCTCGTGCGCGACGGTCTGCGGCACATTCTCCAGAACGCCACCGGATTCGAGGTGGCCGGCGAAGCCTGCGACGGACCGTCGACGATCGCGCTCGTGCGGGCCACGCCCGCGCAGGTGCTCGTGCTCGACCTGTCGATGCCGGGCCGCAACGGCGTCGAACTGATCAAGCAGATCAAGGACGAGAAGCCCGCGCTGCGCGTCCTCGTGCTGACCATGCACGCGGAGCAGCAGTACGCGGTGCGCGCGTTCCGCGCGGGCGCGTCCGGCTATCTGACGAAGGAAAGCGCGAGCGCCGAACTCGTCGGCGCGGTCACGAAGGTGGCGTCGGGCGGCGTATACGTGAGCCTCGCGATGGCCGAACAGTTCGCGCAGAGCCTGAACGAGCCGGCCGAGACGCTGCCGCACCAGCGGCTGTCCGACCGGGAATTCGACGTGTTCCGTCGGATCGCGGCCGGCCAGACGCTGACCGAGATCGCGAACGCGCTGTGCGTGAGCGCGAAGACGGTCAGCACGTACAAGACGCGGATCCTGGAAAAGATGCAGATGCCGCACGAAGCGGCGCTGGTGCGTTACGCGATGCGGCACAAGCTGCTCGACGAAACGGACGACGTGTAACGGACGGCATGTCGCGCCGGCCGCGCCGGCGCACGGGTTTTACCGGGCGGGCACCGGGCACGCGAGATCGCCTTCCTCGCAGGACAGGTAGCCCTTCAGCGTCTCGGTGCGCGCTTTCGTCAGATCGTCGAGGCAGGTCGACATGACCATCGGGAATACGCTGCCGCCTTCGGCATTCGCGCTGGAGAAACCGCATTCGGCGTCTCGGTAGGCAATCCACGCGCGCTGCGCGTTCACGAGCTTGTCGGCGAGCGGCCGGGCGTCGTGCAGGCGCGCGGTGACGGCCTGGTACGTGCGGTTCAGTTCGGCGTCGGATTTCCTGTATGCGCGATCGGCGCATGCCGTCATCGTCGCCTGATCCGTCGCATCCGCACAATTCGCCTGTGCATGGGCGACGTTCGCCGTCAGCGCCAGCGCACACAGCAGACCGGTCAAGACACGCATGGAAGCTCCTTGTCGTTCGTTGCAATCGTGGAAGCCGGGGCGGAGCCTGACGCCCCGGCCGCCCCTCGGCGCGCGGCAATACCGTCCGCGATGCTAGCGCACACCCGTGTAATTGTCAGCCTGCACCGTCGCCGCGCGCGGTCTTGCATATCGTCCGCATGCACCTACACTGAAAAACTGATACGCCGCTTCAGGCCCGCGCTATCGCCCCCATCCCGTCTCCGCTTTCGCGCAATCATCAGCGCATTTCGCGTTCGCGCCGCCGAGCGGGCCCGACCTTTCGTCAGCCGGTTTCCCCAGCCCCGCGCACGCGCCATCGCTGCCGCTCTCTGGAGGAAATCATGAGCTATCACCTCGAAGGACGCCTGCTCGAAGTCTGCAATTGCCGCGTGCTGTGCCCGTGCTGGATCGGCGAGGATCCGGATTTCGACGTGTGCGACACCATCGTCGCGTGGCATGTCGACAAGGGCACGGTCGACGGCGTCGACGTCGGCGGCAACACCATCGCCGCGGTGTGCCGCGTGCCGGGCAATATCCTGCAGGGTCACTGGACGGCCGCGATCTACGTCAGCGACACGGCGTCCGACGAACAGGAGAAGGCGCTGCTCAAGGTGTACACGGGACAGGCCGGCGGCCCGATCGCCGAACTCGCGAAACTGATCGGCACCGTCGTGTCGGTCGAGCGCGCACCGATCCGGTTCGACGTCGTCGGCGCGCGCGGCACGCTGTCGATCGGCACCGACTATTACGCGGAACTCGAACCGTGCCTGGGCCCGAGCGGCGGGCAGACGACGCTGGCCGATACCGTGTTCTCGACGGTGCCCGGCGCGCCGGTGTACGTCGGCAAGGCGCCGGTCTACCGGTCGAAGAACGCGGCGATCGGCATCGACGTCGATCTGAAGAATCACAACGCGTTGCAGAGCACGTTCCAGTTCGACGCGTGACGCGCCGCCGCACGGAGCCGTGCCATGGCCGCGTCGCTGCATCGGCGCCTGTTTCCGTTCGTGCTCGCGAGCCTCGCTGCATTCGCGTGGATCACGCTGTGGGCGTGGACGCGCAGTCCTTACGGGCGTTTTCTCGAGCACGGCGGCGGGGCCGAACCGTTCGGCACGCTCTGCCGCGCGCTGCCGGGCGGGACGCTATGGCTGCCGGCCGTGCTCGACGCGGCCGCGTGGACGTTGATGATCCTCGCGATGATGCTGCCGACGACCCTGTCGCTGTTCGGCGCGTTCGCGCGCGTCGTCGCGAGCCGCCCCGACCAGACGCGCCTGCTTGCACTCGTCGGCGCCGGCTACGTCGTCGTATGGAGCGGATTCGGGCTCGTCGCGCACGGCCTGCATGCGCTGGTACTGACCGGCGTCGCGCATGTGCCGGCGCTCGCATGGCGCGGCTGGCTGATCGGCGCGGCCGTGTTCGCGCTCGCCGGCGCATTCCAGTTCAGCGGGCTGAAGGAGCGCTGCCTGGACCGTTGCCGCACCCCTTTCAGTTTCGTGATCAGCCGCTGGCGCGGCCGCGCGCCGTCGCGGCACGCGTTCGCCCTGGGCGCAAGCCACGGGCTCTTCTGCGTCGGGTGCTGCTGGGCGCTGATGCTGCTGATGTTCGTCGTCGGCGCCGGCAGTCTCGGCTGGATGCTGTCGCTCGCCGTGCTGATGGCCGTCGAAAAGAACGTCACGTGGGGACGGCAACTCACCGCGCCGCTCGGCACCGCGCTGTTCGGCGTGGCCGTGCTGATCGTCGCGAACCACGCGTGAGGCCCGCGATGCATCCGCCCGTCCCCACCGGCGCGCCGCACGTGCGGCCCGGCATGCGGGCCGCTGCGCTGACGTCGGTCGCGATGCTCGCATTCGCGTCGAATTCGCTGCTGTGCCGGCTCGCGCTGCAGGCCGGGCGGATCGACGCGGCCAGCTTCGGCAGCCTGCGCCTCGTGTCGGGTGCGCTGATGCTCGCGATCGTGGCGCGGGCGGGGGCGCGCCGGCCTGCCCCGCCCGCGGACTGGCCGGCGGCGGCGATGCTGTTTGCCTATGTCGCGTGCTTTTCGTTCGCGTACCTCACCGTCAGTGCCGCCACCGGCGCGCTGATCCTGTTCGGCGCGGTGCAACTGACGATGTTCGCGGCGGGATGGCGCGCCGGCGAACGGTTCGCGCCGGCGGGCTGGGCCGGCTTCGGCGTCGCATCCGGCGGGCTGCTGTACCTCGTGTCGCCGGGGCTCGCGGCGCCGACGCCGCAAGGCGCCGCGCTGATGACGGCCGCCGGCGTCGCGTGGGGCCTCTATTCGATCCGCGGCCGCAAGCCCGCCGATCCGGTGGCCGCGACCGCCGGCAACTTCCGGCGTGCCGCGCCGCTGGCGCTCGCCCTGAGCGTCGCGCTTGCCGCCCGCCTGCACGTGACGCCTGCCGGCGCCGCGCTCGCCGTGCTGTCCGGCGCGCTGACGTCGGGGCTCGGCTACGTCGTCTGGTATGCCGCGCTGCCGCACCTCACGGCCATGCGCGCCGCGGCCGTCCAGTTGTCCGTGCCGCCGGTCGCCGCGTGCGGCGCGGCGCTGTTCCTGTCGGAACAGCCGACCTGGCGGCTCGCACTTGCATCGTCCGCCATCCTCGGCGGCGTCGCGGCCGTGCTCGCGACGCGCGCCCGGCACGCGGGTGCCGCACGGTGAGCCGGGCGGGCGCGCCGCCGCGCGTTCATGGCTGCCGGTACAAAAGAAAAACCCGCGCACGACTGCCGTGCACGGGTTTCGGGGGGGGCGGCAAACCGGGCGCCGTCACAGGCGCCGGCCGGCTTAGTGGCCGAAGTACACCGACGTACGATCGGCTGCGGCCGGCACGGCCACGCGCTGGCCCGACTGCGACGTCGCGGCGGCGTTCGCGCCGTAGCCCGTCGTGTCGGCTTGCGCGCCGGCGTTCTGCGCAGCGGCGATCTTCGCCTGGGCGGCCTGGATGTTGTCCGGGTAGTTCATCCAGTCGTTCGGGTTGTAGCCGGCCTTTTCGAGCTGGACGAGTTCGGCACGCACTTGCGCGCGCGTCAGCGGCTGCTGGTTCGATTGGGCGAACGAGACGACCGGTGCGGCCACCAGGGCGGCCAGTGCAACTGCCTTGATCAGCGATTTCATGATGCGTTACCTCCAGGATTGTTTTGTCAGGCGCTTCGGACTCGAGGTCGTTGCGCATGAGTGAAAGTCTAGGAGGCACGGCTATCAGGGTAAATACTTAAATCGCAAATTCACTGTTGACGGATTACATACAATCGCCGTCGAATCGATCGAATCGTCAGATGATTATCGGCGCATGCGCACCGAATGCCGCCATCCGGCACCCGGCGCCCCGCCGCCGCACGTCAGCGCCCGCGAGCGCTGTCCGCCGCCATCAGCCTGTCGAACAGCAGCGCCTTGAGGCGCACCAGGGCGTCGGCGCCGGTCTCGCCGAATGCCGCGTGATGCAGCGTCAGCGCGGGCGCCGCCGGATCCGCGTGCGTGGCGCGCACCGTGCCGTCGAGCGCCAGCGACTCGATGCGGCCGTCCGCCACGTACGGCAACAGCACACGCAACGGCTCGCCGGTCGCGGCGATCGTCCGGTCGGCCGCGATCGACAGCCCGCTCAGGCTGATGTCGTGCACCATCCCGATCCCTTCCGTCGCGCCCGCGCCGCCCGCGTAGCAGGCCGCGATCCGCACCGGCACGCGCGGCTCCCCGCGCGTGCGCAGCCGGTCGACGAAGCCCGGCGGCGACAGGATCATGAACGGCGCGGCACCCGACGTCTGCACCGATTCGACCGTCGCGCCGAACCGCGACACGGCGGCACGGCCGATCGCCACGGCCTCGATGTCGTCGCCGCGCGCGAAGTCGAGTCCGGCCGCCGGCTGCGGTTCGACGAACAGCGCGCCGGACGCGGCGACGCCGATCAGCCGGCAGCGCTGCAGCGCACGCGCCGTGCCGACCCGGCGGCGAATCCCGATCGCCGCGCCGGCCGACAGCCCCATGCGCGTGACACGCGGCATCGCACCGGATGCGTGCGCCCCGGCTTCGGCGTCGTCGCGCAAGCGCACCGGCCGGAAATGGTCGAACAGGAAAGCATGCTGCGCGTCGTCGCGCAGCGTCGTGCCGGCCGGCAGCAGCGCAGCGCCGTCGGCATCGTAGAGATCGAAGCCGAGCGGAACGCCGGCGGAGAGGTCGTCGCGCGCGAGCGCGACGTAGTCGGTGGGAAGCCGCATCGGTAAGGCGCGGAGCGACCGCGCGAACTGTCATGACAACATGATTACGGCAGCATCGCGCGAATTCTGAACGGGTGGGTTATTGCGACCCGCCCGTCGCGTCCGGCGCAGCCTGCGCGGGCGGCTGCGCCGGCATGGACGACGGGGCGACCGGCGCGGTGCCGGCGCCTGCGCCGCCCCCGCCGCCGCCCGTGGCCGGCGGCGGTGCGGGCTGCGGTTGCGATGCGCCTGTGGCGAGCGCGGCGGCCGATGCGGCCACCTCGGACGCCGGCACCCATTCCTCGACGACCCCGTCGGACGCCGCCTCGGGCGCCGAGGCGGCAGAGGCGGCCGACGCCGCGTCCGGGCCGCCGTCGGGCTGGCGTTCCACCCGCTGCGTCCTGACCGGCGCGGGCGCCTTCTTCGACTCGGGCGGGAACCAGGTGTCGAACAGGTCCGTCACGCGCTCGCGCAGCGACGCGAACCAGCCGGGCGACGGCTCGGTGTCGAATTTCGCCTTCGTATCGACGATCCGCGCGCGCTGCGCGCGCTGAAAGAAATCGCCGACGATCGGCAGCGCGCTGTGTGCGCCCTGCCCCCAGTAATCGCTGCGCAGCGTCACGCGGCCGTCGTCGAAACCGACCCACGCGCCGGCGACGAGCCCCGGCTGCATCAGGATGAACCAGCCGTCCGCGTTGTCCTGCGTCGTGCCGGTCTTGCCGGCCACGTCGCCGCGAATGCCGAAGCGCGTGCGGATGCTGCCGCCCGTGCCGCGCGTCACGACATCGCGCATCACGCCGAGCAGCGTCTTGTCGGTTTCCGCGTCGAGCGCGCGCTCGGGCGGCGCCGGCGCGTACTCGGCGAGCACCTCGCCCTGACGGTTCTCGATGCGCGTGACCATCTGCGGCTCGACGTACAGCCCGCCGTTCGCGATCGTCGCGTACGACGCGACCATTTCCTTCAGCGTGACCGGGCTCGTGCCGAGCGCGAGCGACGGCACGCGCTCGAGCGGGCTTTCGCGTACGCCCATGTCGCGCGCGAGCCGCGCGACGGCGGCCGGCCCGACCTTGTCCATCACCTGCGCGGTGATCCGGTTGCGCGACAGCGCGAGCGCGTCGCGCAGCGTCATCGGCTTGCCGCTCGGCGGCACGTCGTCGTTCGGGCGCCAGATCTCGCCGCCCTTCAGCGGGATCTCGACCGGCTGGTCGATGAACGTGTCGTCCGGCTTCATCCCGTTCGCGAAGGCAACGCCATAGACGAACGGCTTGAACGTCGAGCCCGGCTGGCGCCGCGCCTGCGCGACGTGATCGAACGGCTCGCTGGCGAAATCGCGGCTGCCGACCCACGCGCGAATCTGCCCGTTGCGCGGATCGATCGCGAGGAAGCCGGCCTGCACGTCGGTCTTCGTCCGGCACAGCGCGCGCATGAAGCCGCGGTCGGCCGCGAGCAGCTTCATCGCCGCCGCATCGTCCTTGCCTGCGTCCTGCGCGGCCTTGTATTCGGGCGACTCGCGCATGAAGGCGCGGAATACCTCGTTGTCGGTGCCGCAACCGTCGCGCCCGCTCCATGCGCCGTTCGCGATGCCCTGCAGCTGATTGCCCTGCAGCGTGAGCGCCTGCGTCGCCATCTGCTGCAGCCGCGAGTCGATCGTCGTGCGCACGATCAGCCCGTCCGAATAGATGTTGTAGTCGTTGCGGTCGGCCCAAGCGATCAGCCATTTGCGCAACTGCTGCGCGAAATGCGGTGCCGGCCCCGGCGGCTCCTTCTGCCGCTCGAAATCGATCCGCAGCGGCCGGCGCTGCAATTGCGCGAACTGGGCCGGCGACAGCTTGCCGTACTTCACCATCTGGCCGAGCACCGTGTTGCGGCGCTGCAGCGCGCGCTCGGGATTCAGCACCGGGTTGTAGTAGCTGTTGCCCTTCAGCATCCCGACGAGCGTCGCGCTGTCGAGCACGTCGAGCTCGTCGGCCGACTTGTCGAAATAGGTGCGCGCGGCCATCTCGACGCCGTACGCGTTGTACAGGAACGGCACCGTGTTCAGGTAGGTCTCGAGGATCTGGTCCTTGCTGTAGACGGCCTCGATCTTCAGCGCGGTGATCGCCTCCTTGACCTTGCGCGTGAGCGTCGGCGCGCGGCCGATCTCGTCCGGATACAGGTTGCGCGCGAGCTGCTGGGTGATCGTCGAGCCGCCCTGGCGGCTGCCCGAAAACGTATGGAGCGCGGCCGACGCCGTGCGCTTCCAGTCGAGGCCGTGGTGTTCGTAGAAACGGTGATCCTCGGTGGCGATCAGCGCGTCGACCATGTGCGGCGAGATCTGCCCGAGCGGCACCCACTCGCGATTCGACGGCTTGAATTCGGCCAGCAGCTTGCCGTCGGCGGACAGCACCTGCGCCGGCTGGTCGACGCGCGCCTTGCGGATGTCGCCGATGCCCGGCGTGAACGGGATGAGCACGACGACGTACACCGCGAACAGCGCCGGCACGGCGGCGGCGGCGAGCAGCACGCCGCGGCGCGTCGGATGACGGAGATGGCGCCACGCGGCGGCGGCGAGAGGCTTGACCCTCGCGACGGCGGCGGCCGCGACGGGTTGGGCGCGCGCGACCCATCTGGCACAGAAGTCACGCACTGACGACACGTTTCGGCGATTCACGCGGGTGGAGCTCGGCTGAAAAGGGTGCATCGTACCAAACTCGCGCGGCCTGCCGGCCCGCTGCGGCACCGCGCCGGCGACACCGGGCGGCCGCGCGGCGGCTCGCACGCAAAAAAGGCGCGTGCCCCGCAACGGGAACGACGCGCCAAACCTGGTACGACAACGGTAAGCCGCGCGAGGGCGGCCTGACGGCGCCGGGGCTCAGCGCACGAGAAAACCGTAGGTCAGCGGATCGCGCTCGTCGACGATCCAGTTCGCGAACCCGCAGATATGCGCGCTGCCCTCCACTTCCGGGATCACGGCCGGGATGTCGCCGACCATCGTCTCGCGCAGCACGCGGCCCTTGAAGACCGTGCCGACGATCGATTCGTTGACGAGCGTATCGCCGGCCGCGAGCAACCCGCGCTGATGGAGCTGCGCGACGCGGCCGCCGGTGCCGGAACCCGTCGGCGAGCGGTCGACCTCGCGATCGGCGAACACGCAGCAGTTCGCTTGGGTCGAGCCCGGATGGCGCGGCGCATTCGCGATGATCGTGCCGTAGATATGGTTGATTTCCGGAATCTCCGGATGCACGACCGGATACTTCGCGTTCGCGGCGGCCTTCACCTCCGCGCCGAAACGGATCAGCCTTTCCACCGCCGCCTCACGCACCGGCAGGTCGAACGGCGCGCCGTCGACATAGAAGTAGAACGCGCCGCCGTACGCGATATCGCCGGTCACGGTGCCGAACGACGGCGTCTCGACCGACACGTCGCGCCGCCAGATGAACGACGGCACGTTGACGAACCGCACCGGCCCCGCGTGCTCGCCGTCCCACCGGACGAAGGCCTCGATGAAGCCGCACGGCGCATCGATGCCGACCCGCGTCTCGGGTACCGTGCGCTGCACCCAGCCGAGTTCGACCGCCGCGGTCGACAGCGCGATCACGCCGTGCCCGCAATGGTCGCTGTAGCCTTCGTTGTGCACGAAGATCACGCCGAAATCGGCCGTCGGCGACACGGGCTCGGTCAGGTAGCCGCCGTACATGTCGGCGTGGCCGCGCGGTTCGAACATCAGCGCGCGGCGAATCTCGTCGGCGTTCTCCTTGAGCCACGCGCGGCGCTGGACGATCGTATCGCCGGGCAGGCGCGGCAGCCCGCTCGTGACGATGCGGAACGCTTCGCCGCCCGTATGGACTTCGACGGTGGAAAGGGATCGGGAAATTTTCATGACGAATCGGATGCGTTGAAGCGAAGGACGGCGGCCGGGCCGCCGTCCGGTGACGGGCGGCGGGACGTTACTTCGCGTACGGCTCGGGCAGGCCGTTGCGGATCACGTAGACGGTCGTCGGCGCGCCCTTCAGGTCGCCGTTCGCGTCGAACGAATAGGTGCCCGCGACGCCCGCGTAATCCGACTTCGCGAGCTGGGCGGCCAGCTTCGCCTTGTCGGTGGTCGTGCCGGCCTTGACCATCGCGTCGGCGAGCAGCTTCATGCCGTCGTAGTAGTTGACGCCGTAGACCTGCGTATCGGTGTGATACGTGTCGTGGTATTTCTTCAGGAATTCGCGGCCGGCCGCCGTCTTTTCGAGCGCGACGCCGCCCTGCGCGCAGTAGACGATCGACGCCGCATCGCCCGCGACCTTGCCCATGTCGGCCGAACAGATGCCGTCGCCGCCGAGCAGCTTCGCGCGCAGCCCGCGCTGCTTCATCTGCTTGGCCATCGGCGCGCCCTGCGCCGCATAGCCGCCGAAGAAGATCACGTCGGGGTTGCCGGCCTTGATCTTGGTGAGAATGCCGAGGAAATCGGTGGCCGACGAATTCGTGTATTCCTGGTCGACGATCCTGATCCCGTTCGCCTTCGCGACGTTCATGAACTGTTCGGCGACACCCTGCCCGTATGCGGTGCGATCGTCGATCACGGCGGCGGTCTTCGCGTTCAGCGTTTTCGCGGCGAAGGTGGCCATCGTGCCGCCGAGCTGCTCGTCGCTCGCGCCGATCCGGAAGATGTTCCTGAAACCCTGTTTCGTCAGCGCCGGGTTCGACGCGACCGGCAGGATCGGCACGCCGGCATTCGAATACACGCGCGACGCGGGAATCGCGACGCCCGAGTTGTACGGCCCGAGCACCGCGACGACGCCCTTGTCGACCAGGTTCTGCGCGACCTGCACGCCGGCTTTCGGGTCGGCCTGGTCGTCTTCGGAAACCAGTTTGAACGTGACGGTCTTGCCGGCGACCTTCACGCCGGCCTTGTTGAGCTCGTCCACGGCGAGGCGCGCGCCGTTTTCATTGTCCTTGCCGTTCGCGGCCTGCGGGCCGGTGAGCGGCGCCGAATGACCGATCATCACGACTTCCTGCGCATGCGCGGAAGTCAGCGCGCCGGCGGCGACGGCCACCGAGAGCACGGTAACGAGGTGTCGCATGATGTCTCCTGACTGGTTTTGTGTGAAACCAATGTAGGACACGCGTGGTCACCGCGCAAGCAATATCAAAATAAATTCTGCCGTTCTGGTCATTTTTCAGACCAGAACGACGCCGACGCCGTCACCGGGGCGTGATGTCGCGCCGCACGCGGCGGATGTGCTGCTCGACGTAGAACGCCGCCGCATCGGCGTCGCCGGACACGATCGCCTCGTAGATCAGCCGGTGTTCCGACACGTACAGCCGGATCCGGCCCGCGTCGTAGATGCCGTCGTCCTTCAGGCGCTTCCACAGCGGCTGGTCCATCGTCTTCGCGACCTCGTCCGCGATCTTCACGATCAGCGCGTCGCCGGTCATCAGCGCGAGCTGCCGGTGGAACAGCCGGTCGCTCTCGTTCCACAGCGCGCGCTGATGCGGATCGTCGACGTCGGTGATGGTCTCCATCTGCGCCAGATAGCGTTCGGCGCCGGGGTCGGCGCAGCCATGCGCGGCCGCCAGGCGCGCGATCGCGGGTTCGAGGATCAGCCGCACGTCGAGCGTCGACGTCGGGCTGAAGTCGGCTTCGGACTCGGCGCGCGTGTCGCCGCGCTGCGCGAGCACGTCGAGCGGCGATGCCACGACGTAAGTCCCCGAATTGCGCTTCGTGAACACGAGCCCTTCGTTCTGCAACGCGCCCAGCGCCTCGCGCACGGCCGGCCGGCCGACCTGGAACAGCCCCGCGAGCTCGCGCTCGGACGGCAGCCGCGACTCGGCCGCGTAGCGCCCGGCGCGAATCTCGTCGCGGATCTTCTCGGCCACCTGCTCGTAGATCTGCAGCGGCCTGAAACCGCCTTCGAGTGAGTCGGGACGCGCGGACATCATCGTGTGGCTCCTGCCCGGTCGCGGGCGTGAATCGGGAATGGGTTCGCACTATACCGGAGCGGGCCGGCATCGAGGCTACGGCGCCCCTTCTGGACAGATATTAGAACCAAAATCGGCGGCGCGCTTTATTTTCCGGCTTGCAGGCGCACCAGCAGCTGGTATAGATTCGATCCACACTGCCCTGTGTCACGGTATCCGGCAGCCCCGTGGCGGGCGCGGCATGCGCCCGTCGTCCACGCTCACCGATGCATGCGACGTACACGATGACCGCTCCTTCCCCGATTCCCGTTTTCGATGCGGCCGACACGGCCGCGCTGCTGGATTACCCGGCGCTGCTCGCCGCGCTCAGGCAGGCCGTCGCCGACTATGCGGCCGGCGAGATCGTCAGCCCCGAACGCCTGGTCGTGCCGCTGCAGGCCGGCGGCGTGATGCTGTCGATGCCGTCGAGCGCACGCGACCTCGCGACCCACAAGCTCGTGAACGTGTGTCCGGGCAACGGCGCGCGCGGGCTGCCGACGATCGTCGGCCAGGTGAGCGCGTACGACGCGACCACCGGCGAGCTGCGCTTCGCGCTCGACGGCCCGACCGTCACCGGCCGCCGCACGGCGGCCGTCACCGCGCTCGGCATCCAGGCGCTGCAGGGCGCCGCGCCGCGCGACATCCTGCTGATCGGCACCGGCAAGCAGGCGGCCAATCACGCGGAAGCGCTGGCCGCGATCTTTCCCGATGCGCGCCTTCACGTGCGCGGCAACCGCGCCGACAGCGCCGCCGCGTTCTGCGCCGCGCACCGCGCGCATGCGCCGCGGCTCACGCCGCTCGAGGGGGACGCGATTCCCGACGCGATCGACGTGGTCGTCACGCTGACGACGAGCCGCACTCCCGTCTATCGCGAAGCCGCGCGCGAGGGCCGGCTGGTGGTCGGCGTCGGCGCGTTCACCGCGGACGCGGCGGAAATCGACGCGCACACGGTGCGCGGCAGCCGGCTGGTGGTCGACGATCTCGCCGGCGCGCGCCACGAGGCCGGCGACCTGATCGTCGCGCAGGTGGACTGGCGGCAGGTGGCGTCGCTCGCCGACGTGCTGGACGGCACGTTCGCCGCGGGCGGGCCGCTGCTGTTCAAGAGCGTCGGCTGCGCCGCATGGGATCTGGCCGCGTGCCGCGCCGCGCGCGACGCGCTGGCCGCGCGCCGGGCCGGCTGATCCGGCCCCGCCGCCCTCCGGCCACGCACGCGGCATCGGCCCGCCAGGGCCGCGCCGGCGGTTTCCCGGACGCGTTGTAGGAATTCCCCTACAACGCGTCGCCGCGGCCTACACGAAGTTCCAATTCGGCCGATTTCATTTTTGGCGACGCAACACGATACTGCCGCCATGAATGCCAGCCTGTCACCCGCCGCGCTCAGGGTGTTTCTCGTCGATCACGCCGTCACCGTCCGGCGCCGGATCGCGCTGCTCGTCAGCGCGATTCGCGGCGTCGTCGTCGTGGGCGAAGCGGAAGACGGCCAGGAAGCGTGGGTACATATCCGCAGCAGCCACGCGGACGTGGTGATCGTCGACCTGCGGCTCGCGGACGGCAGCGGCCTCGACCTGATCGGGACGCTGTCGAAGGCGGCGCCGCGCATCGTCACGATCGTACTGACGAACCACTCGGCGCCGGCATTCAGGGAGGCATGCGCGACGGCCGGAGCCGACTACTTCTTCGACAAGACCGTCGAATTCGACGCCGCATGCCATGTCATCGAATCCCTGGTGCACGCTCACGCGCACCAACCCTGACGAGCCGGAGTGACTCATGTCCACAGCCACCGCCTGCGCCGCCACCGTACCCGCTGTACCTGCCGTACCTGCCGTGCCCCGGCCGACGATTCCGCTTCGCGCGGTCACGCGCGCCGACGCCGCCAAACACCCCGCCGCGCGCTGCTCGATCTGCGCAATGCGCTCGATGTGCCTGCCGCCGCACCTGACGGCCGCCGAATACAGCCGCCTCGACGCGATCATCTGCTCGACCCGGCAGGTGCGCCAGGGCGACGCGCTGTTCCGCATCGACGATCCGTTCCAGAGTATCTACGCGGTGCGCGCGGGTTCGTTCAAGACGGTGATGATGCATCGCGACGGACGCGAGCACGTGACGGGCTTCCAGATCGCCGGCGAGACGCTCGGGATGGACGGCATCGGCAGCGGCCAGCACTGCTGCGATGCGATCGCGCTCGAGGACAGCGTCGTGTGCATCATCCCGTTCGGCGCGCTCGAGGCGGCCTGCCGAGAGATCAAGCCGATGCAGCATTTCCTCTACCAGATGCTGAGCAGCGAGATCGTCCGCGAATCGAGCCAGATGCTGTTGCTGGGCACGATGTCGGCCGAACAGCGCGTCGCGCATTTCCTGCTGAACCTGTCGTCGCGCTTCGAGGCGCGCGGCTATTCGGCGACGGAGTTCAACCTGCGGATGACCCGCGAAGAGATCGGCTGCTATCTCGGGATGAAGCTCGAAACCGTCAGCCGGATGTTCTCGCGGTTCCATCGCGACGCACTGGTCGAAACGCGCGGCAAGCGCGTGCGCATCATCGATTCGCAAGCGCTCGCGCGGGTCTGACGCGCGCCACGCCACCGCCCGGGGGCCAGGCCCGCGTTGCATCACCGCACCGCGCCGCCGGCCGCCGCGTCGCGCAACGCCACCCTTGCACTGCCCGCCTGCCACGCGATCAGCGCCCGTTCGGCCTGCGCGAACGCGCGGTGCAGCGCATCATCCACCTCGCCGCCGACGCACGGCGGCAGCGGCACGAGCGCCGCATCGTGCATCACGAGGTCGAGCCGCACGTCGTACAGCCGTGCGCCATCGGCAGCGGCACGCAATTCGATCGCGAGGTGGCAACCGCCGATCAGCGCGCGAAACCGTTCGAGCCGCACCAGCTGCGCGCCGGCTTCGGCTTCGACCGCGGCGGAACCCGCGAATCCGAGGCAGGCGATCTGCATGCCCACGCCCATGTCGTGTCTCCTGACGGGGCCGCCCGCTCGTCGACCGCCTTGCCTGCGCCCGCCGCACCGGAATGCGGCGGCACGTGTTTCCCCCGGCGCGGCGCGGATGCTTCGATCCCTGCCCGGCCGGTCGTTCACCCGCGCCTTCGCAGGCGCGGGACCGTTCATACGTTGAAGGTCTGCGACGCCTTCATCTCGATCCACGTCATGCCCGCCCGCAGCCCTTCGATCATCGCTTCGCGCTCGGTCGGATACGCATGGCTGTGCTCGAACGTGTGATGAAAGCGCGCGGCGCCGGCGCCGTGCTCGACCGACACGCGGCAGCGGAACTCGCCCGATTCGCACGGGCGCGTCTCCACCTCGACGGACCAGTCGCGTTCGTGAATGTTGCCCTGCAGTGTCATGCCCCCTCCTGCGATATCAGTCTTCGAGCCGGAAGTGGCCGCTGTGCAGCAGCACCGGCCGGCCGCCGATTTCCTCGAGCATCCGGCGCGCCATCGTCTCGATCGCCGGCCGGTGCGCATCGAACGCACTCAGCAGATCGCGCTCGAGCAGCGACCGCGCACCGAAATGATCCTCCAGCGCCTCGGCCGTGACCGCGCACTGTACGCAACGCCCGTCGACCAGCGCCGAAAACGCCACGACCAGATCGCGTGCGCAATATTCGGCCGGATCCGGCGGGAAGGCGATCTGCATCTGTCCGCCCGTGATCATCGTGATGCCTCCATGACGAGAGCATAGTGGTGCGCGCGCCCGCACGCTTGACCCACGTCAACCGGTTCGCTGCACTGCATGACGGCCGCGCGGCAACGGGCCGTCGCGGCCGGGCGACGCGCGTCGCCCGGCGTCAGTCCGCGCCGGGCTCGATCGCCGCGCCGCGCTCCGCGAGCAGCTCGCGCAGCACGCTGCGGTGGCAATGGCGCTCGTCGTCGCAGTAGCAGCCGATCGAGAACGCGGTGGTCGCCGACAGCGCCGCCAGCAGGTCCAGCACCTTCGCCGCATCGCCGTGCGCCATCTCCGCGCGGAAGCTGCGCTTGAACGCGCGCCATTCGGCGTCGCTCCCGGCGGCATGCGCCCGGGCGACGAGCTCGGGGCTCGGAGACAGCGTCGGCAACCATACATCATAGTAGTTGCGCGACGCGAATTCCGCCTTCGGCACGCCGCGCGGCGGCCGCCGCACCGTCCCGATCCGCAGGCCCTCGCCGGCCGCGCGCGGCGTGCCGAGCTGGATGATCCGGATACCCATGCCGCTCCTTTCCGTCGTGCGATTCCGTGATCCTACCGCCGCGCCCGCCCCCGTGTCTGCCGGATGGCGTACACAGCGGCCGCGCAATGAAAAACCGGCTGCCACCCCGAAGGGCGACAGCCGGTTCGTCACGCCACGTGGCGCGCCCGGGCGTGCGACGCTCAGACCCCGCTCTTCAGCACCTTGCCGATCGCGTCCGCAACGATGGCGACGTTCGAGTCGTTCAGGCCCGCCACGCACATCCGGCCCGAGCGCAGGATATACACCCCGTGCACTTCGCGCAGCGCGTCGACCTGGGATTCGGTCAGGCCCGTGTACGTGAACATCCCGCGCTGCTTCACGTAGCGCGTGAGCGCTTCGCCGCTGACGTGGTCGCGCAAGCCGTCGTGGATCGACTGGCGCATCCGCGCAATGCGGCGACACATCGCCGACAGTTCCTCTTCCCACTGCTTGCGCAGCGCGGGCGTGCCGAGCACGGCCGCCACGACCTTCGCGCCGTAGGTTTGCGGGTTGCTGTAGTTCGAGCGCACGGCGCCGGCCAGCTGGCCGAGCACGCGGTCGGCCGCGGCCGCATCCTCGCAGACGACGCTCAGGCCGCCCACGCGCTCGCCGTACAGCGAGAAGTTCTTCGAGAACGAGTTCGCGACCAGCGCCGGCACGCCGCGGCGGGCCAGCTCGCGCACCGCGAACGCGTCCGCGTCGAGGCCCGCGCCGAAGCCCTGGTACGCCATGTCGACGAACGGCAGCAGCCCGCGCGCCTCGATCACGTCGATCAGCTTCTCCCACTGGCCTTCGTCGAGGTCGACGCCGGTCGGGTTATGGCAGCACGCATGCAGCAGCACGATGCTGCGCGCCGGCAGCGCGTCGATCGCCGCGAGCATCGCGTCGAACTTCAAGCCGCCCGTCGCTGCGTCGTAGTACGGATACGTGTTCACCGTGAAGCCGGCGCGCTCGAAGATGAAGCGGTGGTTTTCCCAGCTCGGATCGCTGAGCCAGACCTGCGCGTCCGGGAAGTAGCGCTTCAGGAAATCGGCGCCGACCTTCAGCGCGCCCGAGCCGCCGAGCGTCTGCAGGGTGGCGATGCGGCCGGCCGCGCGCGCCGGATGATCCGCGCCGAACACGAGCGCCTGCACCGCGTCGCGATACGCGGCCAGGCCGACCATCGGCAGGTATGGCTTCGCGCCGCTCTCGCGCTGCAGCGCGGTTTCGGCCTCGCGTACGGCGCCCATCACCGGAATCCGGCCTTCGGCGTCGAAGTAGATGCCGATGCTCAGGTTGACCTTCTGGTCGCGCGGATCCTTCTGGAAGTTCTCGTTGAGCGTCAGGATCGGATCGCCCGGGTACGCGTCGATGTGTTCGAACATGGCTATGTCGGTCTCGTTTGGAAGAATGATCGGTCGTGCCCTGGGTCAGCGTGCGGACGCGCGGTCGTGCATCGCATAGCCTGCATTCTTCTGACGGAAGCGATACCCGATCGCGAGCACCGCGAGCCAAACCGGGATCAGGTACACCGACAGGCGCAGATCCGGCGTCAGGTACATCACGACGAGAATGCCGGCCATGAATGCCAGGCACAGGTAATTCGTGAAAGGATAGCCCAGACTGCGGAAGGAAGTCTCCTCCCCGGCCGCGCGCTTCGCCGCGCGGAACTTCAGGTGGATCAGGCTGATCATCGCCCAGTTGATGATCAGCGCCGACACGACGAGGCCCATGAGCACCTCGAACGCCTTGCCCGGCATGAAGTAGTTCACCAGCACGCACAGGCCGGTCGCGAGCGCCGATGCGCCGAGGGCGGCGAGCGGAATGCCGCGCTTGTTCACCGAGCACAGCACCTTCGGCGCGTTGCCCTGCTGCGCGAGGCCGAACAGCATCCGGCTGTTGCAGTACACGCCGCTGTTGTAGACCGACAGCGCGGCCGTCAGCACGACCACGTTCAACACGTTCGCGACCAGGTTGCTGCTCAGCGCATGGAAGATCAGCACGAACGGGCTGCCGCCGCTGACGACCTTTTCCCACGGATACAGCGACAGCAGCACGGCGAGCGCGCCGATGTAGAAAATCAGGATGCGGTAGATGACCTGGTTGGTCGCGCGCGGGATGCTGCGCTTCGGATCGTCCGCCTCGGCCGCCGTGATGCCGACGAGCTCGAGCCCGCCGAACGAGAACATGATCGCGGCCATCGACATCACGAGGCCCGACACGCCGTTCGGGAAGAACCCGCCGTGCTGCCACAGGTTGCGCACGGAGGCTTCCGGCCCCGCGTGGCCGCTCGCGAGCAGCCAGCCGCCGAAGCCGATCATGCCGACGATCGCCGCGACCTTGATGATCGAGAACCAGAATTCCGTCTCGCCGTACGACTTCACGCTGGTCAGGTTGATCAGGTTGATGACGACGAAGAACACCAGCGCCGAGACCCAGGTCGGCACGCCCGGCCACCAGTACTGCACGTAGATCCCGACGGCCGACAGCTCGGCCATGCTGACGAGGATGTACAGCACCCAGTAGTTCCAGCCGGACAGGAAGCCCGTGAAATGGCCGAAATACTTGTTGGCGAAGTAGCTGAACGAGCCCGCGACGGGCTCGTCGACCACCATCTCGCCGAGCTGGCGCATGATGAAGAACGCAACGATGCCGGCTACCGCATAGCCGAGCAGCACGGACGGGCCCGCCATCTTGATCGTCTGCGCGATGCCGAGGAACAGCCCCGTGCCGAGCGCGCCGCCGAGCGCAATCAGCTGGATGTGCCGGTTCTTCAGCCCGCGCTTCAGGCCGTCGCTCTCGTTTCCAGAAACCATGTCTTCTCCACTTTGTCCGCCTCCGCCTGAAGCGGTGCGGCGCGCCTCGGTGTGCCGGGCGCTGTTTTGCTGTGCCGGGGCCGTTCGTGGAGCCGCCGGGTTGGGGACTGCAATCTTCGTGTGGCGGCGCCCGATTCGCGTCGGCGTGCCCGCCAGACCGGCCGCCGACCGTCGCCGCGCCCGCATTGCTGTGATCGCGCACGAAAATCCGGCGTCAGTTTAGCGTCGCGACGGCGAAATCGGGTTTCGTAACCCGTTCATGCAAACCCTACATTATGAGATAAGATTGCATCCAGGAGACAAACGAGGAAACAAAAATGCCTGACCTGGTTCTCGACCGCATCGACCGGCACTTGCTTTCGATCCTGCAGGAGAACGGCCGTGCGTCGAACCTCGATCTGGCGAAGGCCGTCGGCCTGTCGCCCGCGCAGACGCTGCGCCGCCACCGGCGGCTCGAGGAAATCGGCGCGATCCGCCGCTACGAAACCCGCCTCTGCCCCGACACGCTCGGCTTCGGCGTCACCGCGTTCGTGCACGTGACGATGGAGCGCGGGCATATCCGCGACCTGTCGAAGTTCCAGAAACTGGTGTCCGATCTCGCGCAGATCCAGGAGTGTTTTTCGGTGACGGGCGACATCGACTACGTGCTGAAGGTCGTCGCGCACGATCTGAAGGGGTTGTCGCGGTTCCTGCTCGAGACGCTGATGCGGATTCCGGGCGTGAGCGGCGTGCATTCGAGCGTCTGTCTCGACGAAATCAAATGCACGAGCGCGATGCCGGTGGAAGGATGATGCGGCGGGCCGCCCGCCCGGCCCGAGGCAGGTTCACCGCACCGCTTCGAACGCGCTGATCAGCAGCGCCCCCGCGGCGATCACCACGCAACCGGCCGCCCGGCGCGGCGTCAGCCGTTCGCCGAGATACACGCGCGCGATCAGCGCCGCGAACACCACGCTCGTCTCGCGCAGCGCCGACACCGGCCCCATCGGCGCGCGATCCATCGCCCAGATCACGATGCCGTACGCGAGCGCCGCGAATACGCCGCCACATGCCGCCTTCGCCGTTTCGCCGACGTCCCGCGTCAGCCGCAGCGGCCCCGCGCGCAGCCGGTAGTACGCGGCCATCATCGCGGCGGTCAGCACGAACATCCACGCGGTATAGCCCACCGTGCTGCCGCTTTCCCGCACGCCGATCCCATCGACCACGCTGTACGCCGCGATCGACACGCCGGTCGCGAACGCGGTCGGCAGCACCTGCGCCATCCGGTGCCCCGCGCCGCGCCCGCGTTCCAGGCCGATCGCCAGGATGCCCGCGCAAATCAGCACGAGCCCGCATTGCGCGCCGGCATTCAGGTGCTCGCCCGCGAACGCGGCCGCGCCGAGCGTGACGAGCAGCGGCGCGGTGCCGCGCGCGACCGGATACGCGACGGTCAGGTCGCCGTGCTCGTACGCGCGCACGAGCAGCAGCGTATAGACGACGTGGAGCACGGCCGACGCGACCACGCAGAGCCAGCTCGCGGGCGCGATCGGCGGGGCTGCCGGCAGGAACAGCAGCGCGAACAGGCCGATCGCGATCTGCAGCACGGTGGCCGATCGCAGCCGGTCGCCGCTGCTGCGTACGAGCGCGTTCCATGACGCGTGCAGGAACGCCGCGCACAGAACGGCAAACAAAACGGGAATCGGCACGCTGAAAGCTCCCTGACGGTCGGCAACGTGACCTCGTCGCCGGAAGGCGCTCATCGTATGAATATGTCATCCGATTGTCAAAAAGCAGCGGCGCGCGACACCCCGCACGAACCGGGCGACCGCGCGCCTTCGCCCGCCCCGCGCGGGATCCGCGCCGCTACCCCGGCAGGCCGCGAAATGTGTCACGGACGGGGCATCCGGTCCGTCCCTTTCCGTTCTCTTTCGCGCCGTATTACCCCGTAATGAAATCGATACCGGAGCGCAATCGATGCGAAATCACTCCGTCCCCATATCTTCATATGGAACTGTTTCAATGCGCCTGCTCTCTCGCGAGCTCCGCGCCGAACCCACACGGCGACGGGGCCGCTCCCCACCATCGAAGACCTTAACCGGAGTTTCCCGATGTTCCGTCAAGCCTTGCTTGTCACCGCCTGCGCTGCCGCGGCGCTGGCACTGTTCGCCTGCGGCGGCAGCGATCCCACCTCGACGCCGGCGGCACCCGTCGTGTCGTCGCAGGATGCGCTGCAGACCACCACGCCGATCAAGCACGTCGTCGTGATCTATGGCGAAAACATCTCGTTCGACCACTACTTCGGCACCTACCCGAACGCGACGAACCCGTCGGGCGAACCGGCCTTCACCGCGAAGGCCGGCACGCCGACGCCGAACGGCCTGACGGGCACGCTGCTCACCGCGAACCCGAACTTCACGAACACGGCCAACGGCACCGACGCGGCGAACCCGTTCCGCCTCGACCGCACGCAGGCCGCGACCGCCGACCAGAACCACGCGTACACGGCCGAGCAGCAGGCAGAAGATCTCGGCGGCGCCGACCTGTTCCCGAAATACACCGGCAAGGGCTCGTCCGGCGGCGCCGGCGCGTTCGGCACGAAGGGCCAGGTGATGGGCTACTTCGACGGCAACACCGTGACCGCCCTGTGGAACTACGCGCAGCGCTTCGCGATGAGCGACAACATGTACACGACGTCGTACGGCCCGTCGACGCCGGGCGCGCTGAACGTCGTGTCGGGCCAGACCAACGGGATGCAGATCGTCAAGACGTCCGCGCAGCCGTCGACGCTCGCGAAGAGCTCGTACTACATCAATGACGGCCAGAGCGGCTACACGATGATCAACGACGTCGACCCGGGCTACGACGTGTGCTCGAGCACGACCGACCAGGCGATGATGTCCGGCAAGAACATCGGCGACCTGCTGAACGGCGCGAAGATCACGTGGGGCGGCTTCATGGGCGGCTTCAACCTGTCGACGACGAACGGCAACGGCACGACGGGCTGCTCCCGCAGCACGGTCGCCACCGCCGTGAACGCCGCGACGTCCGACTACATCCCGCACCACAACTGGTTCCAGTACTACGCGTCGACGTCGAACCCGCAGCACACGCGCCCGAGCTCGGTCGCTGCGATCGGCTCGAGCCTGCAGACCGACGGCAAGACCGCCGAGCCCGCGAACCACCAGTACGACACGGACGACTTCTTCGCCGCCGTGAAGGCCGGCAACTTCCCGTCGGTCAGCTACCTGAAGGCCCCGGCCGCGCAGGACGGGCACGCGGGCTATTCGGATCCGCTCGACGAGCAGGCGTTCGTGACGAAGGTCGTGAACTTCCTGCAGCAGCAGCCGGACTGGCAGAACACGGCCGTGATCGTCACCTATGACGACTCGGACGGCTGGTACGACCACGTGTATACGCCGCCGACGCGCGGCTCGTCCGATCCGGTCGACCAGGTGAGCGGCAACGGCAAGTGCGGCACGGGCGGCACCACCGGCGTGAGCGGCTCGACCGTGAACGGCCGCTGCGGCCCGGGCGTGCGCATTCCGCTGATGGTGATCTCGCCGTATGCGAAGCAGAACTACGTCGACCACACGATGATCGACCAGTCGTCCGTGGTGCGCTTCATCGAGGACAACTGGCTCGGCGGCCAGCGCATCGGCGGCGGTTCGTTCGATGCGACGGCGGGCGACCTGCGCGCGCTGTTCGACTTCACGTCGAAGCCGAACACGACGCCGCTGTATCTCGACCCGACGCTCGGCACCGCATTGAGCGCCGCGCCGTCGATCTGACCGGTACTTCATGACCGCATGGCCGGCGCATCACGCGCCGGCCGTTTCCGTTTAACGCGCCGTTTCGTGCGGCCCCGATTTCCGACCGACAGCATGACAGCTCGCCCTGCGTTTCCGTCTCCCGACACCTCCGGCACGCCCGCGCCGCGCGCCCCTTCCCGCCCGCTGCGCCGCGCGGCGTGCGTGCTCGGCGCCGCCGTGCTCGGCTACGGCGCGTTCGCGATCGCGTTCCCCGCGCAGGTGCCCGCGGCGATCGGCACCGTCGTCGCCGACTGGACGGGCGCGAACCCGCATCCGGTCGTGCTGCAGCGGCCCGCCGCGCAGCCGCTGTCGGCGGTCGCGCAGCTCGGACGCGCGCTGTTCGTCGATCCGTCGCTGTCCGCGTCGGGCAAGCAGTCGTGCGCGTCGTGCCACAGCCCCGATCACGCGTACGGCCCGCCGAACGGGCTCGACGTGCAGCCCGGCGGCCTCGCGATGACGCAGCAGGGATATCGCCCGCCGCCGTCGCTGATGTACCTGTACCGCCAGCCGAACTTCAGCATCGGCCCCGACGCCGGGGAAAACGATGCCGCGCCGACCGTTGCGCAGCAGGCCGCGTCGGCGGCCGGCGTCGTCAAGGCGCAGAAGGTGGCCGGCACGTCGGCCGCGCCGCAACTCGTGCCGCAGGGCGGGATGTTCTGGGACGGCCGCGCCGACACGCTGCAGCAGCAGGCGTTCGGCCCGCTGCTGAATCCGGTCGAGATGGCGAACACGAGCATCGACGACGTCGCGCGCAAGCTCGCGCAGTCGTCGCACCGCGCGCAGCTCGAGCAGCTGTTCGGCGCGCGCGTGTTCGACAGCCCGCAGCTCGCGGTGTCGGAGGCGATGTTCGCGATCGCGCGGTATCAGGTCGAGGACCCGTCGTTCCACCCGTACAACAGCAAGTACGACCGCTGGCTCGAAGGCCGTGCGCGTCTGTCGCGGGCCGAACTGCGCGGGCTTCGCCTGTTCAACGATCCGGACAAGGCGAATTGCGCGGGCTGCCACCTGTCGAAGCCCGGCAAGGACGGGCTGCCGCCGATGTTTACCGACTACCAGTACGAGGCGCTCGGCGCGCCGCGCAACCGGGCGCTGGCGCAGAACCACAACCCGGCGTTCTACGATCTCGGCGTGTGCGGGCCGTTCCGCGACGACCTGAAGGACCAGACGCAGTATTGCGCGATGTTCCTGACGCCGACGCTGCGCAACTCGGCGACGCGCCACGTGTTCTTCCACAACGGCGTGTTCCACACGCTCGACCAGGTGATGGCGTTCTACAACGAGCGCAGCATCTCGCCGCAGAAGTTCTATTCGCGCGGCGCGGACGGCAAGGTTGACGAGTACGACGATATTCCGCCGAAGTATCGCGCGAACGTCGACGTGACCGATGCGCCGTTCGATCGCAAGCAGGGCGACACGCCCGCGATGACGGCGCAGGATATCAAGGATATCGAAGCGTTTCTCGGCACGCTGAACGACGAGCCTGCGCACTGAGGGGCGGGCTATCGTTGCGGTGCGCGCCGTGTTGGTCAGCGGCGCGCACGGATGCACTGGAAGGCAGGCGCCATTGGCAGCTCCGCATGGAGCCGCTCCGATACGGCCTTCATGCTTGATCCGGACGCTCGAGTAGTGTTCGCGAGGCGGGAGACCGTGCGCAACGGCGATCGATCGCTACTGCGGCTTCCGCGAAGTCTCGCTCCGACAAGTCCGGTTCGGGTGCGACACGGACTGGCGTTCGTCAGCGGCGAGACGTCGTTCTACGTGATGCGCCTGCTGCTCGGCGCCGAACAGGATGAGGGTGTCACCGCGCACGGCGGCCGTGCATTCGGCGCCGCGCTGCGCGATCCGCAGATCTGGCTCGCGATCTTCGTGTACTTCTGCCACCAGCTGACGATCTACACCGTGATCTTCTTCCTGCCGGGCATCATCGGCGCGTCGGGCCGCGTGTCTCCGTTCGCGGTCGGCTTGCTGACCGCGCTGCCGTGGCTCGCCGCCGCGCTCGGCGTCGCGACGCTGCCACGCTTCGCGCGCGAGTCGCATCATTCGCGCCGGATGCCGTGCGCGGGGCTGATCGTGATGGCGGCGGGGATGGCGGGCGCCGCGCATGCGTCGCCGGTCGCCGGCCTCGCCTGCGTATGCGTATGCGTATGCGTGGCCGCGTCGATGTTCTTTGTCGTGCAATCGATCGCGTTCACGTTTCCTGCGTCGCGGCTCGCCGGCAACGCGCTGGCCGGCGGGCTCGGGCTCGTGAATACGTGCGGGTTGCTCGGCGGCTTCGTCGGGCCGACCGTCGTCGGTGCGCTCGGACCGACGACCGGCAACGCGAAGAACGGGTTGGCGCTGCTCGCGGCCGCGCTGGTCGTCGCGGCGTTCGCGAGTCTCGCTTTGCGTCACGGGCACGAGCAGGTCGGCGTGCGGTCGCACGATTCACAACCGGCGTAATTCGCGCCGGCGCGATGCGGGCGTCTTGCCCGCCTGCATCGCGCCCCGCTTCATCAGAACAGATACATCCCCGCGACGAACACGACACCCGAGAACAGCAGCGTCGTCACGCAGTACCCCATGATGTCGCGCACGCCGAGCCCGGCGATCGCGAGCGCGGGCAGCGCCCAGAACGGCTGCGCCATGTTGGTCCACGCCTCGCCGTACGCGATCGCCATCGCGGCCTTGCCGAGATCGGCGCCGAGCGCCTGCGCGGCCGGCATCACGAACGGCCCCTGCACGACCCAGTGACCGCCGCCCGACGGCACCGCGAAATTGATCACGGCCGAGCTCAGGAACGCGAGCAGCGGGAAGGTATGTACGTTCGCGATATCGACGAACCACTTCGTGATCACGCCCGCGAGCCCCGAGTGATCCATCAGCGCCTGGATGCCCGCGTAGAACGGGAACTGGATCATGATCCCCGACGCGCCGCGCGCCGCGCCGGCCACCGCGCGCGCATACGCCATCGGCGTGCGGTGCAGCAGGATGCCGGCCGCGAGGAACGCGAGGTTCACCGTGTCGATGTCGAGCGCGAAACCCTTCTGCACGAACTTCAGCACGAGGAACGCCGTGCACAGCGCCGCCACGAGGACCGACAGCGCGCGGCTCTCCTCGAGCCGCTCCGCGAACGTCGCGTCGGGCCCGAGCGTGCGCTCGACGCTCGGCGGCTCGGCGAGCAGCGCCGGATCGACGCTGACGACGTCGCCGGGCTTCGGCATCATCATCCGCGCGAGAAACGGCAGCATCACGATCAGCCCGATCGTGATGAACGCGTTGTAGCCGGTGAAGATCGTGTGCGACACGGGAATCAGCCCGATGGTCTTCTCCATCGGGTTGCCCTTCGTGGCCGCGACGAGCGGGACCGAACCCGACAGCCCGCCGTGCCAGCTCAGGAAGCCCATGTACGCGGACGCGACGAGTAGCCGGTAGTCGCTGCCGGCCACGCGGCGCGCCACCTCGCGTGCGAGCATCGCACCGAGCACGAGGCCGAAGCCCCAGTTGATCGCGCACGCGAGCGCGCCGACGAACGCGACGAGCATCACGCCCTGGCCCGGCGTGCGCGCGGTGCTTGCCAGCGCGACGAGCATGCGCTTGACGGGCGGCGAGCTGGCGAGCGCGTGGCCGGTGACGAGGATCATCACCATCTGCATCGAGAACGCGAGCAGGTTCCAGAAGCCCGAACCCCACATCGTCGTGAGTTGCACCGGCGTATTCGGTGTGAGGCCGAACGCGAGCGCAAACGTGACGATCGTCAGCAGGATTGCGAAAATCAACGGGTCGGGCAGCACGCGGTGGACCACCTGCGTGAAAAAGCGGGAAATTCGTTGAATCAAGGTGTGCTCCTCGTTTCCTGACAGGGACGCCCGCGCGTGTCGTTGTTGGTTGAGACGCGGGTCGCGCGGATTCTTGCACAGAACCGGAGAACGCGCTTTGGTCGACGTGGAGCCGCGATCGCGCGGTCGTGCAGATCGGGAAACGGGGATGTACGCGGGCACGCGTTGCGTCGGTTCGCCACCTCGCCCGGTCAGCGCACGATGCTTGTCATGCCGCCCGGCGCCCGCGTTCCGTCGCCGCTTGCATCAAGCCGGGCGTCGGCGCCCGGCGTTTCGCGCGCCGTATTGCTGAATGGCGACCCGACGACCGCCGCAAGGAACGAACCAGTGCCGAGCTTCACCGGCGGGCAGTCAATCGGCGATATCTCTGTTGCCGGGCGTACCCAACCTGCTCCGGGCATTGCGCGTCCGGCACCGCGAAGGTCATTTGCCTCCGGGCAGCCTGCGGCGCATCAACGCGTCGCCACCGCCCGCTCCCCCGCCGCCTGCGCCGCCTTCTCCCGCCC
>NZ_JPGM01000042.1:0-86542 GCF_000731655.1 Burkholderia sp. MSh2 | reverse complement strand
GTCAGGCGCGATGCGAAGCGCGGGCTGGCGTCGCTGTGCATCGGCGGCGGGATGGGGGTCGCGCTCGCGGTCGAGCGCGTCTGACGGGGTTCGACCGCCCCGGCTTGCCGGCGCCACCGGCGGGCGAAGCGGTTTTCGCGCACGACAAGCAACCAACAACAGGCGCGAAGTTCCGGTGCGTGCCGCGCCCGCGACGCGGGCGGCTGCGCATCGAAGCGGTGGGGCGGCAGCATGTGCGACGCCGCCGCCCCGCATTCATCGATTACTTTTTTGTCGGTAATAAACAGGATGACTAAGCGAATTGCAGTTGTGACCGGTGGAATGGGCGGCCTCGGCGAAGCGGTCAGCATCAGGTTGAACGACGCGGGCTACCGGGTAGTCGTCACGTATTCGCCGAACAACACCGGCGCCGATCGCTGGCTGACCGAGATGCACGCGGCCGGCCGCGAGTTCCATGCGTACCCGGTGGACGTGGCCGATCACGATTCGTGCCAGCAATGCGTCGAGAAGATCGTGCGGGACGTCGGCCCGATCGACATTCTCGTGAACAACGCGGGCATCACGCGCGACATGACGCTGCGCAAGCTCGACAAGGTCAACTGGGACGCGGTGATCCGCACGAACCTCGATTCCGTGTTCAACATGACGAAGCCGGTCTGTGAAGGCATGGTCGAGCGCGGCTGGGGCCGTATCGTCAACATCTCGTCGGTGAACGGCTCGAAGGGATCGGTCGGCCAGACCAACTACGCGGCCGCGAAGGCCGGCATGCACGGCTTCACGAAGTCGCTCGCGCTCGAGATCGCGCGCAAGGGCGTGACGGTAAACACGGTATCGCCGGGCTACCTCGCGACGAAGATGGTCACGGCGATCCCGCAGGACATTCTCGACACGAAGATCCTCCCGCAGATTCCGGCGGGCCGGCTCGGCAAGCCCGAGGAAGTCGCGGCGCTCGTCGCCTATCTGTGCTCGGAGGAGGCCGGATTCGTGACGGGCTCCAACATCGCGATCAACGGCGGTCAGCACATGCACTGACGCGCGGCGGCCCGGAAGGCGCTCGCGCGCACGACGGGCCGCGTACCGCTGGTTTCAGTACCGCGGCGGCGCGGGCGCACCGCCGCGGTCTCGCAATCCGGAGAAGGCATGGGCGACACCTGGATAGGGCTCGCGATCGGCGGCGCGGCACTGGCCGTTGCGCTGACGACGGCGATCTCGCTCTACTGGCTCGAACGGCGCCGCGCGCGGCTGCTGCGGGACTTCGATCATCGCGATTGCTGGCTCGTCGCATACGGCAAGCGTTTCGCGCGCGTGCGGGGTGTGCGTTGACGGCCAGGCCATCGCGGCCGTGAGGCGCTCCCCCGCTGCATGACGACACGCGATCGCCGCAGCGCAGCGCGACGCCGGCTTGAGCGTGCCACCTGCTTGCCGTTCCGATCGGCGGGCGCGCTCTGCCGCAATTGATGGGGCTTCAGTTGTTAATTCCGCTTTCTTCCGTTATCTCGTATCACATCGATGTGTAATGAAGGTGTCATGCGATGTAAACATCTGGTAATTTTCTGCCGGATTATGCAAAATCGCCGCTCCTAAATACAACTATCGAGGGATCCGGAATGCAATTCAAGAAAGCGGCGGCCGCATGTGGCATGGCGTTTCTGCTGAGCGCATGCGGCGGGGTGCAGAGCCTTGACGCAAACAGCCTGACGTCGGCAGGGACGAGCCTGTACAAGGCGGCGACGCTGTCGGATGCCGACATCGCCGCGCTGTCGAACGACTCGTGCAAGGCCAGCGACGCCGAATCGAGGATCGCGCCGGCGAACAGCGCGTATTCGAAGCGCCTGACGAAGGTGATGAAGGGCTTCGGCGACATGACGCTGAACGGCCAGACGATCAACTACAAGGTCTACATGACCAAGGACGTCAACGCGTGGGCGATGGGCAACGGCTGCGTGCGCGTGTACAGCGGCCTGATGGACATGATGAACGACGACGAGCTGCGCGGCGTGATCGGCCATGAAATGGGCCACGTGGCGCTGGGGCACTCGAAGAAGGCGATGCAGACGGCCTACGCGGTCAGCGCGGCGCGTACCGCGGCCGGCGCGGCATCGCCGGGCGTGGCGGCGCTGACGAGCTCGCAACTCGGCGACATCACCGAGAAGTTCATCAACGCGCAGTTCTCGCAGACGCAGGAAAGCGCGGCCGACGACTACTCGTTCGACCTGATGAAGCAGAAGGGCATGAACCAGAAAGGCCTCGTCACCGCATTCCAGAAGCTCGCGAAGCTCGACGGCGGCCAGAGCTCGATGATGAGCTCGCACCCGTCGTCGGCGAGCCGTGCGCAGCACATCGAGGATCGCATCGCGAAGGGCAGCTGATCGCGCGGCCGACCGCCGGCCGGCGCCGCGATCGGTACCCGAAAAGAAAAACCCCGCGCCGGCAAAAGGCGCGGGGTTTTGTTTTTCCGGCCGGTGCGCCGCTTTACGGCACCATTCCCGGCAGCAAATACGCCTGCAGCAGCGTGATCGCTCCGACGACGACCGCGAACAGCAGGCTGTGCCGCACCGTGAAGCGGAACAGCTCCGATTCCTTGCCGACGAGGCCCGTCGCCGCGCAGGCAACCGCGATCGACTGCGGCGAGATCATCTTCGCGGTCACGCCGCCCGTCGTGTTCGCGGCGACCGCGAGCGTCTCGGGTATGCCGAGCTGGTGGGCCGTGGCCTGCTGCAATGAGCAGAAGAGCGCATTCGACGACGTGTCCGAGCCGGTCAGGAACACGCCGAGCCAGCCGAGGAACGGCGAGAAGAACGGAAACGCGGCGCCGGTCGCGGCCAGCATCAGCGCGAGCGTCGACGACATCCCCGAATAGTTCGCGACGAATGCGAACGCGAGCACGAGGCCGATCGACAGGATCGGGCGCGTCAGCTCCTTCAGGGTCTCGCCGAACGTAACGAGCGCGTCGTGCGGCTTCATCCGCAGCAGCGCCATCGAGATCAGCGCGGTCACGAGGATTGCGCTGCCCACGGCCGACAGGAGATCGATCTTCAGCACGGCGTCGAGCGCCTTCGGCGTCGCGGCGATCGGCGCGGTCTTCACGACGAGCTGGTCGAGCCCCGCCACATGGAACTTCAGCACGGTCGATGCGAGCGCGCCGTGCGCGGCGAACAGCGCCTTGAACGGCGCGATGCTCCACAGGGTGACGACGGCCGTCAGGATCAGGAACGGTGACCATGCGCGCACGGTTTGCGCGAGCGTGTACGGCGACGCCTGGCGGCTCCGGTGCGCGCCGGAGCCGTGGCTCCCGCCGCCGAATCCTGCCAGCGCCGCGCCGCCGCCCGTCGCGACGATGCCGCCGGCCGTCCGCGCGGCGGTGCGCGGCTGCCAGACTTTCAGGAAGGCGGCGAGCGCGACGAGGCTGACGAGCGACGACGTGATGTCCGGCAGCTCGGGCCCGATATGGTTCGACGTGAAGTACTGGGTGAGTGCGAAGCTGCCGCCCGCCACGAGCGCGGCCGGCCACGTCTGGCGCACGCCGCGCAGCCCGTCCATCATGAACACGAGCCAGAACGGCACCGCGAGCGACAGCAGCGGCAACTGGCGGCCGGCCATCGCGCCGATGTGGAACGGATCGATGCCCGTCACCTGTCCGGCGACGATGATCGGGATGCCCATCGCGCCGAACGCGACCGGCGCGGTGTTCGCGATCAGGCACAGCCCGGCCGCGTGCAGCGGCTTGAAACCGAGGCCGACGAGCAGCGCGGCCGTGATCGCGACGGGCGCGCCGAAGCCGGCCGCGCCTTCTAGAAACGCGCCGAACGAGAAGCCGATCAGCAGCATCTGCAGGCGCTGGTCGTCGGTGATCGACAGCACGGACGCGCGGATGATGTCGAACTGGCCGGTCTTCACGACGATCTTGTACAGGAACACGGCCGCGACGATGATCCACGCGATCGGCCACAGGCCGTACGCGAAGCCGAAGCCGGCGGCCGCGAGCGCCTGCCGCACGGGCATCCCGTACGCGAGGATCGCGACGCCGAGCGACAGCAGCAGCGTGATCGCGGCCGCGACATGGCCCTTCATCCGCAGGACGGCGAGCGCGACGAAAAAGAAGATGATCGGGATCGCGGCGACGAGCGCCGACAGTCCGAGGCTGCCGAGCGGCGTGTAGATCTGATGCCAAACCTGCATGGGTGTCTCCTCCATCTGTGTCTGTATTTCTATGGGTACGGTCGGTAAAGCGGGTGCTATTCGGGCTGGCCGCGTGCGCGCAGCAGGTCGGACAGGCTGCGCGGCGCCGGTTCGAGCGGCGTGCGGTGTTGCGTCCAGCCCATCTGTTTCGCGGGCGTCAGCGCGCGCAGGCGCGTCGCGGTCCAGCGGAACGCGCGGTACGCGCGCGGATGCGCGAACGCACCCGACCAGAAGCGCCACACGAGGTCTTCCGCGCGGTTGTAGTTCGCGCCCTGACCGCGCAGCGGATGCGCGACGGGTTCGTCGGGCTTGCGGTTCGCCTCGGTGCGCAGCCGCACGAGCAGTTGCGGGATCGGGATCCGTACCGGGCACACCTCGCCGCATGCGCCGCACAGCGTCGACGCGGTCGGCAGGTCGGCCGTCGCATCGAGGCCGAGCAGGTGCGGCGAGATGATCTTGCCGATCGGTCCCGGGTAGGTCGTTCCGTACGCGTGGCCGCCGATGCGCGTGTAGACGGGGCAGTGGTTCATGCACGCGCCGCAGCGGATGCACTGCAGCGTCGCGCGCAGCTGCTCGTCCGCGTACGCCTGCGTGCGGCCGTTGTCGAGCAGCACGAGATGCAGTTCGCGCGGGCCGTCGCGTTCGCCGTCGCGGCGCGGCCCCGTGATCAGGTTGAAGTAGGTCGTGATTGCCTGGCCGGTGGCGGAGCGTGTCAGCAGGCTCGACAGCGGCACGATGTGCTCGAGCTTCTCGACGACCTTTTCGATACCCATGATCGCGACGTGCGTGTCGGGCACCGTCGTCGACAGGCGGCCGTTGCCCTCGTTCTCCACGAGCCACAGCGTGCCCGTGTCGGCCGCCGCGAAGTTCACGCCCGAAAGGCCGATCTCGGCTTCGGCGAATGCGCGGCGCAGTGCGCGCCGGCCGGTCTGGATCAGCTCGTCGACGTCTTCCGTGTAGCGCGTGCCGGGGATGTGTTCCTCGAACAGCTCGGCGATGTCGCCGCGCGTCTTGTGGATCGCCGGCATCACGATGTGCGAAGGCTTCTCGCCCGCGAGCTGCACGATGAATTCGCCCATGTCGGACTCGATGCAGTCGACGCCATGCTCCGCGAGGGCATGGTTCAGCTCGATTTCCTCGCTCGCCATCGACTTGCCCTTGATCACGCGGCGCGCCTTCTTCGCCTGCGCGATGCCGAGCACGATCGCGTTGGCGTCGCCGGCCGTCTCGGCCCAGTGCACGTGCACGCCGGCTTCGGTGAGCTTTGTCTCCAGCCGCTCGAGCAGCGTCGGCAATTGCGCGAGCGCGTGCTGCCGCACGGCTTCGCCGAGATCGCGCAGTTGCTGCAACTCGGCGTCGTCGGGGAACTGCGTCGCGCGCTTGCCCTGCAGGAAGTCCATCGCGCCGCGAAAACTGCGGCGCAGCGCGGGATCGTCGAGCGCGGCGCGTGCGCGGGCCTTGAAGTCGCCGGGGGCGACGAATTGCAGTGTGTGATCGTTCATCGCGGCAGATCCTCGCAGGCAGTGGCGGCCGGGTGGGTGGCCGCCATATCGGCAGCCGGACCGGTGACGATCACGACCCACAGGCGGCGCGGGCCGTGTGCGCCGTAGGCGAGCGTCTGCTGGATGTCGGATGTCTTCGACGGTCCCGACACCAGCACGAGGTTGGTCGGCATGCCGGCATGCCAGCGCTCCGCGTGCGCGGCCGCGTGCAGGTCGGCATGCAGCGTGTTCGCGTGAACGAGCGCGACGTGCAGCGGCGGCACCAGCGACACGGTGCGCGGCGTGCCGGCGTCGGGCGCGAGCACGAGGGTGCCGGTGGCCGCGATGCCCGAGCGGGCGACGGTGAAGCCCGCATCGATCGTGTCGAACAGTTCCGTCTTCCACGCTTCGATCGGGCGGTCGAACGGAATGGGTGCGACCGTGCCGGGCAGCGCGCGGGCGAGCGCGGCGGATTCGGTGCGGGCCGGGTCGAGCAGCAGGCGGTGCACGCCGGCGTCGGCCAGACGTGCCGCGAGCTGCGCGGGCCATGTGTCGGCGCTCGCGCACCAGACCTCCGCGTGCGACGCGGTGAGCGCGGCCTGCATCGCCTGGACGAGCGCCTGCGGATCGGGCTGGGCCGGCGCGCGGCGCCTGTCGTAGTGGGTATCGATGCGACCGTCGAGCGCGGCGGCGGCCGTCGCCGCGACGCCCGGGGCGGCTGCGCGCAGGCGCGCGAGAATCGCGGCGCGTGCGCTCATTGCTTGTCTCCGCGCAACGACGCGGCGCCGGCCGTGCGCCGCCACAGGAAACTGGCGAGATGCTCGACCGGCAGCGGCGCGCCGGCTTTCTCGGCCGCGTGGCCGATGTTGAGCAGGCAGCCGCAATCGGCGGACACGAGCCGGTCGCACCCCGTCGCGCAGGCCGACGCGACCTTGTCGCGCACCATCGCACCGGAGATGTCGGGGTGTTTCAGCGAGAACGTCCCGCCGAAGCCGCAGCATTCGGATTCGCGTTCGTGCTCGATGCGCGTGACGCCCGGCAGCGCATCGACGAGCGCGACGCCGTGCCCGCGCGTGCCCATCTCGCGCCGCGCCGCGCACGACGTGTGCAACACGACGCGCTCGTCGGGCCCGGTTGCCGCGTCGAGTTGCACGTCGAGCACGTGGACGAGGAATTCGGCGAGTTCGTAGGTACGCGCCGCGATCGCGCGGGCCTTCGGGCCGTTGACGGGATCGTCGGCGAACAGCGCCGGCCAATGGTGCCGGATCATGCCCGCGCACGAGCCGGACGGTACGATCACGGGCCATGCGTCGGCGAACAGGTCGAGCTGCGCGGCCGCGACGCGGCGCGCTTCGTCGGGGTTGCCGCTGCTGTAGGCCGGCTGGCCGCAGCAGCTCTGGCCGCGCGGATAGTGGACGGTCAGGCCTTCGCGTTCCAGCAGGCGGACCGCGTCGAGCCCGGCTTCGGGGACGAACAGGTCGACCAGGCAGGTCGCGAACAGATAGACGTGCGCGGGGAGGGCGGCGGGGTATTGCCTTTCGTTCATGTCTCGCTCCAGAGGCGACGGCCCGGCTTGCGGGGCGACGATTTCGCTGCATAATTCCCGCGACGGCGCCGCAGCTCAAATTGGTTGGGCCAATTGGCGCGGCAGGGATTCCGCAGCGGAGACGACGATGGCAGCGATGACGGCACGGGGCCGGACCGAAGTGGTGATGCGCAGGATCGAGACGGCGCTGCTCGACGGCACCTGGCCGGCCGGCGCGCGGCTGCCGGCCGAGCGCGTCCTCGCGCAGCAGTACGGCGTCGCCCGCAACACGGTGCGCGAGGCGACCCAGCGGCTCGTCGCGCGCGGGTTGCTGCAGAGCCGGCGCGGCGCGGGCGTGTACGTGACGGACCAGTTGCGCGCGGGCATCGCGTCGCCGTGGGGCCAGCTGGTGGCCGATCACCCGGCGCTGCGCGACGACATCCTCGAATTCCGGCGCGTGCTCGAGGGGGCGACCGCGTATTTCGCCGCGCTGCGCGCCGACGCGAACGACCGGCGCCGGATCCGCGCGCTGCTGCGCGAGCTCGAAACCGCGCACGCGAACGGCGCAGCCGCCGTGGAAGCCGCGACCGACGCGAAGCTGCACGAGGCGATCGCGCTCGCGTCGCACAACACGATGTTCCTGCACCTGCACACGAGCGTGATCGGGATGCTGCGCGAGCACATCTCGATCAACGTCGCGGGGATGACGACGCAGGACGAGCAGGCGTCCGAGCTGCTGTTGCTGCAGCACCGGGTGGTGTGCGAGGCCATTTGCGCGCAACGGCCCGAAGAGGCGCGCACCGCGATGCAGACGCATATCGACTACGTGCGCAGCTATTTCGAGCGCAGCGGCGACGAACCCTGAGCCCTGAGATTGGTCGGACCGCTTCGGTGCGCGGCCCGTCCGGCGGGCGCTTGCGGCGCGGCTGGGGGGCGGTGCGTGGAAGGCGGTCGTGGGCGGGCCGATCTCGGGCGCGGTGTCGGCCGGCTGCGCGGCCCGTGCGATTGACCGGCGCGTCGGGCGCCCACTAGAATCGGCCGGAATCGTGCGCCAGCCGCGCGCCGCAGCACACGCGGGCCCTGTGTTCCGCCAGTCGAGGAAGTTTCCGTGTTCACGTCTCTGATCCGGCGCGCGCCGGCCGCGCTGTCGTGGGGCGCCGCCCGTCGCGCGGCCCGCGCGCTGGCCGCCGGCGTGCTGCTGTCGCTCGTCGCCGCGTGCGCGACGCATCCGCCCGCCACCTCGCTCGATCGCCCGGTGTCGCACGCGTTGCCGCCCGATACCGCGACGCCGCTGCGCGATGCGCTCGCCGCGCCCAAGGCAGCACACCCGGGCCAGTCGGGTTTCCGGCTGCTGCCCGACGGCGCCGAGGCGTTGCAGATGCGCATCGCACTCGCGCGCGCCGCGACGAAAACGCTCGACATGCAGTACTACATCGCGACCGAGGACACGACGGGCAAGCTGTTGCTTGCCGCGGCGCTCTACGCCGCCGATCGCGGCGTACGCGTGCGGATGCTGGTCGACGACCTGAACTTCCGCGACATCGATCGCGTCATGGCCGCGCTGAACACGCACCCGAACATCGAGATCCGCGTGTTCAATCCGTTCGGCGCGTCGCAAAAAGGCATGGTCGAGCGCACGACCCACTTCTTCACGCGCATCGACAGCTTCACACGCCGGATGCACAACAAGGCGATGATCGCGGACAACCAGATCGCGATCGTCGGCGGCCGCAATCTCGGCGACGAGTATTTCAGCGCGAGCCCGACGCTGCAGTTCCGCGATCTCGACGTGCTTGCCGCGGGCCCGGTGACGTACGACATCTCGGCGAGCTTCGACGCGTACTGGTCGAGTGCGAGCAGCTATCCGCTGCGCGAGCTGAATCACCAGTCGTTCGATCCGAAGGATCTCGATGCGATGCGCGACGAACTGCGCGAGCACTGGCGCAAGAACGCCGATCCGTACAACGCGAAGCCGCTGAACGCGACGCCGCTCGCGCAGCAGATCGCGCACGACGCGCTGGCGCTCGTGTGGGCGCCGGCCGAGTTCAGGGTCGATGCGCCCGACAAGGTCGCGCAGCCGACCGACGCGTACGTGAGCCCGCCGATGCAGCGGCTCGTCGAGCTGACGCGCGGCGCGCAGCAGGAGTTTCTTGCCTTCTCGCCGTATTTCGTGCCGCACGATGCGGGCGTGAAGACCCTCGGCGACGCGGCCGCGCGCGGCGTGCGCGTCGCGATCCTGACCAATTCGCTCGCCGCGACCGACGCGGTCGCCGTGCAGGCCGGCTACGGGCCGTACCGCGTGCCGTTGCTGCGGCGCGGCGTCGAGCTGTACGAGTTCAAGGCGCAGCCGGGCCGCCAGCGCCCGCGTCTGTTCGGATCGCGCTCGCGGGCCAGCCTGCACGCAAAGGCGTACGTGATCGACCGGAAGATCCTCGTGATCGGCTCGCTGAATCTCGATCCGCGGTCCGCGCACCTGAACACCGAACTGGCGCTCGTGATCCACAGCCCGGCGCTCGCGCAGCAGGCCGCGACGATCTTCGCGCGTGCGACGCAGCCGGACGAAAGCTATCGCGTCAGCCTCGCGGCGCCGGCGGGCGGCGGCGCGCCCGAACTCGAGTGGACGGGCGTCGACGACGGCCGGCCCGCTACCTATCACGTCGATCCGCACGCGGGACTGCTGCGCAACCTGATGACCGGCGTCTTCATGCTGCTGCCGGTCGACGACCAGCTTTGAGGGAGCGAACGCGCTCCGGCTAAACCCGCGTGTCCGGTGCGGAGGGAAGGTGATATGGTTGTGTGCGCAACCATCAAGGCGTGTGCGACGCTGCCGCCTGGCGGCAGCGCCACGCGCGGCGCGCATACCCGCAACCGGAGTTCCCCCATGCAACGTGTACCGAACCAGCCGTTCACGCGTCCTGCCCGTTTCTCCGAAGCCGAATGGCAGGCGCGTGTGCAGCTCGCGGCGGCCTACCGGATCTTCGATCATCTCGGCTGGACCGAGCTGATCTACAACCATATCTCGCTGCGCGTGCCGGGCGAGGACGGGCATTTCCTGATCAACCCGTTCGGGCTCCATTACAGCGAGGTGTGCGCGTCGAACCTCGTGAAGATCGACATCGACGGCAACGTGGTCGGCCATTCCGACTGGCCGGTCAATCCGGCCGGTTTCACGTTCCACGGCGCGATCCATGCGGCGTTGCCCGACGCGCACTGCGTGATGCACGTGCACACGACGCCCGCGATGGCCGTGTGCTGTTCACGCGACGGGCTGTCGTTCTCGAATTTCTATTCGGCGCAGTTGTACGGAAAGGTCGCGTATCACGACTTCGAGGGCATTACCGTGCATCTGGAGGAGGGGCGGCGCATCGTCGAGAGCGCGGGCGGCCGGCCCGTGCTGCTGTTGCGCAACCACGGGCCGGTCACAATTGGCGCGACGCTCGCGCAGACCTTCTCGCTGATGTGGCTGCTCAACCGTGCGTGCGAGGTGCAGGTCGCCACGCATGCGATCGGCGATGCGCTGCCGATCGCGCCGCCCGTGCTCGAGGCGTGCGTGCGCGATTCGCTGAATTTCGATCCGAGGCATGGCGCGGGACAGGACGCGTTCGACGCACTGCAGCGCATCGTCGATCGCATCGATCCCGGCTACCGCGCGTGACGTGGGGCGGCCGCGCCGCCGCTAGAAGCGGTAGCCGAGGCCGGCCTGGATCACGTCGGTATCGCGGTTGTAGTGTGTGACCACGCGATTCCACGTGATGCGCGTGAGCCAGTGATCGGAAATGCGGTAGCTGGCCGAGATCGACACGATGCCCGAGAACCGTCCGTTGCCGGGCCCGGGCTGGTCGCGCCGGTTGCGCTGGTCGACCGTGAAATAGGCGCCTGCACCGGCCGCCAGCGTGACCTTGTCGTCCAGGAACGCGCGCGTGAGCCACAGCTCGGACGCGATCCCGTTGCGGCGGATCGACTGTTTCGAGCCCTCGTACATCCAGGTTGCGGTCCAGTCGATGCTGCGCGTCAGGCCGCGCCGGTACTCGAGGCTGCCGCCGAGCGCCGACGGCGACGAGCGGCTGTTGAGGATCGTCTCGCCGAGCATCGCGGTGATTTCGTTGTTCGTGACCTTGCCGGTGCGCGCGAGCGGCGTGTCGCGTGGGCCCGGCGTATCGGGCGCATCGAGCTGGTAGCCGATGCCGAACATTACCGAGGTCGTATTGGGCCCGGTGAAGACCTGCGAGCGATTCACCTGCAACTGCGCGATCCAGCGATGCGACGTGTAGTACGCGGCGCGCACGCTCATCAGCACGCCCCAGCCGTGCGAATCCGAATAGCCGCGGCCCTCGACCGCCGGCACCGTGTCGAAGTAACGATAGGGGCCTACGCCGGCCGACAGCACGAAGCGGCGGTTCTCGAGCGGCAGGCGCCCCCAGAACTGAACCGACTGGCCGTCGCGATGATGGTTCGGGATGTGGCCCTCGTTATACCAGGTAAAGCCGACCGCGGCGTACCGTCCCAACCCTTCCTGATAGTCCATCGCCCAGGCATAGGTGCGATCGCCGCCGCCCCAGAGCGGGCCGGCGAGCAGCGAGAATTCCTGGGCGCGGACCGGTGCGGCGTAAAGGGCGGCGATCGAGCAGAGGCCCGCCAGCATCGGCCGGATGCGGGAGGGGCGGTTCGGGTGACAGGTCGGCATGATTTTTTTGGTCCAGTCACGATGGCACCCGATTATTCTCTCGTGAGCGCGGCGGTCTGTCGATGGATGTTTGCACAACGTCCGGTTACGTGTCGTGACTGTCACGACAGTCCGGTTGTGTCATCGAAGTGCAACGATTCCCGGGATCGTTTGCGTCCCGGGAATGATGCCGCCGCCGACGTTCACGCAAGCGGATATTCGATTCGGCATCCTTTGTATTGTCCGGAATGGAAATCCGGATCGAGGGTGTGTGCGGGCAGGCTTGCCGGGGCGACGGACGATGCAAAAAAAAACGCGGCCGGGTGGCCGCGTGAATACTCGCAGACTCCTTCGGACGAAGGAAACAAGCAACTGTGAGACGAAGTGTAGCGAAAGGCCGCGCGCGGATTCAGTCGTCCGGCTGCAAAGGTCCATTCCACGCCGGCGCAGACTGACGGGCCGCGCGCCGTGTGTCGCCGCAGGACCGTTCGACGGCCTGCCGGATCGGCCGCGATCGACTACCATCACGGATGGCGCCCCCGTTCGGGCGGCGCACAACGTCGTACAAGGAGAGTCCATGCTCAAGCTGCGTTTGCTCCAGGTCGCGTTACTCGCGGGCGTGCTGGTCGCCGGCGGCGCCGCTGCCGAAACGGTGCGCCTGTCCGCCAATCTGCAGCCGTCGAGCGAAGTGCCGCCGACGGCGACCAAGGGCTCGGGCGCTGTCGACGCCACCTACGACACGGCCACGCACATGCTGCAATGGACGGTGACATACGAACACCTGACGGGGCCGGCCACCGCCGCGCATTTCCATGGGCCCGCGCCGGTCGGCCAGAACGCGGCCGTGCAGGTGCCGATTCCGAAGGACGACCTGGCGAGCCCGATCAAGGGGGAGAAGGAGCTGACCGACGCGCAGGTCACCGACCTGATGGGCGGCAAGTGGTACTTCAACGTCCATACGAAGGAGCACCCGGCGGGCGAGATCCGCGGCCAGGTGATGCCCGCGAACTGAGCGACGGCGTCTGATATAGAGGCACCTGTCGAGCGGCGCGGGAATGATTGCACGTACCATCGTCACACTGTGATCCCGGAGTGCGCCCGATGAGTTGGCAAAGCAAGTTCGCCTGCTGGCTGCTGCGCTGGCAGTTCCGTCCCGAGACCACGCGCGAGGTGCTCGATCCCGCCCGCGCGCGGCGCTTTACCGACCTGCGGATGATCGTGCCGCGCCGTGCGCCGTCGGGCTATCGGCTGCGCCAGTGCTACGGCGCGGGAGACGCACCGCTGCGCGGCGAATGGCTCGAGCGCGCCGACGCGGGCGCGGCGCGCGAGTCCGGCCGAACGCTGCTGTACTTCCATGGCGGCGGCTATTACTTCTGCTCGACGAGAACCCACCGGCCGCTCGTCTTCGGCCTGACGAAGCGCGCGGGCGTGCGCTCGTTCTCGCTCGACTACCGGCTCGCGCCCGAAAACCGTTTCCCGGCCGCGCTCGACGATGCGCTGGCTGCGTACCGCCAATTGCTGGCGCTCGGCACGCCGCCCGAATCGATCGTGCTCGGCGGCGATTCGGCGGGCGGCGGCCTCGCACTCGCGACGCTCGTCGCGCTGCGCGATCGCGGCGAGCCGCTGCCGGCCGGCGCGATCCTGTTCTCGCCGTGGACCGATCTCGCGGCCACCGGCGCGACGCTGCGCACCAACGACGGCGCCGACCCGATGTTCGCCGGCGCGGCGCTGCCGAAGGCCGCGAAGCTGTATCTCGGCGACGAGCCGGCGACGAATCCGTATGCATCGCCGCTTTATGCGGATTTCGCGGGCCTGCCGCCGCTGTACATCCAGGTCGGCAGCACGGAGGTGCTGCTCGACGATTCGCGTCGCGTGGCCGAGAAGGCGAGGGCGGCCGGTGTGGCGGTGGAGATCGAGGTGTGGCCGGACATGCCGCACGTATGGCAGCTGTATGCACCGATGGTGCCCGAAGCGCGCGACGCGCTCGACCGCGCGGCCGTATTCCTGCGCCGCGTTGCGGTCGAACGCGCGGTTCAGCGCGCCGGCGAGGCGTCGATTGCCTGATAGGCGGCTTTGACGGCCGCCGGGCCGTACCGGCGCTCGAGCCGTCGCACGGTGAAGTGGCCGTGCGCCATCTGCTGGAAGTGGTCGATGAACAGCGTGTTGACGGTCGCACCGAGCACGGCCCCGATCGCCGGAATCGACTTCGCGGCCATCTGCTCGGTCACCTGCACCGAGAAGCGCGACGCCACCGTCTGCACGAGCTTGAACACGGCCGCCGAGCTGTGCGCGGCGATACCCTTCGTCGTGATGTCGGACGACGCCTTCGAGATCGCCTGCGCAAGCGCGCCGCGCAGCACGAAATAGCCGAGATCGGCGTCCTCTTCCTGCTTGTCCGGGTTGCCGCCCATCCCGAGCACGGCCAGGCATTGCAGCTGCGTATCGACCGACGTCAAGTCTTCCCCCTCGCTGCGCGCGATGTCGCACACCGAGCGGAAGATCAGCGTGGTCGTTATCGGCAGTTCGACCGGCAGCGCGAGAAAGCCGAACGCGCCGCCCGCCGCACCGGTCGTCGCGACCGCGAGCTTGTGCAGCAGGTTGCTGGGTTTCTCGGGCTCGGCGTCCGGCGCCGACGGCTTGCCGAGCGTGCGCAGCGCGATGTTCAGGCACTTGCGCAGCGCGAGCTGCGTCGCATCGTTGATCTTGCCGGTCGCGAAATCCGGCAGCTTCGCGATCATCTTCTCGACCGGCGCGCCCAGTATGCCCGTCAGCTTCATCGTCAGCGACGGGCTTTCCAGTACCTGCTTCGCACGCCGCAGCGCGTCCCGATCCTCCTGCGACAGCGCAGTCGCGGGCGTGATTGAAATCGGTTCCATCTTTCTCCTTGGCATTGACCGTCGCCGGCCTAGATTACTCCGCCATGCTACAATTTTGAAATTGTTTGACACGTCAAAAGTTGCATCAACAAAAAATGGCCGTCCATACTGCCGCTCACCATTCGACCGGGCAAGTCCTGCCCTTCCGCGAATCGCTGCTGGCGATGATCGGGATCTCTTTCGTCACCATGCTCGTCGCGCTCGACCAGACGGTCGTCGGCACCGCGCTGCCGACCATCGTCGCCGAGCTCCGGGGGTTCGACCTGTACGCGTGGGTCGCGACCTCGTACCTGCTCAGTTCCGTGATCACGGTGCCGATCTTCGGCCGGCTCGGCGACTATTACGGCCGCAAGCCGTTCGTGATCGTGTCGATCATCGTGTTTACCGGTGCATCGGTGCTATGCGGGATGGCCAACGACATGCTGTCCCTCGTGCTCGCGCGCGGGCTGCAGGGGATCGGCGGCGGGATGCTGGTCGGCACCGCGTTCGCGTGCATTCCCGACCTCTTTCCCGATTCCGTCGTGCGGCTGCGCTGGCAGGTGCTGATGAGCTCCGCGTTCGGCATCGCGAACGCGGTCGGCCCGTCGCTCGGCGGCGTGCTGACCCAGTCGTTCGGCTGGCGCTCGGTGTTCTACGTCAACCTGCCGGTCGGCCTGCTGTCGCTGCTGTTCGTGTGGCGCTACCTGCCGCACCTGCGCCACGTCGAGCACGATCGCAAGATGCGGCTCGACTGGCCGGGCGCGCTGCTGATCGCGCTGGCGCTCGGCGCGCTGCAACTCTTCGTCGAATGGCTGCCGAAGTACGGTGTCGCGAGCTGGGCGTCGCTGCTGCTCGTCATCGCGGTCGCGGCCGGCATCGGCCTGTGGCACTGGGAGAAGCGCTGCGCGCAGCCGATTCTGCCGTTCGACATGTTCGGCAACCGCGCGCTGTCGGCGCTGTTCGTGCTCGCGATCCTCGCCGGCTTCTCGATGTTCTCGCTGCTGTTCTACGCGCCGCTGCTGTTCCAGGGCGGCTTCGGCATGTCGCCGAAGGAGGCGGGGCTCGTGATCACGCCGCTCGTCGTGTTCATTACGATCGGCAGCATCATGAACGGCCGTGTGGTCACGCGGATCCGCAATCCGAATGCGATGCTGCACGTCGGCTTCGTGCTGTTCGCGATCGCGTGCGCGGGCATCGTCGTGTCGACGCACACGACACCCGCCTGGATGCTGATGGTGCTGATGGTCGCGGGCGGCATCGGGCTCGGCTTCGTGCTGCCGAACCTCACCGTGTTCGCGCAGCAGGCGGCCGGCCGCGAGCACCTCGGCATCGCGACGGCGCTGCTGCAGTCGCTGCGGATGGTCGGCGGGATGATCGGCACGGCGCTGACCGGCACGCTCGTCAACCAGATGTACTCGGGCGGCGTGCGCAGTGCGCTCACGGCCGATCACGCGATGCAGTGGCACGCGCAGCTTGCCGATCCGCAGATCCTGATCGACCGTGCGGCGCAGGGCGGTCTCGTCGAGGCGCTCACGCGTGCCGGGCATAATGGCGCGCTGCTGCTGGAAGCGGCCCGCGAATCGCTCGTCGGTGCGATTCACCTGGGCGTCGCGATGGCGGCCGTCGTCGCCGTGGTGTCGGTGTGGCAGTGTCGCCGTGTGCCGCCGATCACGCTGCGGCGCAAGATCGAACCGCATGTCGCGGCCGACTGACCGATCGGGCAACTCAACGACTCACCGGAAACGAATTCAGCGCATGGAAGAACAGGACCGCGTCGCGATCTTGCAGCAATTCGGACGCACGTATCGCGCGTTCATGACCGCCTTCGAGGCGCACGTCGGGCAGCCGATGCCGCGCTGGCGCATCATGGTCGCGCTGCACACGATGGGCGGGCATTCGTCGCAGAAGAAGCTCGTCGAAGTGCTACGCATCGATCCGGGCGCGCTCACGCGCCAATTGAAGTCGCTCGACGCGCTCGGCTGGATCGAGCGCGAATCGGACGCGCGTGACAACCGCGTGACCAACGTGACGCTGACGGACGAAGGCCGCGTCGCATTCGACGCGTGCCTGCCGCGCCGCAAGGCGTTTCTCGAACAGACGATGGCGCAACTGCCGGACGACGTGCTGAATGCGTTGTCGGGCGCGCTGGCGATGCTGGAAACGCGGATCTCGGACGTCGCTTCGAAGCCGGTCGCGCGCTGACGCGCGGCGCGTCGGCGCCGCCGCCTGCTCCGTATCGTCCCGTATCGGTTTCCCGCGGATTTACAGTTCGATGCGCGTTCCCAGCAGCGTGAGGAACTGCGCGAGCCAGGCCGGATGCGCGGGCCACGCGGGCGCGGTGACGAACGGCGCGTCTGTCACGGCCGCGTCGACCGGGATGTCCGCATATTCGCCGCCCGCGAGCTTCACTTCGGGCGCGCAGGCCGGGTAGGCCGAGATGCGCTTGCCGCGGATCACGTCGGCGGCCGCGAGCAATTGCGCCGCGTGGCAGATCGCGGCGATCGGCTTGCCGGCTTCGGCGAACTCGCGCACGAGCGAGATCACCTTCGGATCGAGTCGCAGGTATTCGGGGGCGCGGCCGCCCGCGATGGCGAGCGCGTCGTAGCGCGATGCGTCGACGTCGTCGAACGCCGCATTCAGCGTGAACTGGTGGCCGGGCTTTTCGGTGTAGGTCTGGTCGCCCTCGAAATCGTGGATCGCGGTCTTGATCTTGTCGCCCGCGCGCTTGCCCGGGCAGACTGCATCGACGTGATGGCCGACGGCCTGCAGCGCCTGGAACGGCACCATCGTTTCGTAGTCTTCGGCGAAATCGCCGGTCAGGAACAGGATCTTCTTCGCGGCCATGGCTTTCTCCAGTGAAGCAGCGTTGAAGGCCCGTTCGCGCCGTGCGCAACGGCCGCGAGGGGCCCCGAGGACGAAAGCGCAGTGTACTCCGGGCGCTTGAAGCGTGCGTGACGGTCGCCCCGCGCGAGCGGCGGGGCGGTGGGCGCGGCGTGCGTCAGAAGAACGTTTCGACGACTTCCGTCACGCGGAACTGCGGGTCGAGCACGAGCAGCTGGCGCCACTTGTCGAACGTCAGGCACGGGTGCGAGATGTCGAACGCGACCATGTCGCCGACCTTCACGTCCGCGCCCGGCGGAATCTGCAGGTAGGCGTGCTGGTCCATCATCCCGGTGACGGCCCAGCCTTCGCTCGCGGCGACGTCGCGCGGCGCATCGTCGCGGCCCGGACGGAAGTGGCGTGCCGGCTCGGGCAGCCCCGCGTCGAACGCCGCGTCGCGCTTGCCGAGCGCCACGATCGCACGATCGGCTTCCGGCACCGACTGCACGTACGCCCACAGCTGCAGCGCGGGCAGCAGCCCTTCGCCCATCGTGCGCGCGATCGGGTTGCGCGCGAACACGTCGGTCTGCGCCTTCTTGTAGATGCCGACGTCGTGCGTGAGATAGCAGCCCGGCCGCAGCACGACTTCCGCGAAGCCGGCGTCGGAGGCCTTCCGGAATTCCTCGGCCACCACGTCGTACCACGCCGAGCCGGCGCCGGACAGGATCGCCGGCGTGCGCGCGAAGCGGCCCGCGTCGGCCAGCTCGCGCGTGAGCGCGACGGCTTCCTGCAGGAACGCGCGGATCTCGCCTTCCTCCTTCAGCACGCCTTCGTAGAGTTCGATGCCGGCCAGCTTCAGCGTGTCCGGATAGCGCGCGATCGCGGCCAGCACGGCCTCGCGCTGCGCGGCGTCGCGCACGCCCGCGCGGCCGCCCGGCACGCCGAGCTCGAGCAGCACGTTCAGCGATTTCTTCGCGGCGCCGAAGAAGCGGCCGAGCTGGTCGACGCTGTCGGCGGAATCGACGAGACAGAAGAACTCGAAGTCGGGATCGGACAGCAGCCCGGCGATGATCGTCATGTTCTGGCGGCCGACCAGCTGGTTCGCGAGCAGCACGCGCCGCACGCCGCCGTGATACGCGGCCTGCGCCTGGTGCGCGGTGGCGAGCGTGATGCCCCAGGCGCCGGCGTCGAGCTGGCGGCGGAACAGTTGCGGCGCCATCGTCGTCTTGCCGTGCGGTGCGAACTTCACGCCGTACTTCCGGACGAATTCCTGCATCCAGTTCAGGTTGTGTTCGATGCGGTCCTCGTAAAGCACGGCGGCCGGCAGGCTGACGTCTTCCGCGAGCAGGTTCCACTCGAGCCGGCCTGCCTCGCCGAGCGGCACGCTCGCGCTCGGCAGATTGCCGAGGCCCTTGCCGAACGGGTCGATCGTCGCTTCCTGATAGTTTGTAACTTTCATGTCATCCCGCTCCATCATCACTATGCATTGCACTGAAGTTGACACGCAGATGGTACAGAAAGTAGCATCTGCGCGGTGATGTTATTTAGTAACATCAGGCTTCGCATCCTTTTCGACAGATGAATACGTCCGCCACTCCGACCGTTCCGCTCGCGACCGAGCCCCATCCGGCTCCGGCGGTCGCGCCGGTCCTCGACATCGTCGCGCGGATCGCCGAATGCGCGCCCGAGTTGCGCGAAGCCGAGCGCAAGGTCGCCGCGTTCATCCTCGCGGATCTGGCGCGCGCCGCGCATGCGAGCATCGGGGCGCTCGCGCGCGACGCGGAGGTCAGCGTCGCGACGGTCACGCGTTTCGCGAAAGCCGTCGGCTGCCGCGACGTGCGCGAACTGAAGGTGCTGGTCGCGCAGGCGGCGGCGGTCGGCCAGCGCTTTCTCGTGCCCACCGACGATACGCCCGCGCAGGATGCGAGCCCCGCGTCGATGGTCTACGACGAGATCCGCCTGGCGCTCGCGCACAACCACCAGCTGCTGCGCAACACATCGTTCGACGCGGCGGCCGACCTGCTCGCCGGCGCGAAGATGATCTACGTGTACGGGCAGGGCGGCGGCTCGACCGCGCTTGCCGACGAGCTGCGCTTCCGGCTCGTGCGCTTCGGCCGGCCGGTCGCGAGCTACCAGGACAGCGTGCTGCAGCGCATGGTGGCCGCGACGCTGTCGCGCGACGCCGTCGTCGTCGCGCTGTCGGTGAGCGGGCGCGTGCCCGAGCTGCTCGAGAGCTGCCGGCTCGCGAAGCGCTACGGCGCGAAGCTGATCGCGATCACCGCGCCGGCCTCGCCGCTCGCGAAGCTGGCCGACCACCTGATCCCGGTCGTCGCGTTCGAAACCGATTTCATTTACAAGCCGTCGACGTCGCGCTACGCGATGATGATGGCGATCGACGTGCTCGTGACCGGAGTCGCATTGCGGCTCGGCGATGCGGGCCGAGAATCGCTGCGCCGCATCAAGCACGCGCTCGATGCGCATCGCGGCGGCGGAGACCGTCAACCGGTAGGAGACTGACCATGCATTCGCATCCCGAAGCCGCCGATACCCTGATCGTCGGCGCGCAGCTTTACGACGGTACCGGCGCGCCGCCCGTCACGCGCGACGTCGCGATCCGCAACGGCGTGATCGCGGCGATCGGCAACCTGTCGAACTGGCTTGCCGAGAACGTCGTCGATGCGAACGGGCGCGCGCTCGCGCCGGGCTTCGTCGACGTGCACACGCACGACGATACCCACGTGATCCGCGCGCCGCAGATGGTGCCGAAGATCTCGCAGGGCGTGACGACCGTGATCGTCGGCAACTGCGGGATCAGCGCATCGCCGGTGACGCTCGCGGGCGATCCGCCCGACCCGATGAACCTGCTCGGCGAGCGCGGCGCGTTCCAGTACCCGACCTTCGCCGATTACGTCGCGGCCGTGAACGACGCGCGTCCGGCCGTGAACGTCGCGGCGCTCGTCGGCCATACGGCGCTGCGCAACAACCAGATGGACCGCCTCGACCGCGCAGCGACCGACGGCGAGATCGCCGGGATGCGCGCACAGCTCGAGGAGGCGCTCGCGAACGGCGCGCTCGGCCTGTCGTCGGGCCTCGCGTATGGCTCCGCGTTCGCGGCGCCGACCGAAGAGGTGATGGCGCTCGCCGAGCCGCTCGCGAACGCCGGCGCGCTGTATACGACGCACATGCGGACCGAGTTCGACGCGATCCTCGACGCGATGGAAGAGGCCTACCAGGTCGGCCGCCATGCGCGCGTGCCGGTCGTGATCTCGCACCTGAAGTGCGCCGGCCCGTCGAACTGGGGGCGCAGCGCCGAAGTGCTCGCGTCGCTCGAAGGCGCGCGCCGCTACCAGCCGGTCGGCTGCGACTGCTATCCGTACAGCCGCAGCTCGTCGACGCTCGACCTGAAGCAGGTGACGGGCGACATCGACATCACGATCACGTGGTCGGAGCCGCACCCGGAAGTGGCGGGCAAGCTGCTGAAGGCGATCGCGGCCGACTGGGGCGTGACCGAGCAGGAAGCCGCGCAGCGCATCCGCCCGGCGGGCGCGGTGTACCACAACATGTCCGAGGAGGATGTGCGCCGGATCCTGTCGCATCCCGCGACGATGGTCGGCTCCGACGGCCTGCCGAACGATCCGCTGCCGCACCCGCGGCTGTGGGGCGCGTTCCCGCGCGTGCTCGGCCACTACGTGCGCGACACGAACCTGCTGCCGCTCGAGGAGGCGATCCGCAAGATGACGTCGCTGTCCGCGCGTCGCTATGGCATCGCACGGCGCGGCGAGGTGCATGTGGGCTTCCACGCGGACCTCGTGCTGTTCGACCCGGCGCACGTGATCGACGCCGCGACCTTCGAGAAGCCGCAGCAGCCCGCGCACGGGATCGACGCCGTGTGGGTGAACGGCGTACTGACCTACGAGAACGGCCAGCCGACCGGCGAGCGCGCCGGCGGCTTCGTCGCGCGCGGCGAGCGCGTGCCGGCGAGTGCCGACGCCGCGTTCTGAGCGCGGTTGTTGTTCCGATCTGCCGCGCGCGCCGTCGTCGGTGCGCGCATCCGCAACCGTGCGTTGCATGGGCCGGAGCCGGCGCGGACGCGTCGGCTCCGGTCGACCCACAAGGAGTGAAACGATGAAGCGATATGGCGTAGGCGAAGCGAAGGGGACGGGCGGCCAGGTGATGCCGTTCGCACGCGCGGTCGAGGCCGACGGCTGGTTGTACGTGTCGGGCCAGACGCCGATGGTGAATGGCGAGGTCGTCGAAGGCGGCATCGTCACGCAGTCGAAGCAGACGATCGAGAACGTGATCGCGATCCTGAAGGAAGCCGGCTACGGCCTCGAGCACGTCGTGCGCTGCGGCGTGTGGCTCGACGACGCGCGCGATTTCGCGTCGTTCAACAAGGTGTTCGTGTCGTACTTCGGCGAGCATCCGCCGGCACGCGCGTGCGTGCAGTCGAGCATGGTCATCGACTGCAAGGTCGAGGTCGATTGCATCGCGTACAAGGCGCCGGCGAAGTAACGCGGCGAGGGCGAATTGTGGTGTGACGAGGCTGGCGCGTTGGTGTGCGCCGGCCTCGTTGCGTTATGGGAGAGTCGAGGTGTGGACGAGAGCGATCGGCGAGCGGATGGACGGAGGGTGTTCAGATAAAGACGGGTTGAAGCGAGGTATGAACCGCGCCAGAGTTTTGCAGTGCGTAACGAAGTTTTTCCAATCGGGCGCCACGTGACACGCTTGTCTGGCGGGCTGCGACAGCGATCGGCGCGGGTACGTGGCACGATCATCAGGTACAACCGCCTTTCAAACCACTGGGCAAGGTGTTTTGATGGAAAACGTGCGTTCGGGCGAGATCGAGGACTTCGTCAGATCTGAGATAGGGCTTGGCAAATCGATGCCGCTATCCGCTGCCACGAGGCTTTTTGAGGACCTTGGCCTGACCGGCAACGAAGCCAGTGATTTCATGGGTGATTTTTTGAGCGCTTTTCCATCGATTCCGGCGACTTCGATTTTCACCAGTAATTCCTGATGGAGGGCGAGGCGGGGCTCTATTCGTTGTTCCGGAAATGGGCGCTTCAGAAACCGCACGATCTCAAACGGGAATCGATCACGTTGGCGATGCTTTACCGCGCGGCGCTCGAACGGAAATGGAATGCCGGGCGACTGGCCGGGCTATCGTGAAACGCCCGGCGAGCGGTCGAGCACGACCGGGGCGGCGGAAAGCTTGCTGCGATATGACGTAATCAAACCGTGAGGTATTGGATGCTGTCGATTGATTTCAACGGGATGGTTGTTAGTCCGCACGTAGTGCGGCCCCGAAAAGTTCAGATCGAGCGCGGTGCGATGCAGCGGATCAGCGGGATTATCGTCCATCAAACGGGTGGACAAACGGCGGCTTCTGCGCTCAATAGCTATCAGAATGCGTCTGCTAACGGCGCGCATTTCTTGATCGAAAAAGACGGAACGATTTACCAGACGGCGTCTTTGAAGAAGCAGACTTGGCACGTTGGCCGAATCAAGGCGCGCTGTGTTGCCGAAATGCGCTGCACGCCAGTCGAACTGAAGCAACTCCGCCGTTTTGACCCGCGTGGCGAAAACCAGCGGGAGATGCGCAAGTCGGTCCCGGATCGTTACCCTTCCAATACAGACAGCATCGGCGTGGAATTGGTCGGTGAAGCTCTACCGCTCAATGAACCCAACCCTGATCGACGAACCTACGTCGCGGCACCGGAGGCGCAGAATGACTCGCTTCGATGGCTCGTTCACGAACTTTCGGTAACGCTGAACGTTCCGATGGCAGAGGTTTTTCGCCACCCGACAGTATCGCGGAAGAACCGGACGGAGGCGGCGAGGGTGCAATGGTGATTCGGATTGCAGTTCTAATGTCGGCGCTGTTCCTCAGCCACAGTGCGGTTGCGGGCAGCCTGTCCGATAGGGGGGCGCCCGGCGGGGCAGTACCCGTTGTCGGGCCAGAGTCAGTCGAAATCGTGACGAACGGTGCGTGGTCGGCTGACATCAGCGGGGACGAAACGGCAGACATGTGTCGTACGTTCGTTCTCAGGCGGGCCGATGTCAGCGCATTTTTCAAGCGTGCGAGCCGCGTAACGGAACGGACATACGGCCATGATCTCGACGCAGCGAATTGCTATGCCGAAGGCAAGGCGCGTCTCGCGGAGGGCGGCACGGCGAAATGGCAGATAGACCAAGCAAGACGCGGCTTCATTTCGATGCCCGATGGTCGAACTATCTACCTGTACTGTCCGAAGTGCCGAGCCGATGTGTTCGCGCCGAATTAGAAAGACGCTTCTTCCGTAAGCATGCGGTGTTGGCGGGCCGCAAAATACCCGCCCGAATCATTCGTTTACTGTCCTGTCCGGGGTGGCGGCCGCGCGTTGCCAATGGCGAACGGCGGCGGCCACCCATCGCCGTCACTGCCGCGCGTTGCGCGCGTTGTCGGGCATCGGCTGGTTGTAGTTGGTGCGGAACGGGTTGATGTCGAGCCCGCCGCGGCGCGTGTAGCGCGCATACACCGCGAGCTTCACCGGTTTGCACGCATGCAGGATGTCGAGGAAGATCCGCTCGACGCACTGCTCGTGAAAGCCCGTGTGGTTGCGGAACGAGATGATGTAGCGCAGCAGGCCGGCATGATCGATCTGCGGCCCGACATAATGGATCTGCACACTGCCCCAGTCGGGCTGGCCGGTGACCGGGCAGTTCGAGCGCAGCAGGTCGGACACGAGCGTCTCCTCGACCGGCGCTTCGTCCTCGGCCGCCGACAGCAGCGACGGATCGGGTTCGTACACGTCGGTGTCGAGGTCGAGCCGGTCGAGCGACAGCCCGTCGAGCTCGTCCATCTCCAGCTTGCCGAAATCGTGCGGCGACACGAGCTGCACGGACACGGTCGCGCCGCACGCGGCCGACACGTCGCGCTTCAGCGTGTCGCGCACCGCGTCGATCGAGTCGAACTTCGTTTGCGCGAACGAGCCGAGATACAGCTTGAACGACTTCGATTCGACGATGTTCGGCGATTCGGCCGGCACGTAGAAGGTCGCCACCGCGATCTGCGGCTTGCCGCGCGCGTTGAGCCACGACAGCTCGTAGGCGTTCCAGATGTCGGTGCCGAAGAACGGCAGCGCCGCCGCGATGCCGAGCTGGTCGCGCGCGCCGGCGCGCGGGATCGGGAACAGCAGCGATGCGTCGTATTGCGCGGCGTAGACGGTGGCCTTGCCGAGCGGGGAGTGTTCGGGATTCATGCGTACGCCTTTACGACAGGAAGAGGCGGTAAGCCGGGTTGGCGCTTTCCTCGACATACGGATAGCCGAGCGCCGCGAGGAAGCGTTCGAATTCGGCGCGATCGGCCTGCGGCACCTGCAGCCCGACGAGGATCGAGCTGTAGTCCGCGCCCTGGTTGCGGTAGTGGAACAGGCTGATGTTCCAGTCCGGCGCCATCGACGACAGGAACTTCATCAGCGCGCCCGGCCGTTCCGGGAATTCGAAGCGGAACAGGCGCTCGTCGTGCGCGAGCGGCGAGTGGCCGCCGACCATGTAGCGGATGTGTTCCTTCGACAGCTCGTCGTGCGTCAGGTCGGCGGTCCTGAAACCGTGCGACTCGAAGTTCGCGGCGATCTCGGCCGATTCGCCGCGGCGGCGGATCTGCACGCCGACGAAGATGTGCGCGGCCTGCGCATCGGCGATCCGGTAGTTGAACTCGGTGACGTTGCGATCGCCGACGAGCGAGCAGAAGCGCTTGAAGCTGCCGCGCTCCTCGGGGATCGTGACGGCGAACACGGCTTCGCGCGCCTCGCCCACTTCCGCGCGTTCGGCGACGAAGCGCATCCGGTCGAAGTTCATGTTCGCGCCGGACGTGACCGCGACGAGCGTCTGGTTTTCGATCCCGTCGCGTTCCGCGTAGAGCTTCGCGCCCGCGACCGCAAGCGCGCCGGACGGCTCGAGCACGCTGCGCGTGTCCTGGAAGACGTCCTTGATCGCCGCGCACAGGGCGTCGGTGTTGACCGTCACGACGCCGTCGAGGTACTCGCTGCAGAGCCGGAAGGTTTCCTCGCCGACCAGCTTCACGGCGGTGCCGTCCGCGAACAGGCCGACTTCGCTCAGTTCGACGCGCTTGCCGGCTTCCAGCGATTGCGCCATCGCGCACGAATCCTCGGCCTGCACGCCGATCACCTTGATCTCCGGCCGTACCGCCTTCACGTATGCGGCCACGCCGGACGCGAGCCCGCCGCCGCCGATCGGCACGAAGATCGCGTGGATCGGGCCCTGGTGCTGGCGCAGGATCTCCATGGCGATCGTGCCCTGGCCGGCGATCACGTACGGATCGTCGAACGGGTGGACGAACGTGAGGCCGCGCGCTTCCTGCACCTTGACCGCGTGCGCGTACGCGTCGCTGTACGATTCGCCCGCCTGGATCACCTCGACGCTCGGGCCGCCGTGCGCGCGCACCGCATCGACCTTCACCTGCGGCGTCGTGACCGGCACGACGATCACGGCCTTGACGCCCATCCGGGCCGCCGAGAACGCAACTCCTTGCGCGTGGTTGCCGGCCGACGCCGTGATCACGCCGCGCGCGAGCGCGTCGGCCGGAATGTGCGCCATCTTGTTGTACGCGCCGCGCAGCTTGAACGAGAACACCGGCTGGTTGTCCTCGCGCTTCAGGTACACGGCATTGCGCAGCCGGGCCGACAGGTTGCGGGCGGGTTCGAGTTCCGTCTCGATCGCGACGTCGTAGACGCGCGCGGTAAGGATTTTCTTCAGGTAATCGTGGGATGCCATGGGCGCTCGCGTGCAGTGCGGAAGCAGACGGTAAAGGATCAATGATAGCGCCAAGGGTCCGTCCGCACGCAAGCGGCATGCCCGGGCGAGCGGCCGCGGGGCCGCGCGAGCGGGGCGCCGGCCCGCCGGGCGGCCCTTTTTTACCGGTTTAACCGCGCGGTTACCGACCGGCCGGCCGGCGAATGGCCGTACGAAACCGCGCCGAACCAGGCCTGGCGCGGCTCGCGGCGATAGCCCCACGACCTGTCCGACGTGCCACGCATGGCCCGATCATGGGTTAGAATTCCGTTTTGAATCAAGGATCGGAAGATGCAGAGGCACCCTCGGATCGCCCAGTTGAAGCCGACGCCGCGCGCAGCCACCCCCGCGGCGGAACGGCATGCGCGCCGCGCGCGATCGTGCTGATGGTTCCGAGTGCCGCCAGGCCCTGTCGCCGGCCAGGAGGGGCGGGTCGCCCGCTCCGGCCCCAAGAAGGACAGCCGAGCGCCTGGTAACAGAACAGATTTCCCCAAGATTGCGCCCACGCGCTTGCCGACGCCCGTGCACGGTGTATCGGCCTTCCGAGTCGTCCGAACATGAACGCACCACAAGTTTTCGATCCGCATGGCGCGGCCGCCGCCGTCGCCGCCGACCCCGCGCCCCGCTTGCGCGAGATTCCCTACAACTACACGTCCTTTTCCGATCGCGAGATCGTGATCCGCCTGCTCGGCGCGGAGGCGTGGTCGGTGCTCGACGAATTGCGCGCCGAGCGCCGTACGGGACGCTCGGCACGGATGCTGTATGAAGTGCTCGGCGACATCTGGGTCGTGCGCCGCAATCCGTACCTGCAGGACGACCTGCTCGACAACCCGAAGCGCCGCGCGCTGCTGATCGAGGCGCTGAATCACCGCCTGACCGAGATCGGCAAGCGCCGCAACACCGATCTGTCCGAACATCGTGACGACGCGGGTCGCGAGCGCGCGCTGCGCGTCGAGATGCTCGAAACCGCCGCGCAGCGCGCGGTCGACGATTTCGCCGACGAATTCGAGAAGATGGCCGACCTGCGCCGCCGCGCGACCAAGGCGCTCGGCCGCTGCACGCAGAAGGACAACATCCGCTTCGACGGGCTGTCGCGCGTGTCGCACGTGACCGACGCAACCGACTGGCGCGTCGAATATCCTTTCGTCGTGCTGACGCCCGATACCGAAGCCGAGATCGCGGCGCTGATCAAGGCCTGCTTCGAACTCGGCCTGACCGTGATCCCGCGTGGCGGCGGTACCGGCTACACGGGCGGCGCGGTGCCGCTGACGCCGTTTTCCGCGGTGATCAATACCGAGAAGCTCGAACAGCTCGGCGCGGTCGAGCTGACCGAGCTGCCCGGCGTCGCGCACAAGGTGCCGACGATCTTCTCCGGCGCGGGCGTCGTCACGCGCCGCGTGACCGAGGCGGCCGAAGCGGCCGGCTACGTGTTCGCGGTCGATCCGACCTCGCTCGACGCGTCGTGCATCGGCGGCAACGTCGCGATGAACGCGGGCGGCAAGAAGGCCGTGCTGTGGGGCACCGCGCTGGACAACCTGGCCTGGTGGCGGATGGTCGATCCGGACGGCAACTGGCTCGAAGTCACGCGCCACGAGCACAATCAGGGCAAGATCCACGACATCGCGGTCGCGCGTTTCGAGCTGAAGTGGTTCGACGGCGCGTGCGCGCCGGGCGAGAAGCTGCTGCGCACCGAGATGCTCGAGATCGAAGGCCGCCGGTTCCGCAAGGAAGGGCTCGGCAAGGACGTGACCGACAAGTTCCTCGCCGGCCTGCCGGGCGTGCAGAAGGAAGGCTGCGACGGGCTGATCACGTCCGCGCGCTGGGTGCTGCACAAGATGCCCGCGCACACGCGCACCGTCTGCCTCGAGTTCTTCGGCCAGGCGCGCGAGGCGATCCCGAGCATCGTCGAGATCAAGGATTACCTGTTCGAAACGTCGAAGCAGGGCGGCGCGATCCTCGCGGGCCTCGAGCACCTCGACGAGCGCTACCTGCGCGCGGTCGGCTACGCGACCAAGAGCAAGCGCAACGCGTTCCCGAAGATGGTGCTGATCGGCGACATCGTCGGCGACGATGCCGACGCGGTGGCGCAGGCCACCTCCGAAGTGATCCGGATGGCGAACGGCAAGAGCGGCGAAGGCTTCGTCGCGGTCAGCGCGGAGGCGCGCAAGCGCTTCTGGCTCGATCGCAGCCGCACGGCCGCGATCGCGAAGCACACGAACGCGTTCAAGATCAACGAGGACGTCGTCATCCCGCTGAACCGGATGGGTGAGTACACCGACGGCATCGAGCGGATCAACATCGAGCTGTCGCTGAAGAACAAGCTGCAGCTCGTCGACGCGCTCGAAGCGTTCTTCCGCGGCGGCAACCTGCCGCTCGGCAAGACCGACGACGCGAACGAGATCCCGAGCGCCGAGCTGCTCGAGGATCGCGTGCAGCAGGCGCTGGAATTGCTCAAGCGCGTGCGCGCGCGCTGGGAATTCGTGCGCGACCGGCTCGACCAGCCGCTGCGCGAGGCGCAGCACTACCTCGTCCAGCTCGGCTACGAGGCGCTCGCCGAGAAATTCGCCGACCGCGCCGACGAGCAGCCGGGCGCGACCGTGTTCCACATCGCGCAGGACCGCACGGTCCGCATCTCGTGGAAGCAGGAGATCCGCGCGGAGCTGCGCGCGATCTTCAACGGCGGCGCGTTCAAGCAGATCCTCGACGAGGCGCAGGCAATCCACAAGCGCGTGCTGCGCGGCCGCGTGTTCGTCGCGCTGCACATGCACGCGGGCGACGGCAACGTCCACACCAACCTGCCGGTCAACTCCGACAACTACGAGATGCTGCAGGACGCGCACGCGGCGGTGGCGCGCATCATGACGCTCGCGCGCTCGCTCGACGGCGTGATTTCCGGCGAGCACGGCATCGGCATCACGAAGCTCGAGTTCCTGACCGACGACGAGATCGCCGAATTCCGCGCGTACAAGCGCCGTGTCGACCCGAACGGCCGCTTCAACAAGGGCAAGCTGCTCGACGGCGCGGATCTTCGCAACGCGTACACGCCCAGCTTCGGCCTGATGGGCTACGAATCGCTGATCATGAAGCAGTCCGACATCGGCGCGATCGCCGATTCGGTGAAGGACTGCCTGCGCTGCGGCAAGTGCAAGCCGGTGTGCGCGACCCACGTGCCGCGCGCGAACCTGCTGTACAGCCCGCGCAACAAGATCCTCGCGACCTCGCTGCTGGTCGAGGCGTTCCTGTACGAGGAGCAGACGCGCCGCGGCGTGTCGATCAAGCACTGGGACGAGTTCAACGACGTGGCCGACCACTGCACGGTGTGCCACAAGTGCGCGACGCCGTGCCCGGTGAAGATCGACTTCGGCGACGTCACGATGAACATGCGCAACCTGTTGCGCAAGATGGGCAAGAAGAAGTTCAACGCCGGCAATGCGGCGGGCATGTTCTTCCTGAACGCGACCAACCCGCAGACGATCAACCTCGCGCGCGGCGCGATGATGGGCGTCGGCTACAAGGTGCAGCGCTTCGCGAACGACATGCTGAAGAAGGTCGTGACGAAGCAGACGCAGCACCCGCCGGCGACGGTCGGCAAGCCGCCCGTGGTCGAGCAGGTGATCCACTTCGTCAACAAGAAGATGCCGGGCAACCTGCCGAAGAAGACGGCGCGCGCGCTGCTCGACATCGAGGACAACAAGATCGTGCCGATCATCCGCAACCCGAAATCGACGACCGTCGATTCGGAGGCGGTGTTCTACTTCCCGGGCTGCGGCTCCGAGCGCCTGTTCTCGCAGGTCGGCCTCGCGACGCAGGCGATGCTGTGGGAAGCCGGCGTGCAGACCGTGTTGCCGCCGGGCTACCTGTGCTGCGGTTATCCGCAGCGCGGCTCGGGCCAGTACGACAAGGCCGATAAGATCGTCACCGACAACCGCGTGCTGTTCCACCGGGTCGCGAACACGCTGAACTACCTCGACATCAAGACGGTGGTCGTGTCGTGCGGTACCTGCTACGACCAGCTCGCCGGCTATGAATTCGACAAGATCTTCCCGGGCTGCCGGATCATCGACATCCACGAGTTCCTGCTCGAGAAAGGGATGAAGCTCGATGGCGTGACGGGCACGCGCTACATGTATCACGACCCGTGCCACACGCCGATCAAGACGATCGACCCGGTCAAGCTCGTCAACGAGCTGATGGGCGCGGAGAAGGACGGCTACAAGATCGAGAAGAACGAGCGCTGCTGCGGCGAATCGGGCACGCTCGCGGTCACGCGCCCGGACATATCGACGCAGGTTCGCTTCCGCAAGGAAGAGGAGATCCGCAAGGGTGCCGCGAAGCTGCGCAGCATCCCGGTCGTGGCCGGCAACGCGCCGGCGCCGGCTGCCGCGGCCGCGAACGGCCCGGACGTGAAGATCCTGACGAGCTGCCCGTCGTGCCTGCAGGGCCTGTCGCGCTACGGCGAGGACGCGAACCTCGAGGCCGACTACATCGTGGTCGAGATCGCGCGCCAGGTGCTCGGCGAGAACTGGATGGCCGACTATGTCGCACGTGCGAACCATGGCGGGATCGAGCGCGTGCTGGTCTAATGCGGGCATGACGACCGCCCGACCGGGCTGGGGATGAGCGGGCGCCGGCGCAATCGCGCCGGCGCCCGTCCACATGGGAGCGACGATGGAATGCGTGTTTTGCCGTGAAGACGGCGGCGAGGTGCTCTGGCAGGACGACGCGCTGCGTGTCGTCCTGGCGACGGGCGAGCACGAGTACCCGGGCTTCTGCCGGGTGATCTGGGGCGCGCACGTGGCCGAATTCTCCGATCTCGGCGAGCCTGAGCGGGAACACCTGATGCGCGTGGTGTATGCGGTCGAGCGGGCCGTGCGCCGCGTGATGCAGCCGAACAAGGTGAATCTCGCGAGCCTCGGCAACATGGTGCCGCACGTGCACTGGCACGTGATTCCGCGCTTCTCGAACGACGCCCATTTTCCGCAGCCCGTATGGGCGCCCCGCCAGCGCAGCGTGTCCGAGGCGCTGCTGCGCTCGCGCGCCGCGCAGGCCTCGCTGCTGCACAATGCGGTGCGCGAGGAAATTCAACGCCTGACCGATTCGAGGCAGCCATGAGCGGTTTGACTTCCACGACGCCGATTCCGTCCGGCGTCGTCGTGCACGCGGTGTCGCGCGTGCTCGAATTGCAGTACCCGAACGGCGACAGCTACCGGATTCCGTTCGAGCTGATGCGCGTCTATTCGCCGTCGGCCGAGGTGCGCGGCCACGGGCCCGGCCAGGAGACGCTGCAGACGGGCAAGCGCGAGGTGACGATCACCGCGCTCGAGGGCGTGGGCAACTACGCGCTGCAGCCGACGTTTTCCGACGGTCATTCGACCGGCATCTATTCGTGGGACCTGCTGTTCGAGCTGGCGACGCAGCAGGACGCGCTGTGGCGCGACTATTTCGACAAATTGAAGGCGGCGGGCGTCGAGCGTGACGCCCCGATGCCGGCGGCGAGTGCGTCGCACGGCCACTGCCACTGAAATCGACGGCGCCCGTTCGGCGCCGTCTTGCCATTTACTGAGGATCAACGCGATGAGCAAAACCCACTTCGGCTTCGAAAGCGTCGAGGAAAACGAAAAAGCGAAGAAAGTGGCGGGGGTGTTCCATTCGGTCGCGAGCAACTACGATCTGATGAACGACCTGATGTCGGCGGGCATGCACCGCGCGTGGAAGGCGTTCACGATCGCGCAGGCGAACGTGCGCCCCGGCTTCAAGGTGCTCGACATCGCGGCCGGCACCGGCGACCTGACCCGGTCGTTCGCGAAGGCGGCCGGGCCGACGGGCGAGGTCTGGCACACGGACATCAACGAATCGATGCTGCGCGTCGGCCGCGACCGGCTGATCGACAAGGGGATCGTGACGCCGTCGCTGCTGTGCGACGCCGAGAAAATTCCCTTTCCGGACAACTACTTCGACATCGTCACGGTTGCGTTCGGGCTGCGCAACATGACGCACAAGGATGCCGCGCTGGCCGAAATGCGCCGCGTGACGAAGCCCGGCGGCCGCGTGATGGTGCTGGAATTCTCGAAAGTCTGGGATCCGCTGAAAAAAGCGTACGATCTGTATTCTTTCAAAGTATTACCGTGGCTTGGCGACAAGTTCGCGAAAGATGCTGAAAGTTACCGGTATCTTGCTGAATCTATCCGGATGCACCCCGATCAGGACACGCTGAAGACGATGATGGAACAAGCGGGCCTCGACGCTGTCAAATATTACAATTTGTCAGGTGGCGTGGTAGCTTTACACCTCGGAACCAAGTACTAAGGGGTTCTTTCCATACATTTGTCTTACATCTGGAGAAGCTGATGTCCGAAACGCGTTCGTTGTTCAACCGTAGCAAGCCGTCGAAGCCGTGGGCTCGACGGGTCGGCACGTTGCTGATGGTCGGCCTGCTCACGGCCGGCACGTTCGCATCGCTCGACGCCGAAGCCAAGCGCGTGGGCGGCGGGCGCAGCATCGGCCGCCAGAATTCCACGGTCACGCAGCGCCAGGCCACGCCGCCCGCGCAGCAGCCGATGCAGCAGGCCGCGCCGTCGCAGGCGCAGCGTGCGAATCCGGCCGCACCCGCACCGGCCGCGCAGCCCAACCGCTCGCGCTGGCTCGGGCCGATCGCCGGCCTCGCGGCCGGTCTCGGCATCGCGGCGCTGCTGTCGCACTTCGGCCTCGGCGAGGCGTTCGCCGGCATGATGTCGAACATCATCGTGATCGCGCTGCTCGCGATGGTCGGCATCTGGCTGGTCCGCAAGTTCATGAATCGCCGTCGTCCGCAGGAGCCGGCTTACTCGGTCGGCGGCTCGGCATCGTCGTCGGGCAGCTATTCGCAAGGCCCGTCGTTCCAGCAGGGCGGCTCCGGCGGCAACTACGCGGGCAGCGGCAGCAGCTACGCGAACGAGGCGCAAGGCGTGTTCGGCGGCGGTGCCGCTGCCGCCGGCGCGGCTGCTGCTGCGGCAGCGCCGCTCCAGGTGCCGGCCGGCTTCGACACCGAGGCGTTCCTGCGCAGCGCGAAAGTCTATTTCGTGCGCCTGCAGGCCGCATGGGACCAGGGCAACCTGACCGACATCCGCGAGTTCACGACGCCCGAAATGTTCGCCGAGATCAAGATCGACCTCGATTCGCGCGGCGCCGAATCGAACCAGACCGACGTCGTGCAGCTCGAAGCGGAACTGGTCGCGATCGAGGACCGCGGCATCGAGCAGTCGGCGAGTGTACGTTTCCACGGCCTGATCCGCGAATCGGCGAATGCGTCGGCCGCGCCGTTCGACGAAGTGTGGAACCTGTCGAAGTCGGGCAGTCAGGGCTGGCTGCTCGCGGGCATCCAGCAGATCAGCACGCACTGAGCGTAAGCGGCGGTTCGCGCCGCCGCTCACCCGGGCGACGGCCGCCGCACTGCGACCGCTTGCCGCCCGGGTGTACGGTCAGGCACGGTCTACCGACGATCCGACGTTACAATAGAAACCCGCGTAGGCGCCCGGCCTGTGCGGGTTTTTTCTTTCCCAGCCCGATGACCTTTGCCGCCAAGCCTTTTGCTGCTGCCGTCAATCACCTGCTCGCCCGCGAATCGTGGGCGCGCGACCGCCTGATTCCCTATGCGGGCAAGACTGCCCGGATCGACGTGCCTCCCGTTACACTCACGCTGCTGGTGCAGCCCGACGGCTATCTCGCGGCCGTCGACGCGCATGACGCGCAACAGGTCGACGTGTCGATCGCGCTTGCGGGCGACACGGTCGCCGCGTTCCTGCAGGGCGGCCAGGCGGCGGTGATGAAGCACGTGAAGATCGAGGGCGACGCCGAGTTCGCGACGCAGATCGCAAAGCTGGCCGAGCATTTGCGCTGGGAACCCGAAGAAGATCTCGCGAAGCTGGTGGGCGACGCGGCGGCATACCGGATCGCGACCGTCGTGCGCGATGCCGGCGCGCGCGCGCGACGTACCGGCCGCAACGTGCTCGATTCCGTCGTCGAATACTGGCTCGACGAGAACCCGCAAGTCGTCCGGCGCGCGTCGCTCGGCGGCTTCGACGCCGAACTGGCGCGCGCGCGCGATGCGCTCGCGCGGGTCGAAAAGCGGGTCGAGCGACTCGAACAAAAAATCGGCGCGCGCGCGGGCTCCGGCTCGCGCGGCGCGCACTGAGGGCCGCAGGGCATGCGCATTTTCCGTTTCATCAAGATTGTCTACACCGTCATCCGCTTTGGTCTCGACGAAGTGATGCTGTCCCGGATCGACGACCGGCGCGTGAAGCTGCTGCTGCGCATCACGACGATCGGCCGCCGTTTTTCCGATCCGCCGGCCGTGCGGTTGCGCCACGCGCTCGAAAGCCTCGGCCCGATCTTCGTGAAGTTCGGCCAGGTGCTGTCGACGCGCCGCGACCTGCTGTCGGTCGATTTCGCGAACGAACTCGCGAAGCTTCAGGACCAGGTGCCGCCGTTCGAATCGGCCGTGGCGATCGGGATCATCGAGAAATCGCTCGGCGCACCGGTCGACGAGCTGTTCGACGAATTCGAGCGCGAGCCGATCGCGAGCGCGTCGATCGCGCAGGTGCATTTCGCGAAGCTCAAGCAGGGCCCGCACGCGGGCAAGTCCGTCGCGGTCAAGGTGCTGCGCCCGAACATGCTGCCGGTGATCGACTCCGATCTCGCGCTGATGCGCGACATCGCGACGTGGACGGAGCGGATGTGGGCCGACGGCCGGCGCCTGAAGCCGCGCGAGGTCGTGGCCGAATTCGACAAGTACCTGCACGACGAGCTCGACCTGATGCGCGAGGCCGCCAACGGCAGCCAGCTGCGCCGCAACTTCGCGGGCCTCGACCTGCTGCTCGTGCCCGAGATGTTCTGGGATTTCTCGACGTCGCAGGTGCTCGTGATGGAGCGCATGACCGGCGTGCCGATCAGCCAGGTCGAGACGCTGCGCTCGGCCGGCGTCGACATCAAGAAGCTCGCGCGCGAAGGCGTCGAGATCTTCTTCACGCAGGTGTTCCGCGACGGCTTCTTCCACGCGGACATGCATCCCGGCAACATCCAGGTGAGCCTCGACCCGAACACGTTCGGCCGCTACATCGCGCTCGATTTCGGGATCGTCGGCGCGCTGTCCGATTTCGACAAGAACTACCTCGCGCAGAACTTCCTCGCGTTCTTCAAGCGCGACTACCATCGTGTCGCGACGCTCCACCTCGAATCGGGCTGGGTACCGCCCGAGACGCGCGTCGAGGAACTCGAAAGCGCGATTCGCGCGGTGTGCGAGCCGTATTTCGACCGTGCGCTGAAGGACATCTCGCTCGGCCAGGTGCTGATGCGCCTGTTCTCGACGTCGCGCCGCTTCAACGTCGAGATTCAGCCGCAACTCGTGCTGCTGCAGAAGACGATGCTGAACGTCGAGGGTCTCGGCCGCTCGCTCGACCCCGAACTCGATCTGTGGAAGACCGCGAAGCCCTACCTCGAGCGCTGGATGACCGAGCAGATCGGCCTGCGCGGCTGGTACGAGCGCTTCAAGGTCGAGGCGCCGCAGTGGAGCAAGACGCTGCCGCAGTTGCCGCGCCTGATCCATCACGCGATGGCGGCGCGCCACGACGCGCCGCGCGCGGCGAGCGAGGACCTGATGCGCCAGATCCTGGTCGAGCAGAAACGGACGAACCGCCTGCTGCAGGCGTTGCTGATCTTCGGCCTCGCCGTTGGCGTCGGCGCGCTCGTCGCGCGCGTGCTGATCGTGCTTGCATACGGCACATGACCGACAGGAGCGGGGCGATGTCCGATCCGAAGCACCCGGCCGCACCGTCGGCCGCCGATTTCACGACGCGCGACCCCGGCGACGCGTCGTTCTGGGACGAGCGCTTCGAGCGCGGCGTGACGCCTTGGGAGTTCGGCGGCGTGCCCGAGGGCTTCCGCGCGTTTGCGCACCGGCGCGCGCCGTGCGCGGTGCTGATTCCGGGCTGCGGCAGCGCGCAGGAGGCCGGGTGGCTCGCGCAGGCGGGCTGGCCCGTGCGCGCGATCGATTTCGCCGCGCAGGCGGTGGCCGTCGCGAAGGCGCAGCTCGGCGCGCAAGCCGGCGTGGTCGAGCAGGCCGATTTCTTTGCGTACCGGCCGCCGTTCGACGTGCAGTGGGTGTACGAGCGCGCGTTCCTGTGCGCGCTGCCGCCCGCGATGCGCGCCGACTACGCTGCGCGCATGGCCGAGCTGCTGCCCGCGGGCGGATGGCTGGCCGGCTACTTCTTCCTGATGGCGAAACCGAAGGGGCCGCCGTTCGGAATCGAGCGGGCCGAACTCGATGCGCTGCTCGCGCCGCATTTCGAGCTGATCGAGGATCTGCCTGTGACCGATTCTCTGCCGGTGTTCGAAGGGCACGAGCGCTGGCTCACGTGGCGCCGCCGCTGATGCGCGGGCGTCGCGGCCATTGCCGGAGCGCGCCGGGGTTTCGGCTATAATTCAAGGTTTTGCAAGCCGTTTCCAGTTTCCGCGGGAAAAATATCATGCCGATCTACGCCTATCGATGCGAAGCGTGTGGTTTCGCGAAGGACGTGCTCCAGAAGATGAGCGACGCGCCGCTGTCCCAGTGCCCGGAGTGCGGGAAGGACGCGTTTCGCAAGCAGGTCACCGCTGCGGGCTTTCAGCTGAAGGGCTCGGGGTGGTATGTCACCGATTTCCGGGGCGGCTCGGGCGGCACCAGCGCCCCGGCGACGGCGGCAGGCGACGCGGCGCCGGCAGGCGCGGCGGACGCCTCGCCCGCAGCGGCCGCGCCGGCTGCTACGAGCAGTTCCGAAAGCACGACGACGAGCGCCGCGCCCGCCCCGGCTGCAGCGCCCGCCGCCGGCAGTTGACCGTCGCGGCCCGGCCGGGCCGCGACCAACCCGCGCCGCCGGCGCGGTTCATTGACGGCAGATGATGAAAAAGACGACCCTGAAATCGGTGTTTCTGACCGGCCTGCTGGTTCTCGTCCCGCTTGCGATCACGCTGTGGGTGCTGGGTCTCATCATCGGGACGATGGACCAGACGCTGCTGCTTCTGCCCGAATCGTGGCAGCCCGAGCGGATGCTCGGCTTCCACCTGCCGGGGATCGGCGCGGTGCTGACGCTCGCGTTCATCTTCGTCGTCGGGCTGGCCACGCGGAACTTCATCGGCCAGAAGCTCGTCACGTGGTGGAATGCGGTCGTGCGCCACATCCCGGTGGTCGGGCCGATCTACACCAGCGTCAAGCAGGTGTCGGACACGCTGCTGTCGAGCAGCGGCAATGCGTTTCGCAAGGCGTTGCTGATCGAATATCCGCGTCGCGGCTCGTATACGATCGCGTTTCTGACCGGTACGCCGGGCGGCGACGTGCTCAATCATCTGACGGAAGAGTATGTGAGCGTCTACATTCCGACGACGCCGAACCCGACGTCGGGCTTCTTCCTGATGCTGCCCAAGAGCGAAGTCATCGAACTCGACATGTCGGTCGATGCCGCGCTCAAGTACATCGTCTCGATGGGCGTGGTGGCGCCCCCGGCGCCGGCTCCTGCGCCTGCCCGCCGCCCCGTCGAGCCGCCGCTGTAAGTAACGAATCATCGCCCGGGCCGCGCGTTGCGGCGCCCGTTGATCAAACCGAACGAAAGCAAACATCATGTCGATGCGTACTGAATACTGCGGTCTCGTGACCGAACACCTGCTGGGCCAAACCGTGTCGCTGTGCGGCTGGGTGCAGCGCCGCCGCGATCACGGCGGTGTGATCTTCATCGACCTGCGCGATCGTGAAGGCCTCGTGCAGGTGGTGTGCGACCCGGATCGCGCGGAAATGTTCGCTACCGCCGAAGGCGTGCGCAACGAGTTCTGCGTGCAGATCAAGGGCCTCGTGCGCAACCGTCCGGAAGGCACGGTCAACGCCGGCCTGAAGAGCGGCAAGATCGAGGTGCTGTGCCACGAACTGAACGTGCTGAACGCATCGGTCACGCCGCCGTTCCAGCTCGACGACGACAACCTGTCGGAAACGACGCGCCTCACGCACCGCGTGCTCGACCTGCGCCGCCCGCAGATGCAGCACAACCTGCGCCTGCGTTACCGCGTCGCGATCGAGGCGCGCAAGTACCTCGACGAGCAGGGCTTCATCGACATCGAAACGCCGATGCTGACGAAGAGCACGCCGGAAGGCGCGCGCGACTATCTCGTGCCGTCGCGCGTGAACGCGGGCCAGTTCTTCGCGCTGCCGCAGTCGCCGCAGCTGTTCAAGCAGCTGCTGATGGTCGCGAACTTCGACCGCTACTACCAGATCACCAAGTGCTTCCGCGACGAAGACCTCCGGGCCGACCGTCAGCCGGAATTCACGCAGATCGACTGCGAAACGTCGTTCCTCGGCGAGCAGGAAATCCGTGACCTGTTCGAGGACATGATCCGTCATATCTTCAAGACGACGATCGACGTCGAGCTCGATGCGACGTTCCCGGTGATGCCGTACTCGGAAGCGATGGCGCGTTTCGGTTCGGACAAGCCCGACCTGCGCGTGCAGCTCGAATTCACCGAGCTGACCGACGCGATGAAGGACGTCGACTTCAAGGTGTTCAGCACGCCGGCCAATGCGAAGGACGGTCGCGTCGCGGCGCTGCGCGTGCCGAAGGGCGGCGAGCTGACGCGCGGCGACATCGACGGCTACACGGAATTCGTGCGCATCTACGGCGCGAAGGGCCTCGCATGGATCAAGGTCAACGAGAAGGCGAAGGGCCGTGACGGCCTGCAGAGCCCGATCGTCAAGAACCTGCACGACGCGTCGATCGCGGCGATCCTCGAGCGCACCGGTGCGGAAGACGGCGACATCATCTTCTTCGCGGCCGATCGCGCGAAGGTCGTCAACGACAGCCTCGGCGCGCTGCGCCTGAAGATCGGTCATTCGGAATTCGGCAAGGCGAACGGTCTGGTCCAGGCCGGCTGGAAGCCGCTGTGGGTCGTCGACTTCCCGATGTTCGAGTACGACGACGAGGATGCGCGCTACGTCGCCGCGCACCACCCGTTCACGAGCCCGAAGGACGAGCACCTCGAGTACCTCGAGACCGATCCGGGCCGTTGCCTCGCGAAGGCCTACGACATGGTGCTGAACGGCTGGGAAATCGGCGGCGGCTCGGTGCGTATCCATCGCGAGGAAGTGCAGAGCAAGGTGTTCCGCGCGCTGAAGATCGGTGCGGAAGAAGCGCAACTGAAATTCGGCTTCCTGCTGGACGCGCTGCAGTACGGCGCGCCGCCGCACGGCGGCATCGCATTCGGCCTCGACCGCATCGTCACGATGATGGCCGGCGCCGACTCGATCCGCGACGTGATCGCCTTCCCGAAGACGCAGCGTGCGCAGGATCTGCTCACGCAGGCGCCGAGCCCGGTCGACGAGCGTCAGCTGCGCGAGCTGCACATCCGTCTGCGTCAGCCGGAGCAGCCGAAGGCGTAACGCGCCGGCACCCCCGGCCGTGTGTGCGGCGACGCGCACACGACGCACATGAAAAAGGCGCTGCGATGCGCCTTTTTCGTTTTTTGCGGTACAGTCGCAGCACTTGCCGCACGTTCGGCGCAGATGCCCCGCGCGCGGCCCCGTGCCGCATGAAACCAAGATGACGAAGCCGCCGAAAATCCCCGAATCCGTTCTCGTCGTGATCTACACGCCCGACCTCGATGTGCTCGTGATCAAGCGTGCCGACCAGCCCGACTTCTGGCAATCGGTGACCGGATCGAAGGACGCTATCGACGAGCCGCTCGCGGTGACCGCCGCGCGCGAAGTGGCCGAGGAAACCGGCATCGCGGTCGGCACGCCGGACCTGCCCGCCGCGGCGCTCGTCGACTGGCGCCACCGGATCGAATACGCGATCTATCCGCAATACCTGCACCGCTATGCACCGGGCGTCACGCGCAACACCGAACACTGGTTCGGCCTGTGCGTGCCGCGTCGCGTCGACGTGACGCTGTCGCCGCGCGAGCATGTCGATCATGCGTGGCTGCCGTTTCGCGAGGCGGCCGCGCGCTGCTTCTCGCCGTCGAACGCCGAGGCGATCCTGCAACTGCCGGTGCGCACGGCACTCGCGCGCGCGCCGCACGGCTCGTCCGCATGACGGCGGAAGCCCGCAAGCGCTTTGCGCAATTGCGGCAGATGTTCCTGCAGGAACGCGGCTCGGCGTCGCGGCTCGCCTTCACGTCGGGCAATACCGTGCGGCTGTGCGAGGGCGGCGGCGAATTCTTCCGCGCATTGATCGAACGGATCGACGCGGCCCGCGAGCAGGTGATGCTCGAAACCTACATCTTCTGTGACGACGCGGCCGGCCGGCCGGTGTCGGACGCGTTGATCCGCGCGGCGCGGCGCGGTGTGCGCGTGCGCGTGATTACCGACGGCATCGGCACCGCGCGCCTGCCGCTGTTCGACACGTGGGAGGGAGCCGGCGTCGAGCACGCCATCTACAACCGCTTCCTGTTCGGCCGCTTCGGCTTCTCGCGCACGCACCGCAAGCTCGCGGTGATCGATCATGCAACCGCGTTCTGCGGCGGCATCAATCTCGTCGACGACTATGCGCAGAACGGCACGACGCTGCCGTTTCCGCGCTGGGACTTCGCGGTCGAGATGTCGGGGCCCGCGGTGTCCGACGTGCGCGCGGCGTTCGAGCTGCAGTGGCACCGGATCCGGTTCGGGCACAAGCCGTATGCGCAGTACGCGGCCGGCCTGCACGGCGGCGAGGCGTTTCCCGACATGTTCCGGCGCTGGATGCGCAGCCATCGCTGGATCAAGGCCGGCGCGCTGCGTGTCGTGACCGAGCCCAGCGTGGCATTCGTCGCGCGCGACAACGTCGTGAACCGCCGCGCGATCGAGAAGGCCTATCTCGCCGCGATCGGCCAGGCGCGCCAGCGGATCCTGCTCGCGAATCCGTACTTCATGCCGGGCCGCAAGCTGCGGCGCGCGCTGACGGGCGCGGCGCGGCGCGGCGTCGACGTGCGGATCCTGATCGGCCGCAATGAATTCGCCGCGCTCGATACGGCCGTGCCGTTCCTCTATCACGCGCTGCTGCGCGCGGGCGTGCGCGTGGCCGAGTACGACAGGACGATGCTGCACGGCAAGGTGGCCGTGATCGACGACAACTGGGCGACGGTCGGCTCGTCGAATCTGGACGCGCTGAGCCTGATGCTGAACAATGAGGCGAACGTCGTGCTGGTGCGCTACGATGCGGTCACGAACGAGCTGCGCGACGCGATCGCGGCGGCGTTCGCCGACGGCCGGGAGATCGACCCCGCCCGCTTCGCCGCGCGCCCGCGCATCGAGCGCATGCTGAACTGGCTCGCCTATACGGCATATCGCGTCGTGATGAAGGCGCTGACGGTCGGCGGTTACGACTGATACCGACTCAGCACTCGCTTCAAAAAATCTGTCCGCACGTTCGTGCGGAAAAGCCGCTCCGGTCCCGCCGGAATCGCGCAAAATAGCGGCTCGGTTAGACACCGGTTTCTAATAATTTCCTTGTTTCGCGAGCGGCCGCACTCAATAATAGTACGGCCGTTCGATTTTATTCGAACCCCCGAACGGTTACAGAAATAGCTATGCGAAAAGGCGAACAGACGCGTGCCGCGATACTTGAAGCTGCTTTGGATCTCGCCAGCCGTGACGGGCTGGAGGGGCTGACGATCGGCCTGCTGGCCGAGCGCATGCAGATGAGCAAGAGCGGCGTGTTCGCGCACTTCGGATCGCGCGAGGACCTGCAGGTCGAGGTCGTCCGCGAGTATCACCATCGTTTCGAAAACGAGGTGTTCTTTCCGAGCCTGCGCGAGCCGCGCGGCTTGCCGCGCCTCCGGGCGATGCTGTCCCGCTGGACGGAGAAGCGCATCCAGGAGGTGACGACGGGATGCATCTACATCAGCGGCGCCGTCGAATACGACGACCGGCCTGACAGCCCCGTGCGCGAGCAGTTGATCGCGAGCGTGACGGCCTGGCGTGCCGCGATGCTGCGTGCCATTTCGCAGGCGAAGGAAGAAGGCCATCTGCGTGCGGATACCGATCCGGACCTGATGCTCTTCGAGTTGTACAGCTTCACGCTCGGCCTGCATCACGACGCCCGCTTCCTGCATTCGCCGGACGCCGTGCGCCTCACGTGGGCCGCGCTGGAAAAGACGATTGTTTCGTATCAGAGCGAGAGCCGTTAGCGGCGCGTGACCCGCCCGCCAGGAGCTCGAGCCGTTTTGCCCACCTTTGGAGAGAGTCATGGGACAGTACGCCGCGCCGCTGCGCGACATGCAATTCGTGTTGCACGAGCTTCTGAACGTCGAAGCCGAAGTCAAGCAAATGCCCAAGCATGCGGACCTCGACGCCGACACGATCAACCAGGTCCTCGAGGAAGCGGGCAAGTTCTGCTCCGAGGTACTGTTCCCGCTGAACCAGGTCGGCGACCGCGAAGGCTGCACGTATGAAGGCGACGGCGTCGTGAAGACCCCGACCGGCTTCAAGGAGGCCTACCGGCAATACGTCGAGGCCGGCTGGCCGGCACTGGGCTGCGATCCGGACTACGGCGGCCAGGGCCTGCCCGCGTTCGTGAACAACGCGCTCTACGAAATGCTGAACTCGGCGAACCAGGCATGGACGATGTATCCGGGCCTGTCGCACGGCGCCTACGAATGCCTGCACGCGCACGGCGCGCCGGAACTCCAGAAGCAGTACCTGCCGAAGCTCGTGTCGGGCGAATGGACGGGCACGATGTGCCTGACCGAGCCGCACTGCGGCACCGACCTCGGCATCCTGCGCACCAAGGCCGAACCGAACGGCGACGGCTCGTACTCGATCAGCGGCACGAAGATCTTCATCTCGAGCGGCGAGCACGACATGTCGAAGAACATCATCCACCTCGTGCTCGCGCGCCTGCCGGACGCGCCGCAGGGCACGAAGGGGATCTCGCTGTTCATCGTGCCGAAATTCGTCCCCGATGCAGCGGGCGAGCCGGGCGAGCGCAACGGCATCAAGTGCGGCTCGATCGAGCACAAGATGGGCATCCACGGCAACTCGACGTGCGTGATGAACCTCGACGGCGCGAAGGGCTGGATGGTCGGCGAGCCGAACAAGGGTCTCAACGCGATGTTCGTGATGATGAATGCCGCGCGCCTCGGCGTCGGCATGCAGGGCCTCGGCCTCACGGAAGTCGCCTACCAGAACTCGCTTACGTACGCGAAGGAGCGCCTGCAGATGCGCTCGCTGACGGGCCCGAAGGCACCGGACAAGCCGGCCGACCCGATCATCGTGCACCCGGACGTGCGTCGCATGCTGCTCACGCAGAAGGCCTATGCCGAAGGCGCGCGCGCATTCACGTACTGGTCCGCGCTGCAGATCGACAAGGAGCTGTCGCACGGTGACGAAGCGGTGCGCAAGGAGGCGGCCGACCTCGTCGCGCTGCTCACGCCGATCATCAAGGCCTTCCTGACCGACAACGCGTTCGAGTCGACCAACCACGCGATGCAGATCTACGGCGGCCACGGCTTCATCTCCGAGTGGGGCATGGAGCAGTACGTGCGCGACGCGCGGATCAACATGATCTACGAAGGCACGAACTCGATCCAGTCGCTCGACCTGCTGGGCCGCAAGGTGCTCGGCGACATGGGCGCGAAGCTGAAGAAGTTCGGCAAGCTCGTCACGGAATTCGCCGAAGCCGAAGGCGTGAAGCCGGAGATGGCCGAGTTCATCAACCCGCTCGCCGACATCGGCGACAAGGTGCAGAAGCTGACGATGGAAATCGGCATGAAGGCGATGCAGAACCCGGACGAAGTCGGCGCCGCCGCCGTGCCGTACCTGCGCACCGTCGGCCACCTGGTGTTCTCGTACTTCTGGGCGCGCATGGCACGCCTCGCACTCGACAACGAAGCGTCGGGCGATCCGTTCTACAAGTCGAAGCTCGCGACGGCCCGCTTCTACTTCGCACGCCTGCTGCCCGAGACGGCATCGACGATCCGCGCCGCGCGCGCCGGTTCGAAGACGCTGATGGAAGTCGACGAATCGCTGTTCTGACGCGCGTTCGGGCGGCGTGCGCCGCGCGCCGCCCGAGCCCAACGGTTCCTGGTACTCACTTCGCCGTGCAGCCCTTACCTCCCGCGCTGCACGACACTATCCGGAGACATCCCGTGAGCAATTTCCTGATTCGCAAGGTCGCCGTGCTGGGCGCCGGCGTGATGGGCGCGCAGATCGCCGCGCACCTCATCAACGCACGCGTGCCGGTGCTGCTGTTCGACCTGCCGGCCAAGGAAGGCCCGAAAAACGCGATCGCGCTGAAGGCGATCGAGAACCTGAAGAAGCTGTCGCCCGCGCCGTTCGGCGTGAAGGACGACGCGAAGTACCTCGAGGCGGCAAACTACGAAGACGACATCGCGAAGCTCGCCGAATGCGACGTCGTGATCGAGGCGATCGCCGAGCGGATGGACTGGAAGCACGACCTGTACAAGAAGGTCGCACCGCACATCGCGCCGAACGCGATCTTCGCGACCAACACGTCGGGCCTGTCGATCACGAAGCTGTCCGAAGGTTTCTCGGACGAGCTGAAGGCGCGTTTCTGCGGCGTGCACTTCTTCAACCCGCCGCGCTACATGCACCTGGTCGAACTGATTCCGACCGGGCATACGCGCCCGGACATCCTCGACCAGCTCGAAACGTTCCTGACCAGCATCGTCGGCAAGGGCGTCGTGCGCGCGAAGGACACGCCGAACTTCATCGCGAACCGCGTCGGCATCTTCTCGATCCTCGCGGTGATCACCGAGGCCGCGAAGTTCGGCCTGCGCTTCGACGAAGTCGACGACCTGACGGGCAGCCGCCTGGGCCGTGCGAAGTCGGCGACGTTCCGCACCGCGGACGTGGTCGGCCTCGACACGATGGCGCACGTGATCAAGACGATGCAGGACAATCTCGCCGACGATCCGTTCTTCCCGGTCTACCAGACGCCCGCCGTGCTTGCCGAACTGGTGAAGCAGGGCGCGCTGGGCCAGAAGACGGGCGGCGGTTTCTACAAGAAGGAAGGCAAGGCGATCAAGGTGCTCGACGCGAAGACGGGCACCTATGTGGATTCGGGCGCGAAGGCGGACGAAACCGTCGGCCGCATCCTGAAGCGTCCGCCGGCCGAACGCCTGAAGCTGCTGCGTGAAACGGACCATCCGCACGCGCAGTTCCTGTGGTCGATCTTCCGCGACGTGTTCCACTACATCGGCGTGCATCTCGAGTCGATCGCGGACAACGCGCGCGACGTCGACCTCGCGATCCGCTGGGGCTTCGGCTGGAACGAAGGCCCGTTCGAAGGCTGGCAGGCCGCCGGCTGGAAGCAGGTCGCCGAGTGGGTGCAGGAAGACATCGCGGCCGGCAAGGCGCTCGCGAACGTGCCGCTGCCGTCGTGGGTGCTCGAGGGCGCGGTTGCCGAGAAGGGCGGCGTGCACACGGCCGAAGGCTCGTGGGCGCCGGCGGCGAAGCGTTTCGTGCCGCGTTCGGACCTCGCGGTCTACGGCAAGCAGGTGTTCCGCGCGCCGCTGCTCGGCGAAGCGGGCGCCGATCCGAAGACGTACGGCAAGACGCTGTTCGAGACCGACGCCGTGCGCGCATGGGTCGACGACCGTGCGGGTGAGGACGACGTCGTGATCGTGTCGTTCAAGTCGAAGATGAACACGATCGGACCGAGCGTGATCGACGGCCTGGTGCAGGCGATCGAAGTCGCGGAGAAGGACTACAAGGGCGTGGTGATCTGGCAGCCGACGTCGCTGAAGCTCGGCACGCCGGGCGGCCCGTTCTCGGCCGGCGCGAACCTCGAAGAGGCGATGCCCGCGTTCATGATGGGCGGTGCGAAGGGTATCGAGCCGTTCGTGAAGAAGTTCCAGGAAGGCATGCTGCGCGTGAAGTACGCGAACGTGCCGGTGGTCGCAGCCGTGTCGGGCATCGCGCTCGGCGGCGGGTGCGAACTGATGCTGCACAGCGCGAAGCGCGTCGTGCACGTCGAGAGCTACATCGGCCTCGTCGAAGTGGGCGTCGGCCTCGTGCCGGCAGGCGGCGGCCTGAAGGAAGCGGCGCTGCGCGCGGCGGACGCCGCCACGGCCGCGAACGCGACCACCGACATCCTGAAGTTCGTCACGAAGTCGTTCGAGAACGCGGCGATGGCGAAGGTCTCGGCGTCCGCGCACGATGCGCGTGCGATGGGCTACGTGAAGCCGTCCGACACGATCGTCTTCAACGTGTTCGAACTGCTCGACACCGCGAAGAAGGAGGCGCGTGCGCTGGCTGCGACCGGCTACCGCGCACCGCTGCGCGCGAAGGACGTGCCGGTGGCGGGCCGTTCGGCAATCGCGACGATCAAGGCATCGCTCGTCAACATGCGCGACGGCCGCTTCATCAGCGACCACGACTACCTGATCGCGAGCCGCATCGCCGAGGCCGTGTGCGGCGGCGACGTCGAAGCCGGCAGCCTGGTCGACGAGCAGTGGCTGCTCGCGCTGGAGCGTCGTGCGTTCGTCGAGCTGCTCGGCACGCAGAAGACGCAGGAGCGGATCATGGGCATGTTGCAGACCGGCAAACCGGTGCGCAACTGAGCGAGCGGATAACTTTGTATGGGGCCCGGGGCGGCGCTGAAGCGGCGGCCCGGGCCGACAGGAGTCTGAAATGAGCAAACAACTGCAAGACGCATACATCGTCGCCGCCAGCCGCACGCCGATCGGCAAGGCCCCGCGCGGTGTCTTCAAGAATACGCGCCCGGACGAGCTGCTGGTCCACGCGATCAGGTCGGCGGTCGCGCAGGTGCCCGGCCTCGACACGAAGGTGATCGAGGACGCGATCATCGGCTGTGCGATTCCGGAAGCCGAGCAGGGCCTGAACGTCGCGCGCATGGGCGCGCTGCTCGCGGGCCTGCCGCAGACGGTCGGCGGCGTGACGGTCAACCGCTTCTGCGCGTCGGGCATCACGGCGCTGGCGATGGCGGCCGACCGTATCCGTGTCGGCGAGTCGGACGCGTTGTTCGCGGGCGGTTGCGAATCGATGAGCATGGTGCCGATGATGGGCAACAAGCCGTCGATGTCGCCGCACATCTTCGATCGCAGCGAGGATTTCGGCATCGCGTACGGGATGGGCCTGACGGCCGAGCGGGTCGCCGACCAGTGGAAGGTGAGCCGTGAAGACCAGGACGCGTTCTCGGTCGAGTCGCACCGCAAGGCGCTGGCCGCGCAACAGGCCGGCGAATTCAACGACGAGATCGCCGCATACACGCTCACCGAGCGTTTCCCGAACCTCGCGACCGGCGAAATCGACGTGAAGACGCGCGAGATCGCGCTCGACGAAGGTCCGCGCGCGGATACGTCGATCGAAGGCCTCGCGAAGCTGCGCACGGTGTTCGCGAACAAGGGTTCGGTCACGGCCGGCAACAGCTCGCAGACGTCGGACGGCGCGGGTGCGCTGCTCGTCGTGTCGGAGAAGGTGCTCAAGGAATTCAACCTGACGCCGCTCGCGCGCTTCGTGAGCTTCGCGGTGCGCGGCGTGCCGCCGGAAATCATGGGGATCGGCCCGAAGGAAGCGATTCCGGCCGCGCTGAAGGCCGCGGGCCTGAAGCAGGACGATCTCGACTGGATCGAACTGAACGAGGCGTTCGCCGCGCAATCGCTGGCGGTGATCCGCGATCTCGGCCTCGACCCGTCGAAGGTCAACCCGATGGGCGGCGCGATCGCTCTCGGTCACCCGCTCGGCGCGACCGGTGCGATCCGCGCGGCGACCGTCGTGCACGGCCTGCGCCGCCGCAACCTGAAGTACGGGATGGTCACGATGTGCGTCGGCACCGGCATGGGCGCCGCGGGCATCATCGAACGCCTGTAAGCGGGACGCGACGAAAAGCGACGACGGTGTGCGGGCCACGAGCTCGCGCACCGTTTTTTCATTCCGGTAGGGGACACTCAAAGGAGACGGTTGTGGCCGAAATTCAAGTGGAACGCGCCGACGGCGTGTTGACGATCGCGATCGCGCGCCCGGCGAAGAAGAATGCGCTGACGGCGGCGATGTACCAGACGATGGCCGATGCGCTCGCCGAAGCCCAGGAAGACAAGGCGGTCCGCGTGATCCTGCTGCGCGGCAGCGACGGCAATTTCAGCTCGGGGAACGATCTCGAGGATTTCCTGAAGTCGCCGCCGAAGGACGACAACGCGCCGGTATTCCAGTTTCTCGCGCGGATCAGCGGCGCGCAGAAGCCGATCGTGGCGGCGGTGCCGGGCGTCGCGGTCGGCGTCGGCGTGACGATGCTGCTGCACTGCGATCTGGTCTACGCGGCCGATACCGCGATGTTCTCGCTGCCGTTCGTGCAGCTCGGGCTGTGCCCGGAAGCGGCGTCGAGCGTGTTGCTGCCGCGCCTGGCCGGCCATCAGGTCGCGGCCGAGAAGCTGTTGCTCGGCGAGGCGTTCGATGCGCTGGAAGCGCACCGCATCGGCATCGTCAACCGGGTGCTGCCGGCCGCGGAGCTCGATGCGTTCGCGGCGAAGCAGGCGGCGAAGCTCGCGGCGCTGCCGGCGTCGTCGCTGCGCGTGACGAAGGCACTGCTGAAGGATACGGGCGGTGCGGCAACGCCCGCGCGGATGGCCGAGGAGGCGCGTCACTTCTCCGCGATGCTGCGCGCGCCGGAAGCGCGCGAGGCGATGACGGCGTTCTTCGAGAAGCGCAAGCCGGATTTCCGTCAGTTCGACTGACGGAGCGGCGCGAGGCACGCTCAGGCCGTGCCGTAGTCGACGTGGCCGGTCTCGCGGCAGAAGCTGACGAGCCGCAGGCCGGCCGCCTTCGCGATGTCGATCGCGAGCGACGACGGTGCGGAGATCGTCGCGACCAGCGGGATGCCGACGCGGGCGGCCTTGCGCACGAGCTCGTAGCTCGCGCGGCTCGACAGGAATACGAAGCCGTCGGTCGCGTCGGCGCGAGACAGCACGAGCGAGCCGATCAGCTTGTCCAGCGCGTTGTGGCGGCCGACGTCCTCGAAGGCCGTCCGGATCGCGCCGGTTGCATCGCACCATGCGGCCGCATGCAGGCCGCCCGTGAGCTGCGTGAGCGCCTGATGGGCCGGCAGCGTGCGCGCGGCGCGCGCGAGCGCGTCGGGCGCGAGGCGCGCGAGAAAGCCCGTATCGGGCACGCGTTCGGGCGCGAGGTCGAGCAGGTCGATGCTTTCGATCCCGCATACGCCGCAGCCGGTGCGTCCCGCGAGCGCGCGGCGGCGGTCCTTCAGCGCGGCGAACGCCTGCTGGACGACTTCCAGATGGACTTCCGCGTGCGGCAGCGGCGCGTCGGCGTGCAGGATCACCTCGATGTCCTTGATGTCGCTGCCGCGCGCGACGATGCCTTCCGAGATCGCGAAGCCGACCGCGAACGCCTCGAGGTCGCACGGCGTACACATCATCACCGCATGCGAGATGCCGTTGAAGACGAGCGCAACGGGCCATTCCTGGCCCACGTAGTCGTACGCGGTCTCGACGGTGCCGCCGCGCGTGCGGCGCACGGACAGTTCGACCGCGCCGCGCGGTTCGTCGTGCATTGCACCGGATTCGGTCGGATTCACGAGTACTCCCGTTGATTCGACGCGCGGCCGGCGACAATCGGGGCCGCCGCCTGCGCGCACAGGTTCTAAAATACCTCAGGCAAGCCGGCCGCGCCGGCATCCGCCACATCAGGTAACGACCATGGGACTCAGCGACGCTCCACTGCTATTCGATTTCGAACACGAATCGTCGGAAAACTTCACCTACATTCCGATGATCGTGCGTTTCAATCTCGACCGCTTCGGTCTGCGGATCTCGCTCGAGCAGTGGCAGCTGCTGCCGCTCGAGGACCGCAAGCTGCTCGCGCGCTTTCCGGCCGACGACGACACCACGATCGAGCCCAACTTCGATCATGCGCTGTTCGAAATGCTGCGCACGCACGCCGATCTGGAACCGTCATGGTTCCAGCCGGACGAGCGGCCGACCTGGCGCGCCGTCGATACGGTGCCGGAGTCGCTCGTGCAGCAGAGCGCGCTGGCCGGGCTGACCGCGCCCGAGCTTGCGCAATGGCGGCGGCTCGCGCCGTTCCAGCGCTATGTGCTGGTGAAGCTGTCGCGCAAGCCGAAACTGAATCACGATTTCCTGCCCGCGATGCGGGAGTTCGGGCTGACCGCCACGCACTGACGGGCGGCCGGCCGCGTCGCCCGCCGGTCAGAGCGGCGGCAGCTGGCGCGGCTTGCGATCCTGGCCGGTCGCGACGTAGGTGAGCGTCGCTTCGGTAACCTTGACGATTTCGCCCATCAGGCGCATGCGTTGCGCGTACACCTCGACGTCGACCGTGATCGACGTGTTGCCGGTGCGCGTGATGGTCGCGTAGAAACTCAGGAGATCGCCGACGAACACCGGCTGCTTGAACAGGAACGAGTTGACCGCGACCGTCGCCACGCGGCCGTTCGCGCGCTGGCTCGCGGGAATCGAGCCGGCGATGTCGACCTGCGACATGATCCAGCCGCCGAACACGTCGCCGTGGACGTTCGCGTCATGCGGCTGCGGGACGACGCGCAGGGCGGGTTGCTTTTGCGGGAGTTCGAGGGTCGAATCGGTCATGGCGGGGGCTTTCATCCTGTAATCAATACGCCGCCGCGCGCAGGCTGGCCGGCGGAAGCGCCGGCAGCGGCGCGAAGCGGCTTCTGCGACAATACAACGTTCGCAAATTGTACGAGAAAGTGAGCGAGCCGGCCGCCGATGCATGCGCCCGGCGGCGCCGCCGACCCTTCCCCCCATGCGCCGATTTCCCGCTTCCGGCGAGCCTGCACAGGCTTCGACCGGGCCCCGCAACGACTGGCAGACCATCCGGTCGCTGCTGCCGTACCTGACCACCTACAAATGGCGCGTCGCGCTCGCGCTCGGCTGCCTGATCGCGGCGAAGGTCGCGAATCTCGGCGTGCCGATCGTGATGAAGCGCATCGTCGACCACCTGTCCTACGTCCAGCAGATCACCGCGCTCGGCCGTGCCGAACAGTCGGCCGGCATCGTGCTCGCGGGCGGGGTGGGGCTGCTGGTCGTCGCCTATGCGTTCGTGCGGCTGTCGACGTCGCTGTTTACCGAGCTGCGCGAGATCCTGTTCTCGAAGGTCACCGAGAGCGCGGTGCGCCGGCTCGCGCTGCAGGTGTTCCGGCACCTGCACGGACTGTCGCTGCGGTTTCATCTGGAGCGCCAGACGGGCGGCATGTCGCGCGACATCGAGCGCGGCACGCGCGGCATCCAGCAACTGATCTCGTATTCGCTGTACAGCATCCTGCCGACGCTCGTCGAGGTCGGGCTCGTGCTCGGCTTCTTCGTGGTCAAGTACGAGGCCTATTACGCTTACGTGACGTTCGCGGCGCTGATCACGTACATCGTGTTCACGGTGAAAGTCACCAACTGGCGCACGCATTTCCGCCGCACGATGAACGAGCTCGATTCGCGTGCGAACTCGCGGGCGATCGATTCGCTGATCAACTACGAGACGGTGAAGTATTTCGGCAACGAGGCGTGGGAAGCGCAGCGCTACGACGAGAACCTGAAGCGCTACCGCAAGGCCGCGATCCGCTCGCAGAACTCGCTGTCGGTGCTGAACTTCGGCCAGCAGGCGATCATCGGCACGGGGCTCGTGTTCATCCTGTGGCGCGCGACGCAGGGCGTGCTCGCGGGCAAGCTGACGCTCGGCGATCTCGTGCTGATCAACACGTTCATGCTGCAGCTCTACATTCCGCTGAACTTTCTCGGCGTCGTCTATCGCGAACTGAAGCAGAGCCTGACCGACATGGACCGAATGTTCGGGTTGCTGTCGGCCGCGAAGGAAGTGGCCGACCGCCCCGATGCGCGGCCGCTCGAGGTGGCCGGTGCGCAGGTGCGCTTCGAGCATGTGAACTTCGCGTACGAGCCGGCGCGGCCGATCCTGCACGACGTGACGTTCACGATCGACGCGGGCACGACGACCGCGGTGGTCGGCCATAGCGGCTCCGGGAAGTCGACGCTGTCGCGGCTGCTGTTCCGCTTCTACGATCTCGACCGGCAGGCCGGCGGCACGATCCGGATCGACGGGCAGGACATCCGCGACGTCACGCAGGATTCGCTGCGCGCGTCGATCGGGATCGTGCCGCAGGACACCGTGCTGTTCAACGACTCGATCTACTACAACATCGCGTACGGTCGGCCCACCGCGAGCCGCGACGAGGTGATCGCGGCCGCGCGCGCCGCGCACATCCACGATTTCATCGAAAGCTTGCCGAAAGGCTATGACACGCCGGTCGGCGAGCGCGGGCTGAAGCTGTCGGGCGGCGAGAAGCAGCGCGTCGCGATCGCGCGCACGCTGCTGAAGGATCCGCCGGTGCTGCTGTTCGACGAAGCGACGTCGGCGCTCGATTCGCGCTCGGAGCGCGCGATCCAGCACGAACTCGACCAGATCGCGCGGCATCGCACGACGCTCGTGATCGCGCACCGGCTGTCGACGGTCGTGCACGCGCAGCAGATCCTCGTGATGGACCACGGGCGGATCGTCGAGCGCGGTACGCACGACGAGCTGGTGCGGGCCGGCGGCCTGTATGCGCAGATGTGGGCGCTGCAGCAGCAGCGCGCGGCGGCGGGCGGGGAAGCGGCCGAGGCCGCATGAGCGGCGCTGCCGCGCCGCGCTGAACGCAGCGGCAAGGCGGTCGGCGGGAACGGCGCGCGGAAGGTGCGCCGGCGCGTTGCCGGGCGCTCGTCGTTCGATGAATCGTCCGGTCGTCCGGTCAGCCCGCGGCGCGCAGCCGCGCGTCGAGCTCGCCGAGCTGCGCGGGCGTGCCGACGTTCTCCCAGATGCCTTCGTACAGTTCGCCGCTCGCGCGGCCGGCCTCGATCGCGGCGCGATAGTACGGCGTCAGCGGGCGGCGCGTGCCGGCCGCGAGATCGCGGAACATCCGTGTGTCGTACAGGCCGATGTTGCCGAACGTGAAGCGCGCGGCGCCGTCGAGCGCGAGGCGGCCGTCGTTGCCGAGCGCGAAGTCGCCGGCGGGGTGGAACGGCGGGTTGGGCACCATCACGAGGTGCATCGCCGGCGCGTCGAGCGCGGCCATCCGGGCGGCGCGCGGCGCGAGCGTACGGTAGTCGAACGCGCAATAGACGTCGCCGCTGACCGCCGCGAACACGGCGGGCTGGCCGTCGCGCGCCAGCAGCGGCAGCGCCTGCGCGATGCCGCCCGCCGTTTCCAGCGCCTCGCCCTCGGCCGAGTACGCGAGCCGCACGCCCCAGCGCGAACCGTCGCCGAGCGCGGCCTCGATCTGTTCGCCGAGCCACGCGTGGTTGATCACGATCGTCTCGATGCCCGCGCGCGCGAGCGCTTCGATCTGCCACACGATCAGCGGCTTGCCGCCTGCTTCGAGCAGCGGCTTCGGGCGGGTGTCGGTCAGCGGGCGCATCCGTTCGCCGCGCCCGGCGGCGAAGATCATCGCCGTGGTCAGGGTGTTGCTCATGTTCGGCCGGGTTTCAGGAGGGTCGGGGCGATCAGAATGTATAACCGACGTCGGCCGCCGCCTTGCCCTCGAGTTCGTCGAGCAGCTTCGCGAATGGCACGAGCGGGCGGTAGCGCAGCGCAACCTTGCGCGCATACGCGAAGAAGCGCGGCAGGTCGTTCAGGTAGTGCGGCTTGCCGTCGCGGTAATGGATGCGCGCGAACAGGCCGAGGACCTTGATGTGGCGCTGCAGCCCGATCCATTCGAGCTGGCGGTAGAACTCGCCGAAATCGGGGTCGACCGGCAGGCCGGCCTTTTTCGCCTTTTCCCAGTAGTACGCGAACAAGTCGAGTTCGAACGCTTCGTCCCAGGTGATGAAGGCGTCGCGCAGCAGCGACACGACGTCGTACGTCAGCGGCCCGTAGACGGCGTCCTGGAAGTCGAGCACGCCCGGGTTCGGCTCGCAGACCATCAGGTTGCGCGGCATGAAGTCGCGCAGCATGAAACCCTGCGGCTGCGCCTGCGCGCTGGCGACCAGCAGCGCGAACGTGCGGTCGAGCGTGCCGCGTATCGCGTCGGTGACGGGTTTGCCGAGGTGGCGGCCGATGAACCATTCGGGCAGCAGCTCCATTTCGCGGCGCAGGAACGCTTCGTCGAACGGCGGCAGCACGTCGGGCTTCGACGTGAGCTGGAAGCGGATCAGCGCGTCGAGCGCGTCGCGCATCAGCGGCCGTGCGTCGGCCGGGGCGGCCGGATCGAGCACCGAGATGTACGACGTGCGGCCGAGATCGGTCACGAGCATGAAACCCGCGTCGAAATCGTGGGCCAGCACGTCCGGCACGTGATCGCCGGCCGCGGCAAGCAACTGCGCGACCTGGACGAATTCGCGGCACTTCTCGGGCGGCGGCGCGTCGACGGCGATCAGCGTGCCGCCGGCGCTGGTGGCCGATGCCACGCGGAAATATCGGCGGAAACTGGCGTCCGACGACGCGGGCGCGAGGGTCGACAGGTCGAGCGCGTAGCGCTCGGCGAGCGGGTGCAGCCACTTGGTGAGCGCTTCGAGGCGGGCGTCGGGCTGGGATGCGGCGGATGGGGGCGTCATGAAACTCGGCGGAGGGGGGAACGTCTTGCCATATAATACCCCACGACTTTTTTGACGCGCCCTGCGTCAGCTTTCCGCCGTGCAGGCTCGCCGCCTGTCGCGCCGGCGCCCGAGATCGCCTCCCCGGTTTGCGCTCAGCCGCAGTCGCGGTGCGACGGCGCGGCCCGTCGCGCGCGAATGTGCCGCGACGGCGCGGTTGACAAGGGGCGATTCGCCAAACGATAGATGCCGCCCAAACCGCTATTCCCGAATGTTTTCCCCGGTGACGGGGCGCCGCGCAAACGGCGGCTCGCGCTCGCGCTGCTGGCCGTGCCCGGCCTCGTGCCGGCGGTGTCGTACGCGCAGCTGTCGGGCGCGGCCGCGCAGCCGCAACCGCTCGACTCGCCGTGGGATTTGCGTCTCGCACCCCAGCTCGAGGATCATCCGCTGAAGGACGGCGAGAAGCCGGCCGCCTTCGTGATCGCCGACCACACGAGCGGCACGGCCGAGCAGGACATGGCCGCGAAAGGCTCCGCCGAGCTGCGGCGCGGCGAAACCGTCGTGAAGGCCGATGCGATCCACTACGATCAGGATACCGACATGGCCAATGCGTACGGCCAGGTCAGGGTGATCAATTCCGGCACGGCGTTCGCGGGCCCCGAGGCGCACCTGAAGATCGAGGCCAACCAGGGCTTCATGACGGCGCCGAAGTACCACTTCAACATGACGGGCGGATCGGGCAGCGCGGAGCGGGTCGACATGGTCGACGACGAGCGCTCGGTGTTCATCAATGGCACCTATACGGCGTGCCAGTGCGCGACGAACCCCGCGTGGTACATCAAGGGCAGCCGCTTCGACTTCGATACGGGCGCCGACGAAGGCACCGTGCGCAACAGCGTGCTGTTCTTCCAGGGCGTGCCGATCTTCGCGAGCCCGTGGATGACGTTCCCGCTGTCGGGCGAGCGGCGCAGCGGCCTGCTGCCGCCGACGTTCTCGATGAACTCAAGCAACGGCTTCGAGCTGACGCTGCCGTACTACTTCAACATCGCGCCGAACCGCGACCTGACGCTCACGCCGCGCATCATCTCGCGGCGCGGCGTGATGGCCGAGGCGACGTTCCGCTACCTGTCGCCGACGTATTCGGGCACGTTTACGGCCAATTACCTGCCGGACGACCGGCTTGCGCACCGTAGCCGCTATGCGATCTACTGGCAGCACCAGCAGAACTTCGGCGGCGGTTTCGGCGGCTACGTCTACTACAACAAGGTCTCGGACAACACGTATCCCGAGGACCTCGGCTCGACGAACCAGTTCATCAACGGCACGCAGGCGCTGTACCAGCAGGAAGCGGGCCTCACGTACAACAACGGCCCGTGGTCGGTACTCGCGCGCTACCAGCACTGGCAGACGCTGCCGCCGTCGACCGCGCCGTACAGCCGCGAGCCGCAGTTGAACGTGAAGTACACGAAGTACAACGTCGGCGGTTTCGATTTCGGCGCGGAAGCCGACTATTCGCGGTTCCGCATCACGACGGCCGATATGACCCAAGGCGACCGGGTCGTATTCAATCCGTACATCGCTTACGGCGTATACGGCCCCGGCTACTTCGTCGTGCCGAAGATCCAGTATCACTTTGCGTCGTACGACCTGAACTACATGTCGTCGACCACGCCGAACAGCCCGAAGCGTTTCACCGAGTCGATCCCGACCGTGAGCTTCGACTCGGGGCTGATCTTTGATCGCTCGGTGCGCCTGTTCGGCCAGGATTTCATCCAGACCCTCGAGCCGCGCCTGTACTACGTGTACACGCCGTATCGCGACCAGTCGAACGCACCGCTGTTCGACACCGCTGAATCGGACTTCGGGCTCGCGGAGATCTACCAGCCGAACACGTTCGTCGGCAACGACCGGATCGCCGACGCGAACCGGATCACGGCCGGCCTGACGTCGCGCTTCATCGATCCGGGCACCGGCGACGAGCGCGCACGGTTCGTGATCGCGCAGCAGTACTACTTCGCCGATCAGCGCGTCACGTTCAATTCCACGCAGCCCGCAGCGCTGGCACGCCACTCGGACCTGATCGTCGGCGCAGCGCTGAAGTTCGGCTCGGGCTTCATGTCCGAGACGGCGTTCCAGTACAACCAGAACAACAACCAGCTCGTGAAGTCGAGCGTCGGTTTCGGCTACAGCCCGGGCGAGCGCCAGGTGATCAACGTCGGCTACCGCTATACGCGCGCGAACACCACGCTCGACGGCCAGCCGATCAACCAGTTCCTGATCTCGGCGCAATGGCCGCTCACGCGCCGCCTGTATGCGATCGGCCGCTTCAATTACGATCTGGCCGGCGATCGCGTGGTCGACGGTCTGCTCGGCTTACAATACGACGCGGATTGCTGGGCGCTCGGGGTCGGCGTGCAGCGGGCCGCGAACGGCGTGAATTCGTCGGGACAGCAGAGCTCGTCGACGCGATTCATGATGCAGCTGACGCTCAAGGGCTTGTCGACGGTCGACAACGGCCTCGTGTCAGCGTTCCGCGCCGGGGTGCCGGGCTATACGCCGCTGCCGCCGCCGCCGCCGCCGATGTCCCGCTTCAGCAACTACGAGTAACGCCGGCGTGTTTGTACCGGTCAGCACGATTTCAATGGAGTTCCAGTGGCAATGAAGAAAACCCTTCGTTTCGCGGCAGTCGTGTCCAGCCTTGCCGCGTCCGCTGCGCTGCTCGCCGCCGCGCCGGCCGCGGCGCAGGCGCTTGGTTCGCAAGGCGCGCAGCTTGCCGACGAAGTCGTCGCTGTCGTCAACAACGACGTGATCACGAGCCGCGAACTCGACCAGCGCGCGGGCCTGATCGCGCGCCGGCTGAAGCAGCAGAACGCACCGGTGCCGCCGGATGACCAGCTGCGCGCGCAGGTGCTGAACCAGATGGTGCTCGAGCGTATCCAGGTGCAGAAGGCCAAGGACGACGGGATTCGCGTCGACGACGCGACCGTGCAGTCCACGCTGCAGCGTCTCGCGCAGGCGAACGGGATGACGCTCGATCAGTATCGCTCGCGTCTCGAGGCGCAGGGCGTGCCCTGGAGCATCTTCACGAGCGACGCGCGTACCGAGCTGATGCTGTCGAAGCTGCGCGAGCGCGAGGTCGACGGCAAGATCACCGTGTCGGACGCCGAGGTCGCGAACTACATCGCTAGCCAGCGCGGGCCGAACGCGTCGCAGCAGCAGGATCTGCGCTTCCAGCACATCTTCATCAAGGCGCCGACCAACGCGCCGCAGGCCGATATCGACGTCGCGCAGAAGAAGGCCGAGGCGCTGCTGCAGCAGGCGAAGTCGGGCGCCGATTTCGAAAAGCTCGCGAAGAACAATTCGGAGGCGAGCGACGCGAAGAAGGGCGGCGACCTCGGCTTCAAGGCGCCGAGCGCGCTGCCGGCCGACGTCGTCAGCGCCGCCTCGACGCTGCGTCCGGGCGAGGTCAACCCGACGCTGATCCGCGTGCCGGACGGTTTCGAGATCGTGCGTCTCGTCGACCGTCGCCAGAGCCAGGGCGCGAGCGCCGCGGCGCCGAAGATCGTCCAGACGCACGTGCGCCATATCCTGCTGCGCGTGGGCGAGGGCAAGTCGGAAGGCCAGGCGCGCCAGCAACTGCTCGACATCCGCAACCAGGTCGAGGCCGGCGGCGATTTCGCGAAGTTCGCGCGTACCTACTCGCAGGACGGTTCGGCGTCGCAGGGCGGCGATCTCGGCTGGATCAGCCCGGGCGAGACCGTGCCGGAATTCGAGCGCGCGATGAACAACCTGCAGGACGGCCAGATCAGCCAGCCGATTCGTACCGAGTACGGCTACCACCTGATCCAGGTGCTGGACCGCCGCGAGGCGGAAGGCTCGGTGCAGCAGCAGATGGATATCGCGCGTCAGGCGATCGGCCAGCGCAAGGCCGAGCAGGCTTATGCCGACTGGCTGCGCGAGCTGCGCGATTCGTCGTACGTGCAGTACAAGATCGGCGGCATCGGCCCGGCGAACTGAGCGAGCATCGGATGACCACGCCCGCGCTGCAGATCGCGATCACGACCGGCGAACCCGCAGGGGTCGGCCCGGAACTGACCGTGCTGGCGCTGCGTGACGCCGCGCAGCGCTGGCCCGACGCGCATTTCACCGTGCTCGGCGACGCGGCGCTGCTCGACGCGCGGGCGGCGGCCGTCGGTGCCGACCGGGCCGCGCTGGCCGGCGGCGGGCCGGTGTCGATCGTGCATCGCGCGCTCGCGGTGCCCGCGCGGGCGGGCGAGCTGGATGTGGCGAACGGCCGGTACGTGCTCGAACTGCTCGACGCAGCGATCGACGGCGCGCTGGCAGGCCGCTACGACGCGATCGTGACCGCGCCGCTGCAGAAGAGCACGATCAACGATGCGGGCGTGCCGTTCACCGGCCATACCGAATACCTGGCGGAACGCACGCATACGCCGCGTGTCGTGATGATGCTGGCGGGCACCGGCGAGCGGCCGCTGCGCGTCGCGCTCGCGACCACGCACCTGCCGCTGAAGGACGTGTCGGCCGCGCTGACGGTCGACGGGCTCGTCGAGACGCTCGCGATCATCGATCGCGACCTGCGGCGCGACTTCGGCCTTGCGGCACCACGCATTCTCGTGACTGGCTTGAATCCGCATGCGGGCGAGAACGGTTATCTCGGCCGCGAGGAGATCGACGTGATCTCGCCGGCGCTGGCCCGCGCGAAAGCGCAGGGCATCGACGCGCGCGGCCCGTATCCGGCCGACACGCTGTTCCAGCCGCGCCACCTCGCCGACGCCGATTGCGTGCTCGCGATGTTCCATGACCAGGGCCTGCCCGTGCTGAAGTATGCGACGTTCGGCGAGGGCATCAACGTGACGCTCGGGCTGCCGATCATCCGTACGTCGGTCGATCACGGCACCGCGCTCGATCTGGCCGGTACGGGCCGCGCCGATCCGGGCAGCATGATCGCCGCGCTCGACACGGCCGTCACGATGGCGCGTCACCGCCGCAGGGCCTGACGCGGCCCGGCCTCACCTCATTCGTCGCATTTTTCGTTTTACTCAGTCGATGTCGAACAGCAGACAGCACCAAGGCCACTTCGCGCGCAAGCGCTTCGGGCAGAACTTCCTCGTCGATCACGGCGTGATCGACTCGATCGTCTCGACGATCGGTCCCGCGCGCGGCCAGCGCATGGTCGAGATCGGCCCCGGCCTCGGCGCGCTGACCGAGCCGCTGATCGAGCGCCTCGCGACGCCCGAGTCGCCGCTGCACGCGGTCGAGCTCGACCGCGATCTGATCGGGCGTCTGCAGCAGCGCTTCGGCGCGCTGCTCGAGCTGCACGCGGGCGACGCGCTCGCGTTCGACTTCCGGTCGCTCGCGGCGCCCGGCGACAAGCCGTCGCTGCGGATCGTCGGCAACCTGCCGTACAACATCTCCAGCCCGCTGCTGTTTCACCTGATGACGTTCGCCGATGCGGTCATCGACCAGCATTTCATGCTGCAGAACGAGGTCGTCGAGCGGATGGTCGCGGAGCCGGGCACGAAGGCGTTCTCGCGTCTGTCGGTGATGCTGCAGTACCGCTACGTGATGGAAAAGATGCTCGACGTGCCGCCGGAATCGTTCCAGCCGCCGCCGAAGGTCGATTCTGCGATCGTCCGGATGATTCCGTACGAGCCGCACGAACTGCCGGACGTCGATCCCGCCTTGCTCGGCGAAATCGTCACCGCGGCCTTCTCGCAGCGTCGCAAGATGTTGCGCAACACGCTCGGCGACTATCGCGAGACGATCGATTTCGACGCGCTCGGCTTCGATCTCGCGCGCCGGGCGGAAGACGTGAGCGTGGCCGAATACGTGGGCGTGGCGCAGGCGCTCGCGACGGTGCGCAAGGCCGGATGACGCGCGCGGCATGCGCCGCGCCGCTCGTGTCGAAGAGGCTGCCCGACGAGGCAGCCTTTTTGTTGCGTGCGCGCCGTCACGCCCGCCTGCGTGGCGGTGCGTTGACGAGCGCGATGCCGGCGAGCACGAGCGCGGCGGCCGACAGGAAGCGCCAGCCGACCGATTCGCCGAGGAGCAGCACGCCGAATGCGACGCCGAACAGCGGCGACAGGAACGTGAAGACGGACAGCCGCGACGCGCTGTAGCGCGTCAGCAGCCAGAACCACGACAGGTAGCTCACGAACGCGACGATCGCCGACTGGTATGCGAGGCTCGCCAGCGCGAGCGGCGTGACGCGTGCGAACGACATCTGGCCGGACAGCGCGGCGAGCGCGATCAGCACGACCGCCGACACCGCGAGCTGGTAGAACAGCGTCTTGCTTGCGCTCGCCCGCGCGAGCGCCGTCGAGCGCACGACGACGGTCGTCGCGGCCCACATCGCGCCGCCGAGTATCCCGAGCGCGTCGCCGGCCAGCCCCGCGAGCACGGACGCGCCCGGCGCGCGCGGCGTCAGGAAGCCGTCCGCGAACGCGAGCGCGATCCCGGCGAACGCGAGGCCGATGCCGGCCCATTGCATGCGCTGCAGCCGTTCGCCCGGTGCGAACAGGTGCAGGCCGAGCGCGGTGAAGCACGGCGCGGTGTACAGGAAGATCGCCATGTGCGACGCGCTCGTCAGCGTCAGCCCGAAAAACACGCAGATGAATTCGCCGGCGAACAGCGCGCCGGCCGCGAGGCCCGCGCCGAACGTACCGTCCGCCTGGAACAGCGGCGTGCCGCGCGTGCGGGCCCAGCCCCACAGCAGTACCGCGGCGATCGCCGAACGCAGCCCGGCCTGGAACATCGGCGCGATCGCCGCGTTCGTGCTCTTGATGGCGACTTGCTGGAAGCCCCAGATCGCGCACAGCAGCAGCATCAGGCCGGCGGCGCGCATGTCGGGCGCGCGGCGCGCGGGGGCGGCGGCGAGCGTGCTCATCGGCGGGCCTCGCCGGTTCGGTACGATGGCGGGGAGACCGGAAGGACGGCGCGCTCGAATCGACGGTTTCGCACGGCAGGGTGGCGGTATCGGAGAGTGGAGGGTCGCGTTCGGGGCGGATGACATGCCCGCTTTTGGTGCGAGGTGGAAGGATGTTACCCGATCGGCGGGACGGCCGGGCAAGCCGGATCGCGCTGTTTCCGGTCGCCGGGCTCGCGCCGGTGCGGCTCGATCCGATCCGCCGCATCGGCCGGGCGCCTCCGGCGGAGTTCCCCCGACTCTGGTAGAGTTTCCGGTTCTGGAAAGTCCCCACAGGAGTACAACACATGCGTTTGCTGCATACGATGCTGCGAGTCGGCGATCTCGACCGCTCGATCAAGTTCTACACCGAATTGCTCGGCATGAAGCTGCTGCGTCGCGAGGATTATCCGGAAGGCAAGTTCACGCTCGCATTCGTCGGCTACGAAGACGAAAGCACGGGCACCGTGATCGAGCTGACCCATAACTGGGATACGCCGTCCTACGATCTCGGCAACGGTTTCGGCCATCTGGCGGTGGCGGTCGAGGATGCCTACGCGGCCTGCGAGAAGATCAAGGCGCAGGGCGGCAAGGTCACGCGAGAAGCGGGCCCGATGAAGCACGGTACGACCGTGATCGCGTTCGTCGAGGATCCTGACGGCTACAAGATCGAGTTCATCCAGAAGAAGGCGCACTGAGCGCGGGATGAACGGGCCGTGGCGGCGTGCCGCGGCGGAACGGACGGGCGGTGCGGGGCGACCTGCACCGCCCGTCCGCGTTTACGGTGCGGCCGCGCGCGTCACAACGACGGCAGCAGCTCGGGCGGGTGATGCTTGAGCGTGTGCCGCGCCTCGCGAAACTCGGGGAAGATCGATTCGACGGTCTGCCAGAACGCCGGGCTGTGGTTCATCTCGCGCAGGTGCGACAGTTCGTGCGCGACGACGTAGTCGATGATCGACATCGGGAAATGGATCAGCCGCCAGTTCAGGCGGATCTTGCCGTCGCTCGAGCAACTGCCCCAGCGCGTCGCGGCCGACGACAGCGCGTACATCGAATACGTGACGCCGAGCTTTTCCGCATAGACCGCAAGGCGTTCGCCGAAGATGCGTTTCGCCTCGCCCTGCAACCAGCCCTGCACGCGATCCTTGATCTGCTGCATGTCGGCCTGCACGGGCAGCGGCAGCGACAGCCGCAGCGCGTCGGCATCGAACGCGACGGCGCCCGCGCCGAGCGCGATCGTCACCGTCTTGCCGAGATACGGGAGCTGCGCGCCGTCGCGCCAGTCGATCTGCGGCAGCGCGCGTTGCTCGGTGCGCGTCTTCCATTCCGCGAGCTTCGCGAAGATCCAGCGCTGCTTCTCGGCGATCGCAGCTTCGATGTCGGCGAGCGTGACCCAGCGCGGCGCGGTGATCGACAGCCCGCTGCCGTCGATCGTGAAGCCGATCGTGCGGCGCGCCGAGCGCTTCAGGCGGTATTCGAGCACACGGCTGTCGAGTGCGAACGTGCGCACTCGGGAGCGGTCGGGCGCCGGACCAGGATCGAGGGGGGCGGCGGGCGACGCGTCGGGCGGCGCCGGCGGCGTGGCGGGCACCGACGGCGCGGCGGCCGGCCCGTCGAAGAGCGGCAGGTCCATCTGGCGATGATCGAGGGCCACGACGGCTGGCCGTGGCCGCGGACGCTGTTTCATCAGTTCGCTTCTTTTTGTCGTACGCAACGGCGGCAACCTGCGGGATTCAGACACGCGCGGCATCGCGCGTGCCGGCATTGCCCGCCGGGCGATACGAATCCGGATCGATCCGGCGCATTTCCGCTTCGATCCATGCTTCGACCTGCGAATTCAATGCATCGGGCGTCATGCCGTCGACGGGGATCGGCTTGCCGATCGACACGGTGACGACGCCCGGGAATTTCGTGAACGAGTTGCGCGGCCATACCCTGCCCGCATTGTGCGCGATCGGCACGACGGGCGCGCCGGTTTCGATCGCGAAGCGCGCGCCGCCCGTCTTGTATTTGCCCTGCTTGCCGACCGGCGTGCGCGTGCCTTCCGGGAACATGATCATCCATGCGCCTTCCGACAGGCGCTTCTTGCCCTGGCGGATCACCGAATTGAACGCGTTCTTGCCTTCCTTGCGGTTGATGTTGACCATGTGCAGCAGCCCGAGCGCCCAGCCGAAGAACGGCACGTACAGCAGCTCGCGCTTGAACACATAGCAGAGCGGCTTCGGCATCAGCGCCGGAAACGCGAGCGTCTCCCACGCGGACTGGTGCTTCGACAGCAGCACGGCCGGACCGTCGGGCAGGTTCTCGAATCCTTCGATCCGGTAACGGATGCCGTTCAGCCAGCGCACGACCCACAGCGTCGACTTGCACCAGCCGGCCGCCATCCAGTAGCGGGCGTCGGGGCGCATGAACGGGAATGCGATGAAGCACGCGGTGGCGTACGGCACCGTGTACGCGATGAAGTAGATCAGCAGCAGCAGGGAGCGAACGAAGCGCATCGGCGTGGGTCTGGCGTGAGGGAGGATGCGCGCGGCGGCTGCATCACTCGTAATCGTGTGAAAGGAAATCGAGCGCGAAGGCGCGCAGATCGTCGTGGACCTTCGTGCCAGGCGGCAGGTTGCCGGCGGCGAGCGTCTTCTTGCCCTTGCCGGTCAGCACGAGGTGCGGCCGGAAGCCGACCGCGACGCCGGCCTGCAGGTCGCGCAGCGAATCGCCGACGACCGGCGTGTGATCGGGATCGAGTTCGAAGCGCTCCGCGATCATCTGCATCATGCCGGGTTTCGGCTTGCGGCAGTCGCAGTGATCCTCGGCCGTGTGCGGGCAGAAGAACACGGCGTCGATGCGCGCGCCGACCGCGGCCGCCGCGCGATGCATCTTCAGATGCATCTCGTTGAGCGTGGCCATGTCGAACAGCCCGCGACCGATGCCGGACTGGTTGGTCGCGACAACCACGCGGTAGCCCGCGTGATTGAGCCGGGCGATCGCCTCGAGGGCGCCGGGCAGCGCGATCCATTCGTCGGGCGTCTTGACGAACGCATCCGAATCGACGTTGATCACGCCGTCCCGGTCGAGGACGACGAGCTTGCGGTTGGGGCTGGTCGGCATCGTGCGGCCCTTATGCGGCGAGCTTCGAGATGTCGGCGACGCAGTTCATCTGCTGATGAAGCGCGGACAGCAACGCGAGACGGTTCGCACGCAGCGCAGGATCTTCCGCGTTGACCATCACGTCGTTGAAGAACGTGTCGACCGGCGCACGCAGCGCGGCGAGCGCCGACAGCGCGCCCGTGTAGGCGCGTGCCGCGAGCTGCGACTGCACGTGCGGCGTCACGGCCTCGAGCTGTTCGTGCAGCGCCTTCTCGGCGGCCTCGACGAGCAGCGTCGGCTGCACCGTGCCGTTCGCGCCGCCTTCCGACTTCTTCAGGATGTTCGAGATCCGCTTGTTCGCGGCCGCGAGCGCCTCGGCTTCCGCGAGGCGCGCGAACTCGCGCACCGCGTCGAGACGCGCGACGAGATCGTCGACGCGCGTCGGGTTCAGGCTCAGCACCGCGTCGATTTCGCCGGCCGAGTAGCCGCGCTCGCGCAGCAGGCCGCGCAGGCGATCCATGAAGAACGCGAGGATCGCATCGGTCGACTCGGCCACGCCCGGCACGCCTTCGAAGCGGGCGTGGGCCGTGCGCAGCAGCGACACGAGATCGAGCGGCAACTGCTTCTCGAGCAGCAGGCGCAGCACGCCGAGCGCGTGGCGGCGCAGCGCGAACGGATCCTTCTCGCCGGTCGGCGCGAGGCCGATGCCCCAGATGCCGACGATCGTCTCGAGCTTGTCGGCGAGCGCGACGGCGGTCGAGACGGGCGTGGTCGGCAGCGCGTCGCCGGAGAAGCGCGGCTGGTAGTGTTCGGCGCAGGCGAGTGCGACGTCGTCGGCTTCGCCGTCGTGGCGCGCGTAGTACGTGCCCATCGTGCCCTGCAGCTCGGGGAACTCGCCGACCATGTCGGTCAGCAGGTCGGCCTTCGCGAGACGCGCTGCGCGCTTCGCGTGCACGGCGTCGGCGCCGATCGCGGGCGCGATTTCACCGGCCAGCGCCTCGAGGCGCTCGACGCGTGCGAGCGCCGAACCGAGCTTGTTGTGATACACGACGTTCGCGAGCTGCGGCACGCGGTCGGCGAGCGGCTTCTTCTTGTCCTGCTCGAAGAAGAACTTCGCGTCGGCGAGGCGCGGGCGCACGACGCGCTCGTTGCCTTCGATGATCTCGCCCGGCGTCTTCGTCTCGATGTTCGACACGATCAGGAAGCGCGAGCGCAGCTTGCCGGCGACGTCGGTCAGCGCGAAATACTTCTGGTTCGTCTGCATCGTGAGGATCAGGCATTCCTGCGGGACCTGCAGGAATTCGTCCTCGAAACGGCACGGATAGACGACCGGCCATTCGACCAGCGACGTCACTTCGTCGAGCAGCGCTTCGGGCATCACGACGGTGTCGCCGTTCGCGTGCTCGTTCAGCTGCGTGCGGATCGTTTCGCGGCGATCGGCGAAGTGCGCGATCACGCGGCCCTTGTCGCGCAGCGTGTCGGCGTACGCGCGCGCATGCTGGATCGCGACGAGGCCGTCGGACAGGAAGCGGTGGCCGAGCGTGGTGTCGCCGGCGTCGACGCCGAACGCGGTGACCGGCACGACGCGATCGTCGTGCAGCACCGTCAGGCGGTGTACCGGGCGCACGAACTTCACGTCGGAGCCGTCCGGGCGCTGGTACGTCATGAATTTCGGGATCGGCAGCTTCGCGAGCGCTTCGTCGAGCGCCGCCTGCAGGCCTTCGGCGAGCGTGGCGCCGGCCGCCGAATAGTTGATGAAGAACGCTTCGGCCTTGCCGTCCTGCGCGCGCTCGAGATCGGCGATCGACAGGTTCGGGTGGCCGAGCGCCGCGAGCTTCTTCGCGAGCGGGGCCGTCGGCTTGCCTTCGGCGTCGAGCGCGACCGACACGGGCAGGACTTTTTCTCGGACCTGCCTGTCGGGTGCGACGGCGCTGACGTTCTGCACGACGACCGCGAGGCGGCGCGGCGTGGCGTAGCGCTCGAACACGAGTTCGCCTTCGACGAGGTCGCGCGCCGCGAGGCGTTGCGCGAGACCTTCGGCGAATGCGTCGCCGAGGCGCGCGAGGGCCTTCGGCGGCAGCTCTTCGGTCAGCAGTTCGACGAGCAGGGGGGCGGGATGATTGTGCGTCATGGTTGGAATGAATCTCGTCTCGTCAGTCCTGATCGATCTTGCGTTCGACCTTGAGCGGCGGCGCCCATGCCGGCTGCGCGGCGTCCTGGGCGTCGGTGGTGAGGCCCGGCACGCCCGGCGGGTTGCCGAGCATCGGGAAGCCGAGCTTCTCGCGCGAGTCGTAGTAAGCCTGCGCGACGAGGCGCGACAGTGCGCGGATGCGGCCGATGTACGCCGCCCGCTCGGTCACCGAGATCGCGCCGCGCGCGTCGAGCAGGTTGAACGTGTGGCCGGCCTTCAGCACGAGCTCGTACGCGGGCAGCGCGAGCCTTGCGTCGATCATCTTCTTCGCTTCGGCTTCGTAGCTGTTGAAGAACGTGAACAGCAGGTCGACGTTCGCGTGCTCGAAGTTGTAGGTCGACTGCTCGACCTCGTTCTGGTGGTATACGTCGCCGTACGACAGGCGGCGCAGCTCGGGGCCGTTCGGGCCCTGTTCCTCCCACTCGGTCCACACGAGGTCGTACACGTTCTCGACCTTCTGCAGGTACATCGCCAGGCGCTCGAGGCCGTACGTGATCTCGCCGAGCACCGGCTTGCATTCGAGGCCGCCGACTTCCTGGAAATACGTGAACTGCGTGACTTCCATCCCGTTCAGCCACACTTCCCAGCCAAGGCCCCACGCGCCGAGCGTCGGGTTTTCCCAGTCGTCCTCGACGAAGCGCACGTCGTTCTGCTTCAGGTCGAAGCCGAGCGCCTCGAGCGAGCCGAGGTACAGGTCGAGGATGTTTTCCGGCGCCGGCTTGAGCACGACCTGGTACTGGTAGTAGTGCTGCAGGCGGTTCGGGTTCTCGCCGTAGCGGCCGTCCTTCGGGCGGCGCGACGGCTGGACGTACGCGGCGCGCCACGGCTCGGGACCGACCGCGCGCAGGAACGTGTGGACGTGCGACGTGCCCGCGCCGACTTCCATGTCGATGGGCTGGAGCAGAGCGCAACCCTGCTTGTCCCAATAGGACTGCAGCGTCAGGATGATTTGCTGAAACGTAAGCATGAAGAGCCTTCGTGGCGCTGGCGCTCCGTTGCGGGCGGCGCTCCGGGCGGGGCCCGGAGGGTCGGCTCGCGCGGCGGCGCGGCTTGTTAGTGTGCTGAAACGCGTAATTTTACCGGATCGGCGACCGGATGCGCCGGAACGCGGGCGGGTGCACCGCCGGCACCGTTCCGGCGGCCCGCGCAGGGGCGGCCGGCGCATATCGTACGGCCGCGCGATGCGCGCCGCGGCACGCGTGCTCGCCGCTTCGCGCGGGCGTTAAGATGCGCATATTGCGGCACACGACGCGTGCCGCGCCAACGCTTGCCGCTGCCGACCGCATGGACGATCCGAACGACATCCTCATTCCGCTGCTGCCCCCCTTTCTCGCGCTGCTCGGGCAGGCGGCCGACGCGCAGGCGCGCGGCGAGCACGCCGCGCACGATCTGTGGCTTGCCGCCGCCGCGCATCTGCATGCGACCGACGCCGACGCGCTCACGCAGCTTACCGGCGCGCTCGTCGCGCGGCAGCGCACGGCCGATGCGATCGCGCTCGCCGAATGCGCGGTGCGCGTGCAGCCGGGCGCCGCGGCGTACTTCAATCACGGCTACGCACTGCAGATGGCCGGGCGTCACGCGGATGCCGTCGCACCGTATCGCGCGGCGCTGGCGCTCGATGCCGACCGGCCGTCGCTGCGCAACAACCTCGCGATCGCGCTGCGGCTGTCGGGCAGCCCTCGCGCGGAGGAGATCGCGCTGCTCGATGCGGCGGTAGGCGCCGATCCGAGCGACGTGCAGGCATGGACCAACCTCGTCGTCGCGCGGATCGCGACGCAGGACCTGGACGGCGCGCTCGCGTGCGCCGCCCGGCTCGTCGAGCTCGCACCCGACAACGCGCTGGCGATGAACAACGCCGCGATGGCGATGAAGGAGGCACAACGCTGGGACGACGCCGAGCGCTACGCGGCGCGCGCGTGCGAACTGGCGCCCGACGACGCGTCGTTCCGCTTCAACCTGGCGATCATCCAGCTCGTGCGCGGCAACTACGCGGCCGGCTGGCGCGGCCACGAGGCGCGCTGGGACGGCGCGGGCGAGTTGCGCGGCCGCCGGCCGGTGCTGCCGGGCCCGCGCTGGCAGGGCGAGCCGCTCGCCGGCAAGACGCTGCTCGTGTGGGGCGAGCAGGGGCTCGGCGACGTGCTGCAGTTCTGCCGGTTCGTCGAGCCGCTCGCCGAACGCGTACATCGCGAGGGCGGCCGGCTGGTGTGGAATACGTTCCCGGCGGTCGGCGCGCTGATGCAGCGCAGCCTCGGCGCGCACGCGGACGTGTTCGGCGCGGGCGGCGGCGTCGACGTGCTGCCGGCGTTCGATTACGAGGTGCCGCTGATCGGCCTGCCGCTGATGCTCGGCATGGAAATGTCGACGCTCGCGTCGTCGGTGCCGTACCTGCGGGCCGATCCGGAGGCGCGCGACGCGTGGCGCGCGCGGCTCGCGGGCGACAGGCGTCTGAAGGTCGGGCTCGTGTGGACGGGCAGCGTGGGGCACCAGCGCAACCCGTTCCGGCGCGTCGGGCTCGAGCGCTACGCCGACGCGTTTCGCGGGCTCGACGGCGTCGCGTTCCATTCGCTGCAGCCGGGTGCGCACGCGGATGTCGCGGAGGCGCGCGCGGCCGGCTTCGCGATCGAGGATTTCACCGCGGAATTGACGAGCTTCGACGACACGGCTGCGTATATCGGTGCACTGGATCTCGTGATCACCGTGTGCACGTCGGTCGCGCATCTGGCGGGCGCGCTCGGCGCGCGCACGTGGGTGCTGCTCGACGTGAATCCGCACTGGCCGTGGTTGCTCGAACGCAAGGACAGCCCGTGGTATCCGACCGCGACGCTGTACCGGCAGCCGACGTTCGGCGCATGGGAGCCGGTGATGGCGGGCGTGAGCCGCGATTTGCGGAGCCTGCTGGCCGGGCATGCGCAGCCGCGGGGCTGAGCGGTCATCCGTCGCGTCGATCGGGCTCGCTGCGATTGCTTTCCCCGGGCGCCTGCGGTGCATGGCAGTGCCGGATCCTTACCCGATCGAATCGAGGGCGGTCGGCCGTTCTTCGTCTCGTAGCAAGGATGCCTGTCGTTCGCGGTGCGTTCGACCTGGTGGCGTGCATGCCGGCATGCACGCCCCGTGTCCGCGAACCGGCATCACCGCCGGCGCAGCCTCGGCCCGAACGCGAACCCGAACCCGAACGCGAGCAGCACCAACGACACAGCGAGCACGATGTTGTTGCCGCTCGTCACGTACGGCGTGAAGCCGCTCGTGCCTTCGATCCGCACGTCGAGCGAGCCGATCGTGAACGGCTTCAGCTGGCCGAGCACGCGCCCGTGCGCGTCGATCGCGGCCGTCATCCCGGTGTTGGTCGAGCGCAGCATCGGCCGGCCCGTTTCGAGCGAGCGCATCCGCGCGATCTGCAGGTGCTGGTCGAGCGCGATCGTGTCGCCGAACCACGCGAGGTTCGTCACGTTGACGAGCACGCCGGGCGGCTGCGGATTGTCGCGGATCGTTGCGGCGATTTCCTCGCCGAACAGATCCTCGTAGCAGATGTCGGCCATCACCGGCTGGTTGTGTACCAGGAACGGCTTCTGCACCGGCGCGCCGCGCGCGAAGTCGCCGAGCGGCATCTTCATCAGGTCGACGAACCACCGGAAGCCCCACGGGATGAATTCGCCGAAGGGCACGAGGTGGTGCTTGTCGTAGTGATAGATGTCGCGCGAATTCGGCGTCACGCCGTACAGGCTGTTCGTATAGTCGACGTAGTGCCCGTCCTCGGTCACTGAGGCGCCGACCGCGCCGAACAACACGGCCGAGCCGGTCGTGTCGCTGAACTTGCGGATCGCGACGGCGAACGGTTCGGGCAGTTCCTGGATCATCACCGCGATCGCGGTCTCGGGCGTCACGATCAGGTCGGCCGGCTTCTCGACGATCATCTGCGTGTACATCTTGATCGCTGCGTCGATGCCGGCTTCCTCGAACTTGATGTCCTGCTTCACGTTGCCCTGCAGCAGCCGCACGGTGAGCGGCGCGTTCGCGGGCACGGTCCACGCGACCTGCGACAGCCCGAGGCCGGCCGCGACGAGCGCGACCGCGATGGCGGCGGGTGCGGCGATGCGCACGCGCGCATTGCCGGCGCGCGGCTCGGCGAGCGGCGACGGCCGGGCGGCGGCGAATGCCTGCACGACGAGCGCGGCGAACAGTGCGAGCACCCACGCAATGCCGTATACGCCGGCGACCGGCGCGAAGCCCGCGAACGGGCCGTCGACCTGCGGATAGCCGCTCGCGAGCCACGGGAAGCCGGTGAACACGGTGCCACGCAGCCATTCGCCGAGGGCCCACGCGCTCGCGAACGCGAATGCGCCGTGCCAGGTCGGCGTGAACGGCCGCGGGTCGGGCGTGCGGCGATGCCACGCGTGGCCCGCGCAGAACGACCACAGCCCGGCGGAGAGCGCCGGATACAGCGACAGGTACAGCGAGAACAGCACGAGCGCGCCGCCCGCGAGCGGCGCGGCCATCTCGCCGTACACGTGCATGCTGATGTAGAGCCACCAGATGCCGCTGATGAAGTTGCCGAAGCCGAACGCGCCGCCGGTGAGCGCGGCGCTGCGCCAGCTCGCGGTGCGCGTGAGCTGCGCGAAAAACCAGACGAACACGACGAGCTGCAACCAGCCGCCGTGCGGGGTCGGTGCGAAGCTGAGCGTATTGGCCGCGCCGGCGAGCAGCGCGGCCGGGTAGTGCCAGCGCGGCAGCGCGCGGCCGGGCGGCGGCGCGAGGAGGCCGCCAGCCGGGCGGGACAGGATCGGATCGTCCATGTGAAGCGGAAGTGGGCGAGCGGTTGAAGGAGGCGCGGCTGGCGCGCGGCGGTCAGTCCTCGTGCGAGGCTTCGGCGCGACGGCTCGTGAGCGGGTTGCGGCGCACCAGCAGTACGTGGACCTGGCGTGCATCGCCGCGCTGGATCTCGAACACGAGGTTGCCGAGCTGCAGCTTCTCGCCGCGATGCGGGACGCGGCCGAAATGATGGGTGATCAGCCCGCCGATCGTGTCGACCTCGTCGTCGGGGAAATCGGTGCCGAACGTCTCGTTGAACTGTTCGATCTCGGTGAGCGCGCGCACGCGGTAGCGGCCGTCCGGCCCCGAGATGATGTTGCCGGCTTCCTCGTCGAAGTCGTATTCGTCCTCGATGTCGCCGACGATCTGCTCGAGCACGTCCTCGATCGTGATCAGGCCCGCGACGCCGCCGTATTCGTCGACGACGATCGCAAGGTGGTTGCGGTTCACGCGGAAGTCGTGCAGCAGCACGTTCAGGCGCTTCGACTCCGGGATGAACACGGCCGGGCGCAGCATCCCGCGCACGTCGAATTCCTCTTCGGCATAGAAGCGCAGCAGATCCTTCGCGAGCAGCACGCCGATCACGTTGTCGCGGTTGTCCTCGTACACCGGGTAGCGCGAGTGCGCTTTTTCCAGGACGAACGGAATGAAATCCTCGGGCTTGTCGGCGATGTTGATCGCGTCCATCTGTGCGCGCGGCACCATGATGTCGCGTGCGCACAGGTCGGATACCTGGAACACGCCTTCGATCATCGACAGCGAATCGGCGTCGATCAGGTTGCGCTCGTGGGCGTCCTGGAGGATTTCCAGCAGCTCGGCCCGAGATTCGGGTTCGGGCGAGATGAAGTCGGTCAGGCGCTCGAGCAGCGAGCGCTTTTCTTGCGGTTTGTCGGTTGGCTTACGACTGGGATACGAATCGTTCATGGTGGTGCGCCCGGGTCATGCCGGAGCGCGCTGTCACGGAGTAGGCAAGGATACACCATGGGCACGACACGACCGTGTCGCCCCGGCCGCACGGCCAGGACGGGCGCTCGCGCGGGCCCCGCTCGCGGACGGCCGCGCCTGGCGCGGCATCGTCCTCGCATCCATCCTATCTCATAAAGGGCCGGCGGGGCAGCGGCGCCAAAAAGCGGCGGCGGCACGGTGCGGCGTGGGGCGGGCGGATCGCGCGGTCGCTGCCGGCGGCAATCTGCCGCATGCCGAAGCCGGCGGCGCCGCCGGGCCGCGGCTCAGAACCGCATGCCGGCCGAGCAGCCGCCGGCGGCCGCGCCGTTGGTCGCGCCGCCGCCGCAGCCGAAGATCCCGCAACCGGACAGCGCGACGCTCGCGGCGACGATCAGTACGGCGACCTTGCAACGCGACCAGCGTGACGGTTTCATCGACAGTGTCCTCGTTCGAAAAGGGGCGTGGCGCGGCCTCGCGCGGCGGCGGGCCGGGCGCCGTGTCGGGTCAGCGGCATCGGGCGAGCAGCCCTTCGAGTGCGCGATCGGGGATGCCGCTCTCGCGCAGCGCGTCGACCGTGCGGCTCACGTAGTCGAGCGTCGTGCCGTAGCGGCCGGCCGCGCAGCCGAACACTTCCTTCACGACGGGGTCGGACAGCTTGCCGGTGTAGGTCGGTGCGTCGCGGCGCATCACGAACGCGAGCGCGTTCACGCGCTCGCCGTTTTCCAGCGAACACGGCAGCCACGCGGGCCGGTACGAGCCCATCGGCATCTCGCGCTTCCACAAGGTTTCGAGATGCGGTTGCGCGGTCGGGCCGGCGAGCCTGAACGCGATGCCCGAGCACGAGCCGCCGCGATCGAGCGCGAACACGAGGCCCGGGCGTTCGGGCGTGCCGCGGTTCACGCGCGACCACAGGCAGAGCCCGCGATGGTAGCCATGCACCTTGCCGCGCACGGCGGCGACGGTCGGCAAGCCCGGGTTCCAGATCAGCGAGCCATAGCCGAACAGCCAGAGATCCTGGCGGCCGTCCCAGTCGCGCATCGTGTGCGCGAGCGAGGCCGCGAGTTCGTCTTCCGTCAGCAGTCGCCCGGCGCCGATCGACGGCGGGTAGGCGGGCGGGAGCGTCGCGACGTTGCGCATCGTGCGGAGCCCTTACCGGTAGGGGTTCGGGAAGCCCAGCTTCGCGAGGATGTCGACTTCGAGCGCTTCCATTTCGGCCGCGTCCTCGTCGCTCGTCTCGTGGTCGTAGCCCTGCGCGTGCAGCGCGCCGTGTACCAGCAGGTGCGCGTAATGGGCCGGGAGCGGCTTGCCCTGGTCGTGCGCTTCCTGCTCGACCACGGGGCAGCACAGCACGAGGTCGCCGATCACGGTGCCGTCGGGCGCCGTGTCGTACGCGAAGGTCAGCACGTTGGTCGGGTAATCCTTGTGACGGTAGCCGGCGTTCAGCGTGCGGCCCTCGTCCGCGCCGACGAAGCGCACGGTGAGCTGCGCGCTGGCGAACAGCGCCGGCTCGATCCATTCGGCGATCAGCTTGCGCTTGGGCAGCGTCTTGCGCACGTCGCTCGTGATTTCGTCGCCGTACTGTACGGACAGGTCGAGCTCCGGCTCGCGCAGTGCGTCTTCGAGTTCGTCTTCGCGCGGCGCGAGCTCGGCGCCCACGTGCAGCGTCACGCTGTCGTAGTGCTCGGGCTGCAGCGCAAGCTTCGCGCGCATCGTCGGGTCGTTGTGCTGCGCGACGATCGCGACGGCCGCGTCGCCCGAACTGCCCGACAGGTCGAACATCAGGCTGCGGCCGTCCGGAAAGTCGATCCGCAGCCCTTGCGCGTCGACGGTGCGGGCCTTGCCCTTCGCATCGAACAGGGAGAGGCGGGGGGAGGCGGGCGCGGCGGACTGGGCGCGCCCCGACTTGCGGGAACGGGAGGATTTCATGACGCGAGCGGCGATTGGAACGCGATGAGGATACACCAAACGGCCGATCGCACCCGAATGCGCGCAGGCGAAAAAAAGCCCGGCGCGCCGTCTGGCGGGCCGGGCCGGCAGGCCGTCGGCGGCGCGGGCGCGGCCGGTCAGCCGTCCTGATGCTGCGCGTGGAACTCGTCGTACGCCTCGACGATGCGCGCGACGAGCGGATGGCGCACGACGTCCGCGCTCGTGAAACGCGTGAGCGCGATGCCGCGCACGCCGCCGAGCACCTGCTGCGCCTCGACGAGGCCGCTCTTGTGGCCGCGCGGCAGGTCGACCTGGCTCGTGTCGCCGGTCACGACCGCCTTCGAGCCGAAACCGATCCGCGTGAGGAACATCTTCATCTGCTCGGGCGTGGTGTTCTGCGCCTCGTCGAGGATGATGAACGCGTGGTTCAGCGTGCGGCCGCGCATGTACGCGAGCGGCGCGATCTCGATCATCTGGCGCTCGAACATCTTCGCCGTCTTGTCGAAGCCGAGCAGGTCGTACAGCGCGTCGTACAGCGGCCGCAGGTAAGGATCGACCTTCTGCGCGAGGTCGCCCGGCAGGAAGCCGAGCCGCTCGCCGGCCTCGACGGCCGGGCGCGTCAGCACGATCCGCTTGACCTGGTCGCGCTCGAGCGCGTCGACCGCGCATGCCACCGCGAGGTAGGTCTTGCCGGTGCCGGCCGGCCCGATGCCGAACGTCACGTCGTGCGACAGGATCTGCTTCAGGTATTCGCGCTGCGCCGGCGTGCGGCCGCGCAGGTCGGCGCGCCGCGTGTAGAGCTTCGGCGCGGGCTCTTCGTCCGGCGCCTCGTCGTCGAGCTGGACGACGGGGTCGTCGAACGGATGGTCGGGGTCGCCGCGAAAGCGTACGTCGATCGTGTCCTGGCGACCGTTGCCGGCCGTGTGGCGCACCTCGACGAGCGCGAGCTGGATGTCGTCGACCGACAGCGCATCGCGCGCGCGGTTGTAGAAGTTCTCGAGTGCGGCGAGCGCGAGCTTGGCGCCGCGCCCGCGGATCGCGATCCGGTGGCCGCGGCGCGCGAGCGTGACGTCGAGCGCCTGTTCGATCTGCCGCAGGTTCTCGTCGAGCGGGCCGCAGAGGTTGGCGAGGCGTGCATTGTCGTCGCGCGGCGCGACGAATTCCAGTGCTTGGGTCGGCTTCAAAGTGGCGTCGGGCTCCAGTGGAACGTCAGTGCGTGGCCGCGCTCGCGTCGTCGCTCACGAGCACGAGCTCGCCGCGCAGCGAGTGCGGGTACGCATGGTTGATCTTCACGTCGATCATCTGGCCGATCAGGCGCGGGTGCGACGCAAGCGGCGCCGGGAAATTCACGACCCGGTTGTTCTCGGTGCGGCCCGCGAGTTCGTTCGGGTCCTTGCGCGACGGGCCCTCGACGAGGATCCGCTCGACCTTCCCGACCATCGACTGGCTGATGCGCGCGACGTTTTCCTCGATGGTCGCCTGCAGATGTTGCAGGCGTTTGAGCTTCACTTCGCGCGGCGTGTCGTCGTGCAGGTTCGCGGCCGGCGTGCCGGGGCGCGGGCTGTAGATGAACGAGAAGCTCGTGTCGTAGCTCATCTCGTGGACGAGCGCCATCATCTTGTCGAAATCGTCCTCGGTCTCGCCGGGGAAGCCGACGATCATGTCGGTCGACAGCGACAGGTCGGGGCGGATCGCGCGCAGCTTGCGGATCACCGACTTGTATTCGAGCACCGTGTAGCCGCGCTTCATCGCCATCAGGATGCGGTCGGAGCCGTGCTGGACGGGCAGGTGCAGGTGGCTCACGAGCTTCGGCACCTTCGCGTAGGTGTCGATCAGGCGCTGTGTGAACTCCTTCGGATGCGACGTCGTGTAGCGGATCCGTTCGATGCCGGGGATGTCGGCGACGTATTCGATCAGCGTCGCGAAATCGGCGATCTCGGCCGAGCCCGCGGCCAGCGCGCCGCGATAGGCGTTCACGTTCTGGCCGAGCAGCGTGACTTCGCGCACGCCCTGGTCGGCAAGGCCGGCCACTTCGGTCAGCACGTCGTCGAGCGGGCGCGATACCTCGTCGCCGCGCGTGTACGGCACCACGCAGTAGCTGCAGTACTTCGAGCAGCCTTCCATGATCGAGACGAACGCGCTCGGCCCCTCGACGCGCGCGGGCGGCAGATGGTCGAACTTCTCGATTTCGGGGAACGAGATGTCGACCTGCGCGCGCCCGCTCTCGCGGCGCGCGTCGATCATCTGCGGCAGGCGGTGCAGCGTCTGCGGGCCGAACACCAGGTCGACGTACGGCGCGCGCGATACGATCGACGCGCCTTCCTGGCTCGCGACGCAGCCTCCGACGCCGATCAGCAGGCCGGGCTTCGCTTCCTTCAGCTCGCGCACGCGGCCGAGATCGGAGAACACCTTTTCCTGCGCCTTTTCACGCACCGAGCACGTGTTGAACAGGATGATGTCCGCGTCTTCCGGCGTATCGGTCTTTTCGAGGCCTTCGGCCGCATTCAGCACGTCCACCATCTTGTCCGAGTCGTACTCGTTCATCTGGCAGCCGAAGGTCTTTACGTAAACTTTCTTGGTCATGGGGATTCGCCGTTCGCAGTGGTTGACCTGGGGGCGTCGTCAAGGGTGAATCGGGACGGCCGTGCGCGGCACGCGGATCGCGCGCGGCACGCATGAAAGGCCGTCGGGAAAGCCTTCCATTATAGCTTTTCACGCCGCCCCGGACGGGCAGCGGGTTGCGGCCGCGCGACGCCGTCTGTCGGGTTCGGACCCCTGAATGGCAAGGGCAGGCCGTCAACGGCACGTGTTCAGCAGGTCGTCGAGCGCGGCTTCCTCGCGTGCGAAGCGTTCGACGAGAAAGTCGAGCAGCACACGCACGCGCGGCGCCATGTAACGCTTGCCGGGGTAGATCGCATGCAGCGGCGCGCCCTGGTGCCGCCAGTCGGGCAGCAGGACCTTGAGGCGTCCGGCGCGCAGGTCGTCGGCGACGTCCCAGATCGAGTTCAGCACGATGCCGTGCCCGCGCAGCGCCCACTCGCGGGCGAGGCCGCCGTCGTTGGTCTCGAACGCGGTGGCGAGCGGCACCGTGCAGGTCTGCGTGTCGCCGCCGCGCGTAAAGCGCCACGTGTTCATCGGCCCGGACGCGACCGTGATCACGTTGCATGGAAAGCGGGCCAGATCGTGCGGGTCGCGCGGCGCGCCGTGGCGGGCGAGGAACGACGGCGCCGCGCACGGCACGCGCCGGTCCGCGGCGAGCCGGCGGGCGATCAGCGCGCCGTCGGGCGGCGCGGCGAAGCGGATTGCCAGATCGATCTCGTCCTGCCAGAGATTCACCGTCGAGTCGGACGCCGTCAGCGAGAAGGTGACGTCCGGGTAGCGCACGGTGAATTCGTCGAGCCAGTCGAGCAGCCGGCGGCGGCCGAAATCGGACGTCGCCGACAGCCGCACGCGGCCGCCGACGACATTGCGGCCGGCCTGCAGCAGGGCGTTTGCATCGTCGAGCGCCTGCAGCGCCTGCCGGCATCCGTTCAGGTACAGGCGGCCCTCGTCGGTGAGCCGCAACTGCCGGGTCGACCGGTCGAACAGCCGGGTCGCGACGGCCGCCTCGAGTTTCGCGAGGCGCGCGCTCGCCGCGGCCGGCGTGAGGTTCAGCTTGCGCCCGGCGGCCGACAGGCTGCCCAGTTCGGCCGCCTCGACGAACAGCCGGATATCGCCCAGTCGGTCCATGCGATTTTCCAGAATTTTTTGAAAATGGTTCAAATACCGAGCCAATTATCAAATATGGGCGTCTTCGGGACAATGCGCACATCCCGCTTCTTGTGCGGTGCGGCACCGATCGGGCGCCGCACCGCCGCCCTCTGGAGAACGTCATGCCCATCCCGTTACTGGCGCTAGCGATCAGCGCCTTCGCCATCGGCACCACCGAATTCGTCATCATGGGCCTGCTGCCCGAAGTCGCGCACGACCTCGCCGTGTCGCTGCCGTCCGCCGGCCTGCTGGTTACCGGCTACGCGCTCGGCGTGGCGGCCGGGGCGCCGCTTCTCGCGGTCCTGACCAGCCGCATGCCGCGCAAGGCCGCGCTGCAGCTGCTGATGGCGATCTTCATCGTCGGCAACGTCCTCTGCGCGACCGCGTCCGGCTACGCGACGCTGATGGTCGCGCGGGTGGTCACGTCGTTCGCGCACGGATCGTTCTTCGGGATCGGCGCGGTGGTCGCGGCGTCGCTCGTGCCGGCCGACAAGCGCGCGAGCGCGATCGCGCTGATGTTCACGGGGCTCACGCTGGCGAACGTGCTCGGCGTGCCGTTCGGCACGTTCGTCGGCCAGCTGCTCGGCTGGCGCGCGTCGTTCTGGATCGTCGCCGCGCTCGGCGTGCTGGCGCTCGGCGGCGTTGCCGCGCTGGTGCCGAACCGCCACGACAGCGGGCCGGTCGGCCTCGGTCGCGAAGTGCGCGTGCTGAGGGAGCCGCAGGTGTGGCTCGCGCTGCTGATGACCGTGCTCGGCTTCGGCGGCGTGTTCGTCGTGTTCACCTACATCGCGCCGATTCTCGAGACCGTTTCGGGGTATTCGCCGCGCTCGGTCGCGCTGATCCTGGTGCTGTTCGGCGCGGGCCTGACCGTCGGGTCGGCAACACGCTCGGCGGCAGGCTGGCCGACCGCGCGCTGATGCCGTCGCTGATCGCGATCCTGGTCGCGCTGATGGCCGTGATGGCCGTGTTCGCGAAGACGAGCCACCTGCCGGTCGCGGCGGCCGTCACCGTGTTCGTGTGGGGGATCGCCGCGTTCGCGACGGTGCCGCCGCTGCAGGCGCGCGTGGTCGAGAAGGCCGCGAGCGCGCCGCATCTGGCCTCGACGCTGAATATCGGCGCATTCAACGTCGGCAACGCAGGCGGCGCGTGGCTCGGCGGCCTTGCACTCGCGCACGGCTTCGCGCTCGATGCGCTGCCGTGGGTCGCCGTCGCGGTGACGTTCGCCGCGCTCGTCGTCACGTGGTTCGCGATGCGGCTCGATGCGCGGGCCCCGGCGCGGGGCGCCGCGCCGGCCGTGAGGTGAGCGGCACGCCGCCGACGGGGCGCCGCCGCACGGGCGCGACGGCGACGCGATAGCGGCGGGAACAGGCTCGCGAGAAACGCATTCCTCCGCGATGCTGATAACGGTGTGAAGATAACTTCGTTTGCCCGTGCCAGGCCGGGTGATAGCGTCTCGATACGCGCCGTTGCAGGCGCAACCCGATTCCGATCCCGGCTTACCCCCTACGCAGGGCCGCGTGGCGGCCCGGAGGCAATGCTATGTCTTCACCCCTGGCGCTGGTGCGCGATGTGTCCTCTTTCGAGTCCGGCAATGCCGCCGAAGCGCGGACGTCCGCGTCGCTCGATCTTCTCGAACAGGTCGTCGGCGTGAATCTCGCGCGGTTGCGCGCCGAACGGCAATTGTCGCTCGATGCGCTCGCGCGGCTGTCCGGCGTGTCGCGCGCGATGCTCGCGCAGATCGAGTCGGCGCGCAGCGTGCCGTCGATCAAGGTGCTCTGCAAGATCGCCGCGGCGCTGAAAGTGTCGGTTGCCGCGTTTCTGCGCCGCCATGCGGTGAACGGCTTCGAGCATCTGGCGGCGGAGCGCGCGTCGCGCGTCGTCAGCTCGAACGGCCGCTTCTCGGCCCGTGCGCTGTACCCCGAAGGCGAGCCGGCCGCGGCCGAATTCCACGAGCTGCGGATCGCACCGCTGCATACGGAGCCCGGCACGCGCCGCGCGCCGGGCACGACCGTCAACCTGGTCGTGAGCGAGGGCACGCTCGAAGTCAGCGTGCACGACCGCCGCCAGTTGCTCGCGACCGGCGACGCGATCGTGTTCGACGCCGACCAGCCGTACAACCTGCGCAACCCGGGCGACAGCGAAGCGCGCGCGTTCCGCGTGACGGTGAGCCCCGAGGTGCCGCCGCGCTGGCTCGTGCCCGACGCGGCCGCGCACGCGGCCGGCTGAACGACGCGGCCGCGCACGGCGGTTGCCGCCTGTCCCGGGCGGAGACGCGACGCGGCCGTCGGCCATTCGGACGATGCCGTTAGACGGAGTCGTCAGTAAGGTTTTATGTGTGGCCCGCTGCGCCGCGTGCGCAGCTGATGTATGCTTGGCCCGCCGATGACGGGGCGTCCCCGTCCGGCAAACAGTGCGTCTTCAGGGCGGGGCGAAATTCCCCACCGGCGGTAGGCTGGCGTAAGCCGGCGAGCCCGCGAGCGCCCGCGCCACCGCGCGGGGTCAGCAGATCTGGTCGAATGCCAGAGCCGACGGTCACAGTCCGGATGAGAGAAGATGTGCAGATAGCCATGTCCGCCAGGGCCGCTTCGCGATGCGTGCGAAGCGGGTTGCCGTTCTGTCTGTTTGCAATGCCCTGAAACGTTTTTCGCCCAAATCGTATTTGCGAGGAGCGTTTCACATGTCCTTGATGTCCGTTTCTTCGTCGGCTCCCGCCGACGCCTTTGCCGATCTCCCGTTGCTGGATTCCGAACCGTTGCCGCCGCGCATCGCCGCCGCGCTCGACGCGATGCGCGAGGGTCGCGCCGTCGTGCTGCAGGACGATCACGACCGCGAGAACGAGGCCGACCTGATCGTCGCCGCCGAGCGCATCACGCCCGAGACGATGGCGCTGCTGATCCGCGAGTGCAGCGGCATCGTGTGCCTGTGCCTGACCGACGACACGGTGCGCGCGCTCGACCTGCCGCCGATGGTGCAGACCAACGAGAGCCGCAACGGCACCGCGTTCACCGTCTCGATCGAGGCGCGCGAAGGCGTGCATACGGGCGTTTCGGCGGCCGATCGCGTGACGACCATCCGCGCGGCGATCGCCGACGGCGCGAAGCCGCACGACATCGTGCGCCCCGGGCACGTGTTTCCGTTGCGGGCGCAACCGGGCGGCGTGCTGGCGCGTCGCGGTCACACGGAAGGCACGGTCGACCTGTCGATCCTTGCCGGCCTGAAGCCGGCCGGCGTGCTGTGCGAGCTGATGAATCCGGACGGCACGATGACGCGCGGCGACGACGTCGAGCGTTTTGCGAAACGGCACGGGCTGCCGATGCTGACGATCGCGGAGCTGGTCGAGTTTCGCGAGGCGCTGGCGGCTGCGCGCGAGGGCTGCTTGAGCGACGCGTAGACGCGGTGCCGGGCGGGCCGCAAATCTGGAGAATCGGCGATATTCGGCTTCCGGAGCGCTACCTATACTCGGCCGGGCTTGGCAGCGGTACCGCTGCGCTTGCACCGGAGCCCGCGGCAGTCACGCGCGGGTGTCGATCACGAGTCAACAGAGGTAGGAAAATCATGCGAACAATCAACGCAACGGAACGCGCATGCGTCGGCGGCGGGGCAGGTGTCCCGAACCTGGCCCAGGCGGCTGCGAACAATCCCGATCCGGCAACCGCGGCCGGCAAGGACGCCGCATGGCCGGCCGGGCCGGTCGTCGAAGGCACGCGCCGCCGCTATTTCATCTACTTTTACCCGGAAAGCAGCAGCACGTCCGGGATCCCGCGAGAGTGGCTGCGTTAAGCGCAGATAGCCCGGCCCGGCTGGTCGCGTTCGGCGATTGACCGGCCGGCTTGCGTTCGCGACGGCACGTCGTTCAACGGTGTGCCGTCGCCTGACGTTTACGACTGCACGTCGCCGAATTCGCCGCGCATGCCGGCTTCGACGAGCGCCGGCAGCTCGTCCATTTTGCGCATGATTCGCGTGATGCCCATCGCACGCAGCGCATCCGCGTAGTTGTCGGGAATGTGGCTCGCGCCGACGAACGCGATCGTCTTCATTCCCGCCGAGCGCGCGGCATTCAGCCCCGACACGCTGTCCTCGACGACGACGCAGCGCGCCGGCGCGACACCGAGCGATTGCGCCGCATGCAGGTAGACGTCGGGGTAGGGCTTCGGTCGTGCAACCTGTTCGGAACTGAACACGCGCTCGCCGAAGATCTCGGTGAGCGACGCGCGCTTCAGCGAATTGCGCACGCGCACGAGCCGGCTGTTCGACACGACGGCCGCCGGCAGGCTGACCTTCAGCAGTGCGTCGCGCACGCCGCTGATCGGCGCGAGCGATTGCGCGAGCGCGACCTCGATGTTGTGCTCGATCGTCTCGATGAAGTTGGCCGGCATCTCGATGCCGAAGCGGGATTCGATGCCGTCGAGGAAGCGAGATGTCTGCTGACCGAACGCCGATTTCGCGGCGGCCTCGAAATCGAGGTTCGGGAACGTGGCGGACAGCGTGTCGAGCAGCACGCGGTCGGCGATGACTTCGCTGTCGACGAGCACGCCGTCGCAGTCGCAGATGAGGTGATCGAGCATGGTGGTGAAAAAGCGGGAGATCGGCGACGCAGATCAATTCGCCATCATACGTGCTTTCACGCGCGTGCCGCGTGACGGTCCGGCAAATTTTCCCGACCGGCCGCATCACGGCGTGGCCGCGCGGTCGCCGCGCCGGATCCGGGCAGGCTGCCGATCGGGCGGGGCCTTGCCGGCGGGGCGGGCGGCCGCGCCGCTTGCATTACAGCACGATCACGCGCCCCGTTTTCCACGACGTCAGCGCGGCCTCGGCCAGTTCGAGCGCGGCCAGCCCGTCGTCGATCGTCGTGCGGACCGGCGAGCCGTCGCGCAGCGCGTCGACGAAGTGCGCGATCTCGGCTGCGTAGGCCTGCCGATAGCGCTCGAGGAAGAACGGCTCCGGCGCGTCCGTCGCGATGCCGCCCGGGAGCCACGCGCCCACCTCGGTCGGCCGCACGTTGCCGGCCTGCAGCATCCCGCCGCTGCCGAGCAGTTCGAAACGCTGGTCGTAGCCGTAGGCGGCGCGCCGCGACGTATTGATCTGGCACAGCAGCCCGTGCCGCGTGCGGATCGTCACGGCGGCCGAATCGATGTCGCCCGCGGCGAGTACGGCCGGATCGGTCAGGCAACTGCCGGTCGCGTGCAGCGTCTGCGCTTCGTCGCCGAGAATCCAGCGGAACACGTCGAAATCGTGGATCAGCATGTCCTTGAAGATGCCGCCCGAACTGCGCAGGTAATCGGCGGGCGGTGCGCCCGGGTCGCGGCTCGTGACGACCAGCATTTCCGGCGCGCCGATCTCGCCGCGTTCGACGCGCGCCTTCAGCGCGGCGAACGTCGGGTCGAAGCGGCGCTGGAAGCCGATCATGCAGGTGATGCCGATGCGACGGACGACGTCCGCGCACGCGCGTGCGCGCTCGACGCCCAGGTCGACCGGCTTCTCGCAGAATATGTTCTTGCCGGCATTCGCAGCCGCGACGATGAGGTCCGCATGCGTGTCGGTGCTCGACGCGATGACGATTGCCCGCACGGCCGGGTCGCCGAGCGCGCGCTCGACGTCGGCGACGTGCGCGCCGTGCGCGTGCGCCAGCGCGTCGGCCGACGGCGCATGCCGGTCGACCACGTACCGGAGTGTCGCGCCCGGATGGCGCGCGAGATTGGCCGCGTGGATCCTGCCGATCCGTCCGGCGCCGAACAATGCGAATCCGATCATTCCGTTCTCCTGTCGATCCTGTCGTTGGCCGTCGGCGCGGCTTTGGGCGGCCACGCGCCCGGCCCGGGTCATTGATTCGCCAGCGCGCCGCGCACGTAGTCGATGCTCGCCCGCAGCCGGTCCTCGATGTCGTCGGCTTCGGCGATTTCGTTTGCGAACGGTTCGAACGAGAGTGCGCCGCGGTAGCCGCGCGCGAGCAGTTCGCGCAACTGCCGGATGTTGCCGAGCCGGTCGGCGGCGCCGACCAGCACGCGATGGCCGTCGCGCATCCGGTCGACCGGCAGGTCGTCCTGCTCGACCCCGGAGAGATGCACGAGGCCGGTCAGGTTCGGGAAGAAAATGTCTTCGCCCGACAGGTGATGGTGGAACGTGTCGTGCACGAGCCTGAAGACCTGTTCGCCCGCCGCGTCGTAGATGCCTTTCACCGCGTCCGACTTGCGACGCAGCGCGCATTCCGCGAAGCCCAGCGGCTCGATGAAACCGAGCAGGCCGCGGGTTGCGAGGATCGGCTTGAGCGCCTTCAGCGCCGTCACGAGATCCGTGTGACGCCCGTCCGCGCCGCGCGTGTCGCCGCGGCTGTTGGTCGGGCACAGCACGAGCGCGTGCGCGCCGCATTGCGCCGCGTAGTCGGCCAGCGCGGTCGCCTCGTGCGCACGGTCGGCGTTCCACTGCTCGAAGCGTTGCAGCGCGTTGATCGTCAGGATCGCCACGCCGCCGGCTTCGGCCGTCGAGCGTACGGCGGCGGCGGGCGTGCCGTCGGCGATCTCGACGCCGTCGAGATCGTTGCGGATCTCGATCGCGCCGATGCCGAGGCGCCGGCACAGTGCGACATGGCGGTCGAGCGGCAGGCGCGGGGTGCTCGTCCGGTTCAGCGAAAACGTCAGGGGTGGGGTCATCACGGGGCCTCGGTCGGGGTTCGACGCCGGGACGGCGGGCGAGCGGCCGCCGCGACCGGGGGCCGCCGCCGCGTGCGGGTGCTTGCGGCAATCGGTCCGGCCTTCTGTCCGCTCGTCACGGCGCATGGCCGCCAATGTAAGACGGCGCCGCGCCAACCGCATGCGCTGCGTTGACGAAAAATCGGCAACGCGGCCCGCGACGCCGATGCGAACCGGCCGCGTCCCGCCGCCGGCCCCGCGGGCGTTCACACCGGTTGCAGGTAAGGGCTCGTCCTCACGTTCGCCGAGCAGAACACGCGAAACTCGACCGGCTCGACCGGTGGCGGCGGTTCGACCATGCCGCATGCGTGCATCAGGTGCTGCAACGCGGAGATGGCCTGTCCGTCGGGATCCTGGTCGATCGCGATGTCCATCGTGCCCGCCTCGATGTACGCGCGATGCTGGTCGAGCATTTCGTGACCGACCCAGACCACCCGGCCGGCCGCGCCGAAGCGGTGCAGCGCGGCCTCGATGCCGGCCGAGCCGCCGCCGCTGTTGTAGAGGCCGACCACGTCGCCGGGCGCGCGCAGCGCCTTCGCGACGATCTCGTATGCACGGTCGTCCTCGTCGAACGTTTCGGCCGCCCGGTCGTCGCAGGCCAGTTCGGGAAACGCGCGCGCCAGTTCGGCACGACAGCCGGCGATCCGGTCCTGGTGGACGCGATAGCCCATCCGGCCGCCGAGCAGCAGCACGCGGCCGGCCCGTCTCGCGAGGCGGCCGATGCAGTAGGCGGCCGTGCGGCCCGCGCGTTCGTTGTCGATGCCGGCATAGTGCGTGCGCGCGATCCCGCCGATGTCGGAGACCATCGTCACGACCGATTCGCCGCGCGCGATCGCGCCGGCGAGCGCCTCGCGCACGCGCGGCGTGTCGCCGGCCGTGACGATCAGCGCCGCGCGCCGGTAGGCCGGGCGTTCGATCAACGCGGCGAGCCGCGCGTCGTCGGCGGCGGGGAGGATGGCCCGGTGCACCACGACGCGCCGGTCGAGCATCTGCACCGCGCGTTGCAGCGCCTGTTGCAGCCGCCGGTAGAACGGCGTGTCGGTGTCGGGGAGCAGCACGTCGACGTGAATCAGTCCGTGCCTGACATCGGGCAGGTGGCGCGGCACGCCGAGCTTTTGCGCGGCCGCGACGACGCGTTCGCGCGCGTGCGCCGATACGCTGCCGCGCTCGTTCAGCACGCGATCGACCGTTGCGGTGCTGACGCCCGCGAGTTGCGCGATCTCGACGAAGCGCGCGGTGCGTTTGCGTCGGCGAGGTCCGGTGTCGGCGGCCATCGTCTCGTCTCCTGTCGGCCAAGGTCGGCGCCCGTGCGGGTTCCCCGGCGTTCGTGCGACACGCGGGCGTTGCCGTGATGGGGCGAGGGCTGGCGGTATGCTGGCGCCGCGCTGCGATTTCGTCAACGAC
>NZ_JPGM01000041.1:0-95439 GCF_000731655.1 Burkholderia sp. MSh2 | reverse complement strand
ACCGCCCACCGCGCCGGCCGATGCGCGCTCGACTGCGGGGCTCGCGCCGTGATGTAATCGCGCCAAACTGCCGACCGGGGGACGACGCCGGAAAGCACGCATTCATTCTTCACGAGGACGATTCATGTCTCCCGTCTCGGCATTCAAGCTGGTTTTGTTGTCATTCCTCGCGATCGTCGCGCTCGAATGCATCGCCAAGCGGTTGCGGCTGCCACCGGCGGCCGCGCTGCTGGTCGGCGGCATCGGCATTGCGTTCATTCCCGGCCTGCCGCCGGTCAACCTCGATCCCGAGCTGGTGCTGCTGGTGTTCCTGCCGCCGCTGCTGATGGACGGCGCGTATTTCTCCGTGTGGGAGGAGTTCAAGCGCAACGTCGGCGGCATCCTGCTGCTCGCGATCGGCGCGGTCGTGTTCACGACGTTCGCGGTCGGCTTCGCGGTGCACTGGGTGGCGCCGGCGCTGCCGTGGGCCGCGTGTTTCGCGCTCGGCGCGATCGTGTCGCCGCCCGACGCGGTGGCCGCGAAGGCCGTGCTCGAACGCGTCGCGCTGCCGCGCCGGCTGATGGTGCTGCTCGAAGGCGAAAGCCTGCTGAACGATGCGGCCGGCCTCGTGCTGTTCCGTTTCGCGGTCGCGGCCGCGCTGACCGGCGCGTTCAGCCTCGAGCACGCGGTCGTGCGCTTCGCGGAGCTCGGGCTCGGCGGCGTCGTGGTCGGGTTCGTGGTCGGCAGGCTCGTCGTGTGGTTCCTGAAGCTGCTCGACGACGACTATCTCGTGATCACCGTCGCGGTGATCGCCGGCTGGATCGCGTATATCGCGGGCGAAATGGTCGAGGTGTCGGGCGTGATCGCGACCGTCACGGCCGGCATGATCGTCGGCTGGCATCAGCACGAGGTGTTCTCGGCCGCTGTGCGCACGCGCGGCACCGCGTTCTGGCAGGTCATCGTGTTCCTGCTCGAGGCGATGGTGTTCGTGCTGATCGGGCTGTCGCTGCGCGGCGCGATGCACCGGCTCGGCGGGTTCGAGCAGGTGCTCGGCACGATGGCGCCGCCGGTGTTCGCGGTGCTGGCGGCGGTGATCGTGTCGCGCTTCGTGTGGATCTACGCGGTCGAGGCGCTGAAGTGGCCGGTGCGCGGCATCGCGCGGCGCGGCGAAACACCCGACTGGAAAGCCGCGACGATCATGAGCTGGGCGGGGATGCGCGGTGTCGTGACGCTGGCGATCGCGCTGTCGCTGCCCGAGGCGATGCCTGGCCGCGACGTGATCCTGGTGGCGTCGTTCGCGGTGATCCTCGTCACCGTGCTGCTGCAGGGCACGACGATCGGGCCGCTGATCCGGCTGCTGCGCCTGCCGCAGCGCGAGGAGCGCGCGGCGCATCACCTGACCGAGCCGCAGACGTGGGCGCATGTCGAGGCGGCGCAGCTCGCGGCGATCCAGCCGCTCGTGCGCGACGAGAACGGGGTCGTGATCCATCCGCGCCTGCTCGAGCAGTACACGTATCGCGCCGAACTGACCGAGCGGGCGAAGGACGAGCCCATGTATCCGGCGGAAGTGCGCGCCGCGCACTACGACGTCGTGCTGGCCGCGATCCGGGCCGGGCGCGCGGAGCTGTTGCGCCTGCACCGCTCGGGCCGCATCCACGACGAGATGCTGCACGCGCTCGAGCGCGACCTCGACCTTCAGGAAGTGTCCGCGCAGCACGCGCGCGGATAAGTCCCCTCCAATGCGCGGCCGGCTGCCTGCCGGCCCGCCCCTTCGGAGCGGCGCCAGCACGGCGATTTTCCCGCCCGTGCGCCGCTTCGTCCGCCTGTTTTTCTATCCGGCCCCAATTCGCCGGATGGTCAGCCTTGCAGCGCATGCAAGCCTGACGGGCCGATCTCGCAAACGTTACCGCATTTCGAATCCGTAAATGATCTGATTTATATGATTCGGTCTCTTTCTGCATATTTGGCAAAACTAAACCGGAAGGTGATAGATGCTGTGTTCTAATTTCATTTAGAATCAGCCGGTTATCTTTATTGAGAGAAAGGATGCGTAGGTAATGCGGCCGCCTGCGGGGAAAAATCGGCGTCCGATGCCCTGAAAAGCAGTGCTGACAGGCCAGGTCGGCGGAATCGGGTGGGGTTTTCAACCGCCAGAATAAGATAGCGTGCAAGCCGGATAAACAACTCCTATGAAAGAATCGATTGGAGAATCGGCGTTTGAAACTGTATTTATGAAAGAATCGAGCGGTGATAATGCCCCGGATTGTCTTGAATCGGGGTTATCGGTCCTGCTCGTCGACGATCAACCGTTCGTCGGCGAGGTGATTCGCCGCGCGCTGCGCAGCGAGCACGACATCGACCTGCACATGTGCACCGACGCACATCGGGCGATGGCGGTTGCGCGCGACGTGAAGCCGACGGTCATCCTGCAGGATCTCGTGATGCCGGAGATCGACGGCCTCGATCTCGTCCGCGCGTGGCGCGCGGACGCCGCCACCGCTCGCGTGCCGATCATCGTGCTGTCCGCGAAGGAGGAGCCGATCGTCAAGCGCGAGGCGTTCATCGCCGGCGCGAACGACTATCTGGTGAAGCTTCCCGACGCGATGGAGCTGGCCGCACGCATCCGCTACCACTCGAATTCCTACCTGATGTCGCGGCAGCGCGACGAGGCGCTCGACTTCCTGTCGCACGACATGCGCTCGCCGCAGACGTCGATCCTCGCGCTGCTCGACGTCTACCGCGCCGAACACGGCGACATGCCGGCGATCATGGAGCGCATCGCCGGCCACGCGCGGCGCGCGCTTGCGCTCGCCGACGGCTTCATTCACCTGACCCGCGCGCAGTCCGAGCGCCGCGCGCACGAGGTCGTGATGCTCAATGAGATCGTGCTCGATGCCGTAGACCAGCTGTGGGAGAAGGCAGCCGGGCTTGGCGGCCGGGTCGTCGCGCACGTGCCCGATACCCCGTGCGTGACGATGGGCGATCGCATGATGCTGACGCGCGCGGTCGCGAACCTGATCGACAACGGGCTGAAGTACGGCCCGCCCGGCACGGACGTGCACTGCACGCTGAGCGCCGAGGACGGCGCGTGGCTGATCGGCGTCGAGGATGCCGGCGCGGGGATCGCGCCGGAGCAGCGCACGGCCGCGACCGAGTCGTTCGTGCAGCTCGAAGCCGTGCATGGCGCGACGCGCGGCGGCTTCGGCCTCGGGCTGGCGTTCGTCCGCGCGACGGCGGCGCGGCATCGCGGCCAGATCCTGATGCGCAATACGGCGCGCGGCTTCATGGTCGCGCTCCGGCTGCCGGCGCAACCGGAGCGATGATTGAGCGGCGCGGCCCGCCGGCGCCGCGTCGTCCGCAGACCCCGATGCCCTCGTGGCGCGCCGACCGGCGCGCAGGCGGGCGCGGTTTTTTCAACGAAGATACTAGAAAGCCCATAACGAACATGGCCACCGTGACGCCCCGCGCGACCAATGAAAGCCTGCATCCGACGATCGGCGCTGGCCGGCTGACGCTCGGCAATCGCATCCTGCTCAGCTTCGGCGTGCTGTTCGTGCTGATGCTGGTGACAGCCGGCGTGTCGTACGAGCGACTGCGCGCGATCAACAGCGAAGCCGTCAGCATCGAGCGCGACTCGCTGCCCGGCGTCTACCTCGCGTCGTCGTTGCGCGGCGCGGTGAACGAATCGTTCATGCTGCTGCAGCAGGCGACGTTCGTCGAGACGGACCCCGAGAACATCCAGCACGATCTCGCGAAGATCGCCGATTCGGCGAAGGACGTCGAGTCGCTGTCGGTCGACTATCAGAACTCGATCTTCCGCGACGACGACCGGCAGCGCTTCGCGACGTTTCGCGGCGCCTACGATCACTACCTGCCGTTGCTGAACGAAGCGGTGCAGCGGCACCGCCAGTCGCACGACGACGCGGTGGCCGCATACGCGAAGGTGCTGCCCGCATGGGCCGAGGTCGTGCGCAACGCGAACGTGCTGGTGCAGGAAAACCGCAAGTTCGCCGAGCAGTCGGCGAAGCTGATCCGCGAATCCGTGCAGGACACCGAGGTGGTGCTCGCGACCGCGCTGGCGATCATGCTGCTGTCCGCGCTGGGGCTCGGCTACGGGCTGTACCGCTCGGTGACCGTGCCGATGGCGCGGCTCGTCGAGGTGCACGACGTGATGCGCACCGGCAACCTGACGCACCGCCTCGACCTGCAGCGCAGCGACGAGTTCGGCACGCTCGAGACGGGCTTCAACCGGATGGCCGACGAGCTGACCGAGCTCGTCGCGCGCGCGCAGCAGTCGTCGCTGCAGGTGACGACGTCGGTCGCCGAGATCGCGGCGACGTCGCGCGAGCAGCAGGCGACCGCGAACGAAACCGCGGCGACGACCACCGAGATCGGCGCGACCTCGCGTGAAATCTTCGCGACGTCGCGCGACCTGCTGCGCACGATGAACGAGGTGGCCGGCGTGGCCGAGCAGTCGGCGACGCTCGCGGGCGTGAGCCAGAGCGGCCTCACGCGGATGGGCGAGACGATGCGCAGCGTGATGGACGCGGCCGGTTCGGTGAACGCGAAGCTCGCGATCCTCAACGAGAAGGCGCTGAACATCAACCAGGTGGTCGCGACGATCACCAAGGTGGCCGACCAGACCAACCTGCTGTCGCTGAACGCGGCGATCGAGGCCGAGAAGGCGGGCGAGTACGGTCGCGGCTTCGCGGTCGTCGCGACCGAGATCCGCCGCCTCGCCGACCAGACGGCGGTGGCGACCTACGACATCGAGCAGACGGTGAAGGAAATCCAGTCGGCCGTGTCGGCGGGCGTGATGGGGATGGACAAGTTCTCCGAGGAAGTGCGCCGCGGGATGCTCGACGTGCAGCAGGTCGGCGGGCAGCTGTCGCAGATCATCGCCGAGGTGCAGACGCTCGCGCCGCGCTTCCAGATGGTCAACGAGGGGATGCAGACGCAGGCGAACGGCGCCGAGCAGATCACGCAGGCACTGTCGCAACTGTCGGAGGCCGCGCAGCAGACGGCCGAATCGCTGCGCCAGTCGTCGCAGGCGATCGACGACCTGACGCTCGTCGCGAACCAGTTGCGCACCAGCGTGTCGCGCTTCAAGGTCGACGCGTGACGCGCGCCGATCCGCAGAACGGCGTACACGCGCTGTTCCTGATGTTCGAGCTCGACGGCGAGCGCTATGCGCTCGACGCGGCCGGCATCGACGAGGTGCTGCCGCTGGCGGTCACGAAGGCCGTGCCCGGTGCGCCGGAGTGGATCGCCGGGCTGCTGATGCGCGGCGGCCAGCCGGTGCCGGTGATCGACGTGCCGATGCTGGCGCTCGGGCGCCGTGCGCACGCGCTGCGCTCGACGCGGCTCGTGATGGTCCGCTACCGCGTGGGCGAGGCCGGCGGCGTACGCACGATCGGCCTGATCGTCGAGTGCGCGACGCGGACGATGCGGATCGACCGCGCGGCATTTCGCGCCAGCGGCATCTCGACCGCGCGCACGCGCTGGCTCGGGCCGGTCGCGAATACGCCCGACGGCGTCGTGCAGCAGGTATCGGTAGCCGACCTGATCGACGACGTTGCACGCCTGTATCTGTTCGACGGCCCGCCGGGCCACGGGGGAGAGTCCGCATGAAAGAATCCGAATCGCGATTTCGCGACTGGCTGCTGCGCGAAACCGGCATCGACCCCGATTCGCTCGGCAACGATTTCATGACCCGCGCGCTGACGGAACGCGTGCACGCGCTGCAGGCGGACGGCGAGCGCCTGCCGTCGGCGGCCCGGCCGCCCGTGACGCCGGAGGTGCTCGACGCGTACTGGCAGCAGCTCAATGCATCGGCCGACGAGCGGCGCGCGTTGATCGAGCTGTTCGTCGTGCCCGAAACCTGGTTCTTCCGCGACCGCGAGGCCTTCGCGACGCTCGCGCGGCTGGCGCTCGAGCGGGTCGCCGCGTTGCCCGGCCGCGTGATCCGCGTGCTGAGCGCACCGTGCTCGACCGGCGAGGAGCCGTATTCGGCGGTGATGGCGTTGCTCGACGCGGGGCTCGATCCGGCCAGCTTCACGGTCGACGCGATCGACCTCAGCGCGCGCGCGATCGAGCAGGCGCGGCTCGGCAGTTACGGGCGCAACGCGTTTCGCGGCACCGCGACGGAGTTTCGCGCGCAGTATTTCACGCCGACCCGCGACGGCTGGCTGCTCGACGAACGCGTGCGCGCGTGCGTGCATTTCAGTCAGGCGAACCTCGTCGAACCGGTCGCGGACACGGGCATTCGCTACGATTTCGTGTTCTGCCGCAACGTGCTGATCTACTTCGATCGCGACGCGCAGGATCGTGTGATCCGCTCGCTCGACGCGCGTCTCGCCGACGACGGCATGCTGTTCGTCGGGCCGGCCGAAACGGGCGTCGCGATGCGGCACGGCATGCGCTCGGCGCGCGTGCCGCTCGCGTTCGCGTTTCATCGCGAGGCCGCCGGCACGGCGGTCGACGCATACGCCGCCCGGCCGGCGGCGCCGTTCAGCGTGGCGGCGCCGTACCGGCGCGCGGAACGCTTCACGGTCGCGCCGCTCGCGGCGGCGCGTTCCGTGCTGGCCGTCGCGCCGCCGGCCTGGCTCGGCGAGCTCCGCCAGCCGTTCACGCCGCCGCCGGCCATGCCGGCGGCCGCGTTCGACGCGCGGGCCGACCTGCCGGTGGCGGCGGGCGAACCGGCCGCGCCGGCCGCCGACGGCCTCGCGCCGACGCTGGAAGAGGCCCAGGCGCTTGCGAACGCCGGCGCATTCGACGAAGCCGAACGCGTGCTCGCGCAGTTCTCGGCGCGCGTCGGCCCGCATGCCGATGCGTTCTACCTGAACGGGCTGATCGCGGATGCGCGCGGGCGCGCCGCGGAAGCCGGCGATTTCTACCGGAAGGCGCTGTACCTGCGGCCCACGCACCACGAGGCGCTGACCCATCTTGCGACGCTGCTCGACGTCGGCGGCGATCGCGCCGGTGCGCAATGGCTGCTCGAGCGCGCACGGCGCTCGGCCGGCTGATACGACTACGGGTTGGGAACCGACACCGCGATGACCAGAGGAATTCATGAACCGCGCCGCCGCTGCCACTGACGCTACGACGATCGACGTCGACGATTGCTGGAACCGGATCGGCACGCGCGGCGATCGTTCGTGCGAACGGCTGAACGACTGCCTGCGCTGCCTGAACTGCCCTGTGTATGCCTATCACGCGGCGAAGCTGCTCGAGCGCCCGCTCGACGCGGCCGAGCTGGCCGACGCCGCGCGCCGGATGAGTGCGCCCGGTACGACGCACGTGCATGACGCCGACGCGGACTCGCACCACGCGGCGCTGGCGTTCCGCGTGGCCGACGAATGGCTCGCGCTGCCGATCGGCGTGCTGCGCGAGATCGCCGGCACGCGTCCGATCCATTCGCTGCCGCATCGCCGCAATTCGGCCGTGCGCGGCGTGGTCAACATTCGCGGCACGCTGCGCATCGCGATCTCGATCGGCGCGCTGCTCGGCCTCGGCGCCGGCAAGGGCGGCAACGGCCGCGGCGACGACGGCCGTTTCACGCGGCTGCTGGTGGCCGCGCACCAGGGCGAGCCGGTGGTGTTCCCGGTCGACGAGGTCGAGGGCGTGCTGCGCTTCGGCGCATCCGACTGGGTACCCGTGCCGGCGACGGTCGGGCGCGCGAGCGCCGGCCTGTCGCGCGGCGTGCTGTCGTGGCGCGGCAAGTCGGTGGGCCTGCTCGACGACGATCGCCTGTTCGACGCCGTGACGCGGAGCATGCGATGAGCGGCGATGACGACCTGAGCCATCTGTCGCTGCTCGAGCTGTACCGCGAGGAGACGCGCACGCAAACCCAGGCGCTGTCCGAGCGGCTGCTCGCGCTCGAATCGGGCGAGCCCGATTCCGTCGCGCTCGAGGCGTGCATGCGCGCCGCGCATTCGCTGAAGGGGGCCGCGCGCATCGTCGGCGTGCCGCTCGGCGTCGACATCGCGGGGCGGATGGAGGAGTGCTTCGTCGCCGCGCAGGCCGGCACGATCGCGCTGACGGCCACCCACGTCGACGTGCTGCTCGCCGGGGTCGATTTGCTGGTGCGCGTCGGCGACCCGCAAGCGCAGCCGGTGTCGCAGACCGAGATCGAGGTGTTCGCGGCGGCGCTGACGGGCGCCGACGGCGCGCAGACGATGCACGCGCCGGCCGCCGGGCCGGCGCCGGTGCCGCCGTCGTTCGTGCCGTATCGCGAGCACGACGGCGCCGCGAACGAGCCGGTCGGGGCCGGCGCCGCGGTGCCGCCGCTCGCGGTGTCGGCGACGGCGCCCGATCCGGCCCAGGCCGGCCGCGTGGCCGGCGCCGGCGCGATGCGCCGCGTGCGCGCGGACACGCTGAACCGGCTGCTGAGCCTGTCCGGCGAATCGCTGGTCGAATCGCGCTGGCTCAAGCCGTTTGCCGAATCGATGCTGCGCGTGAAGCGCGCCCAGCGCGACGCGGCCCGTTCGCTCGATCTGATGTACGAACAATTCGCCGACGATCTCGACGCGGGCATGCTCGCGTCGATGAACGAAGTGCGGCACATGCTCAACGACCTGCAGCGTTCGCTCGCCGAGCGCATGGACGAGTTCGACCGCTTCGAGCGGCGCAGCACGCATATCGCCGAGCAGCTTTACGACGAGGCGCTGCAGTGCCGGATGCGGCCGTTCGGCGACGCGACGCGCGCGTATCCGCGCATCGTCCGCGATCTCGCGCGTTCGCTCGGCAAGCAGGTGCGCTTCTCGATCGTCGGCGAGGGCACGCAGGTCGACCGCGACATTCTCGACCTGCTCGACGCGCCGCTCGGTCACCTGCTGCGCAACGCGATCGACCATGGCGTCGATTCGCCCGAGGCGCGGCGCGCGCGCGGCAAGCCGGACGAGGCGAGCGTGACGCTGGAGGCGCGCCACAGCGCCGGTTCGCTGCTCGTCAGCGTGATCGACGACGGGCCGGGCGTCGACATGGACGCGCTGCGCGCGGCCGTCGTGCGCCAGCGCCTGACCGACGACGAGACGGCCGCGCGGCTGTCCGATCCCGAGCTGCTCGAATTCCTGCTGCTGCCGGGCTTCTCGATGCGCGACGCGGTGACCGACGTGTCGGGCCGCGGCGTCGGCCTCGACGCGGTGCAGGAGATGGTGCGCGGCGTGCGCGGCGCGGTGCGGATCTTCAACGAGCCGGGCGCGGGCATGCGCTTCGTGCTGCAGTTGCCGCTCACGCTGTCGGTGATCCGCAGCCTGCTCGTCGAGGTCGCCGGCGAGCCTTATGCGTTCCCGCTCGCCCATGTGCGCCGGACGCTCGAACTCGCGCACGACGATATCGACGTGCTCGAGGGGCAGCCGCACTTTCCGTTCGACGGCCGGCGTGCGGGCCTCGTCGCCGCACACCAGCTGCTCGACGCGGGCGAGCCCGATGCGACCCGCACCAGCACCGCGGTCGTGGTCGTCGGCGGCGAGCCCGAGCTGTACGGCGTGGCGGTCGACCGCTTCCTCGGCGAGCGGATGCTCGTCGTGCAGCCGCTCGACGGCCGCCTGCACAAGATCCAGAACATCGCGGCCGGCGCGCTGCTCGAGAACGGCGACCCGGTGCTGATCGTCGACGTCGAGGACCTGATCCGCTCCGTCGACAAGCTCGTGCGCGGCGGCCAGCTCGCGCGGCTCACGCGCGACCCGCAGCGCGCGCTCGCCGACCGGCGCCGCCGCGTGCTCGTCGTCGACGATTCGCTGACGGTGCGCGAGCTCGAGCGCAAGCTGCTGGAAAAGCGCGGCTACGACGTGACGGTCGCGGTCGACGGAATGGAAGGCTGGAACGCGGTGCGCAGCGACGCGTTCGACCTCGTCGTCACCGACGTCGACATGCCGCGCATGGACGGCATCGAACTCGTCACGCTGATCAAGGGCGATCCGCTGCTCAAGCGCGTGCCGGTGATGATCGTGTCGTACAAGGATCGCGACGAGGATCGCCGTCGCGGGCTCGACGCGGGCGCCGACTACTACCTCGCGAAGAGCAGCTTCCACGACGAGGCGTTGCTCGATGCCGTGCACGACCTGATCGGGGACGCGCGCGCATGAACATCGGCATCGTCAACGACCTGCCGCTCGCCGTGGAGGCGCTGCGCCGCGTGCTCGCGCTGCGTGCGGACCACCGCGTGCTGTGGGTGGCCACCGACGGCGACGAGGCGGTGGATTTCTGCGTCGCGCATCCGCCCGATCTCGTGCTGATGGATCTCGTGATGCCGAAGGTCGACGGCGTCGTCGCGACGCGCCGGATCATGGCGCGCGCACCGTGCGCGATCCTGATCGTGACGGCGAGTGTCAGCGCGAATACGTCGTCGGTCTACGAGGCGATGGGCGCCGGCGCGCTCGATGCGGTCGACACGCCGACGCTCGCGCTCGGGCTGTCGGCCGGCGCGTCGTCGCAGGCGCTGCTCGCGAAGATCGACCAGATCGGCCGGCTGCTCGAAAGCCGCACCGCCGCGCTCGTGCCGCCGGGGCCGACGCCCGAGCGCGGCCAGCCGACGCTCGTCGCGATCGGCGCGTCGGCGGGCGGGCCGACCGCGCTCACCGCGCTGCTGCGGGTGCTGCCGGCCGATTTTCCGGCTGCGATCGTGATCGTCCAGCACGTCGACCAGGCGTTCGCGCTCGGGATGGCCGAGTGGCTCGACGGCTACACGCGGCTGCCCGTGCGCGTCGCGCGGCAGGGCAGCGTGCCGCTGGCCGGCGAGGTGCTGCTCGCGGCGACCAACGATCACCTGACGCTGTCGCCGCGCGGCGTGCTCGGCTATACGCGGCACCCGGTCGAGACGCCGTACCGGCCGTCGATCGACGTGTTCTTCAACAGCGTCGCCGACGGCTGGCAAGGCGACGCGTTCGGCGTGCTGCTGACGGGCATGGGGCGCGACGGCGCGCTCGGCCTGAAGGCGATGCGCGCGAAGGGCTGCTACACGATCGCGCAGGACGAGGCGACCAGCGCCGTGTACGGCATGCCGAAGGCGGCCGCCGCGATCGGCGCGGCGTCGGCGATCCTGCCGCTCGAGCGGATCGCGCCCCAGCTGATCTCGCGCATTGCGCGCCTGCCGCGCGACTGACGGCGTGCCGGGGCGCGCGCCGCCGTCCTGTCGCGGCGCGCCGACGGCCGCATTGCGGGCGTCGCGCGGCGTCGCGTACAATGGCGGCCAGCGGAGATGGCATGCCTCCCTGCGGTCGTTCCCGGCGCATCGTGCGTGGGGCGGCCCTCAACCGCCGGTTTGCCCGGCTGATGATGCCTGCGTGTTCCTGGGTCGTCAGGAGGTCGCAGGCCGTCCATGCGGTATTCTGCCGCCCAGGTTTTGATGTTCCGTCGAATCTGGAAATCATGTTTTTCAAGACTTCTGCCGATCTTTTCTCGAGCGTGCGCTACGTATGCCGCTGGCTCGCGCTCTCGGCCCTGCTCGGCGTGCTCGCCGGCACGGCATCCGCCCTGTTCCTGATCGCGCTCGACTGGGCGACCGGCACGCGCGTGGCTCATCCGTGGCTGCTGTGGGGGCTGCCGGCCGCCGGTTTCGCGACCGGGTGGATCTATCATCGTTTCGGCCAGTCCGTCGCGCGCGGCAACAACCTGCTGATCGACGAGATTCACGACCCGAAGGCGCTCGTGCCGAAGCGGATGGCGCCGCTCGTGCTCGTCGCGACCGTCGTCACGCATCTGTTCGGCGGCTCGGCGGGCCGCGAGGGCACGGCCGTGCAGATGGGCGGCGCGCTGGCCGACCGGATCACGCACGTGTTCCGCCTCGATCGCGAGCATCGTCGCGTGCTGCTGATGGGCGGCATCGCGGCCGGTTTCGCGTCGGTGTTCGGCACGCCGCTCGCGGGCGCGGTGTTCGGGCTCGAGGTGCTGGCGATCGGGCGCGTGCGCTACGACGCGCTGCTGGCCTGCGTCGCATCGGCGATCGTCGCGGACGTCGTATGCCGCGCGTGGGGCGTGCATCACACCGTCTATGCGATTCCATTCGTGCCGGCCGTGTCGGCGACGGGCCTGGCCGTGACCGTCGTCGCGGGCATCGCGTTCGGCGTCGTCGGGCGGCTGTTCGCGTTTGCGACGCACGCGCTGACCGCGTGGTTCCGGCGCGCGGTTCGCCATGCGCCGCTGCAGCCGGTGCTGGGCGGGTTGCTGGTCGCGGCGGCCGCCACCGTGCTGAACGTGCCGCAGTATCTCGGGCTCGGCATTCCGACGATCGAGGCCGCGTTTCACGGCCCGCTGCCGCTCTACGATTTCGCGGGCAAGTTCGCGTTCACCGTCGTCACGCTGGCGTCGGGGTTCAAGGGCGGCGAAGTGACGCCGCTGTTCTACATCGGCGCGACGCTTGGCAACGCGCTCGGCCAGGTGCTGGCGCTGCCGGTGCCCGTGCTGGCGGGGCTCGGCTTCGTCGCGGTGTTCGCCGGCGCGGCCAATACGCCGATCGCATCGACCATCATGGCGATCGAGCTGTTCGGCGCGGATATCGGCGTGTACGCGATCGTCGCGTGTGTCGTCGCGTATCTGTTTTCGGGGCACGCGGGGATCTATCGCGCGCAGCGCGTGGCGGTGGGGAAGGGCGCGCAGGTCGAGGCGGAGTGAGGCCGCCGGACACCAACGGGATACACAGGATGACAGTGGCCGACTTTCTGACCGAAGCGAACCGCCTTGCCAGGCCCTGCCTTCGATACCGCTTCGCGGATGGCGACGCACCCGTCGCCGGCTACCGGCATGGCGTCGAGGCCGGCGCATTGTGCATGTCGTTCGAGCGCGACGGCGTGTGGCTGAACGTGTATCTCGACGAGGACGGCACGTCGGGCCGGGTGGAAACGGCCGCGCATCCCGTCCGTTCGGCGCGCCCGCTATGCCGCTCCGACGCAATCCCGCTCCCGCCGGTCGACGCGGTGTTCCGTTTCGGCTCCGCCGCGCTCGGAAGCCGGTATTCGGTGATCCAGCGCATCACCTGAAACACCGGCGGGCGTTACGGCTTCGGCAGTCGCGCGACGTGGCGGGCCAGCAGCTCCTCGATGTCGACGCCTTTCTCCGCCAGCACCGCGGTGACGACACCCGTCAATTCGCCGAGCGTTTCCCTGACCGATTCGCGGATCGTATCGACGACCACCTGCGTGCTGCGCTCGATCTCGATGTTGACCTTGTCGTTGACGCCCTTCGCATCGAAGGTCGTCGCGCGTCGCGTTTCCGGAATCAGCCAGATCTCGAACCAGCCTTCGTCGCGATTGACGTCCGACACGGTGAGGCTGCAGCCGTTGATCGCGATGTAGCCCTTCGCGAACACGTATCGCTTGAACTCGGCCGGCACGCCGATGCGGATCATCCGGTTGTGCTCGGACGTCGCGATGTGCAGGATGGTGCCCGGGAAGTCGACGTGGCCGGACAGCGGATGCCCGCCGATTTCCGCGCCGTCCTTCGCGGCCCGCTCCACGTTGATCCGCGAGCCGGTCGACAGGTCGGCCAGCGTGGTGATTTTCAGGCTCGGCAGCATCACGTCGAAGTCGATCAGCTCCGGCGAATGGATGGTCGTCACCGTCAGGCACACGCCGTCGACCGAGACGCTGGCGCCGATCTCGATGTCGTCCGTAAACCGTTCGGGGAAGGCGATGCTGAAGGTTCTCAGCTCCCCGTGATCCTTGATGGCCTGGATGACGCCAACGCCCTGGACAATTCCTGTAAACATGGTCGATCCCTCGTCGCAAATTTCCTGGCCGACATGATAAGTGATCCCGGAAGCGACGACTCGCGACGCGCGGTTCCGGGGCGCCCCGCAGGGGCCGCGCACACAAAAAGGGCCGTGCGCCCGGCACGGCCCCGATCTCGAACCTGACCCGCTGACGGCCGGGGCCCGGCGGCGGCAACCCGCCATCGGGCCCCGGCGCGACGGGCCGCCGTCAGGCCTCGGCCGGTTCGTCCAGCGAGCCGGCGTCGTGGTCGGCCGCGCGCGGCGGCGCATCGGCGAGCCCCTTCGCGAGCTCCAGCGCCTGCCGCTCGAACAGCCGGCGATAGATGCCGCCGTCGATACGGATCAGCGCGTCGTGGCTGCCTTCCTCGACCACCTTGCCGCGATCGAGCACCAGCAGCCGGTCGAGCGCGCGCACGGTGGACAGCCGGTGCGCGACCACGAGCGTCGTGCGGCCGACCATCAGCCGCTCCATCGCCTGCTGGATCAGCACCTCGCTCTCGCTGTCGAGGCTCGACGTCGCCTCGTCGAGGATCAGGATCGGCGCATCGGCGAGGAACGCGCGCGCAATCGCGACACGCTGGCGCTCGCCGCCCGACAGCTTGATCCCGCGTTCGCCGACCAGCGTGTCATAGCCGTCCGGCAGTGCGGCGATGAAGTCGTGCGCGCTGGCGAGCCGCGCCGCGCGTTCGATTTCCGCGCGGCTCGCGCCGGGGCGCGCATACGCGATGTTCTCCGCGAGCGTGCGGTGGAACAGCACGGGCTCCTGCTGGACGATCGCGATCTGGCTGCGCAGCGAATCCTGCCGCACGTGCGCGATGTCCTGGCCGTCGATCGTGATGCGGCCGCCCGACACGTCGTACAGGCGCTGGATCAGCTTGATGAAGGTCGTCTTGCCCGACCCCGAGTGGCCGACGAGGCCGACGCGCTCGCCGGGCGCGATCCGCATCGAGAAGTCGTCGTACAGCGGCACCGGATGGCTGCCGTAGCGGAACGTCACGTGCTCGAAGCGGATCTCGCCCTGGCCGATGCGGATGGCCGGCGCGCCGGGACGATCGTCGATGCCGAGCGGCTGGGATTCGAGCGCGACGAGTTCCTCCATGTCGTTCACCGAGCGCTGCAGGTTGCGGATGTGCATGCCCACGTCGCGCAGGTAACCCTGCAGCATGAAGAACATCGTCAGCGCGAACGCGATGTCGCCGACGCTCGCCTCGTCGTTCGCCCACAGCCGCAGCGCGACGCCGATCATCGCCGCCTGCATCGCCACCAGCATCGCGCCCTGCAGCCCGCCGTTGAACGTGCCGCGCACCCATGTGCGGCGCGTGCGCTGCCGCCATTTGTCGATCACGCGTTCGAGCCGCGCTTCCTCGCGCGCTTCCGCGCCGAACGCCTTGACGACCGCGTTGCAGCTCACGGCATCGGCGAGCGCGCCGCCCATGCGCGTATCCCACAGGTTGCCGAGCCGCGCGGCCGGCGCGACGATGCCGAGCGATACCGCGACCGTCACCGCGATATACAGCAGCGAGCCCGCGCCGACGACGAGCCCCATCGCGGGCCAGTGCGTGCCGAGCAGCACGGTGGCGCCGACCAGCATCGCGACCGACGGCAGCAGCGCGATCAGCACGGTGTCGTTCAGCAGGTCGAGCGCCCAGATCCCGCGCGTGATCTTGCGCACGGTCGAGCCCGCGAAGCTGTTCGCGTGCCAGTCGGTCGAGAAGCGCTGTACGCGATGGAACGACGCGGCCGCGATCTCGCTCATCATTTTCAGCGTGAGCGGGATGATGTTCAGGTACACGCCCTGGCGCAGCACCGTCGCGCCGAGGCCGAGCGCGGCGAGCGTGCCGAAGGCGGCGAGCGCCGAATGCCACGCGGCGGCCCGGTCGGTCACGCCGGCCGACAGGGCGTCGACGAGGCGGCCCGCGAACAGCGGCGTGAGCACGTCGACGAGCGCGGCGAGCAGCGCCAGCGCCACGACCGTGGCGATGCGGGCCGGCTGCTTGCGCCAGTAGCGGAAGGTGAAGCCGAATACGGCCTGGAATGCATGGCCGCCCTGACGAGTGGTTTTCTGGGTCATGTATCGTTGCCCGGCGCATCGCGCGACGGGACTTTCCGGTTCGGAGAACATCGAAAACGCAACAGCCGGAGCCGCGCAAGGACACGCGGGCGAAACGGAACGGGCTGTCAGGAAAAGGCGCGGCCGACGGGTTGGTGAAAAGCCCGGGAGCCGGCGCGGACGGCGGGCTGGATCAGCTGCGCCGCGGGACCACGTTCGGGAAGGTGGCTGGCATTGGCAACATCTGCACCTCCCCTGAAGTGAACGGTTGAAAGGACGCCGAAAAGACGTGGAAAGATTCTATCAGCAGTGCCCGGCGCGCCGCAACGTCTGACGAATGCGGCGTTGCCGCGTCGATACGGTTGGCATTCAGGGTTCCGGCCCTTTTGTCGCGGGCCTCGCGCGGCGCGGCGGCGCATGGGCCGGCGTGCGCATCGATTACACTTCAGCGTTCGCAGCGCGGGACGATGCAGCCCGCGCGGATTCACCACGATACATTCCTGAGGAAACGATGAGCGACGTTCAGCAAGGCATCCTGACCCCGATCGATACGGCGGCCCGATACCTCACTTTCACGATTTCGAACGACGGCAACGTGGCGGCGGCGCTGGCCGCGCTGCGCGAGATCGTCGACGGACGCGACACGGTCGTCGGGTTCGGGCATGCGCTGGCCGCGCACCTGGGGCGTCCGGTTCCGGGCCTCGTCGAATTTCCGGCGTTCAAGGTGCAGGACCGCACGCTGCCGGCGACGCCGGCCGACGTGTGGGTCTGGCTGCGTGGCGACGACCGCGGCGAGATCGTGCTGCGCGCGCGGGCGATCGAACGCGCGCTGGCGCCGGCGTTCGCGCTGCAGGACGCCGTCGACGGTTTCCGCTATTCGAACGATCGCGACCTGTCCGGTTACGAGGACGGCACCGAGAACCCGGATGGCGACGCGGCGGTGGCTGCGGCGATCGTCGCGGGGCAGGGCGCGGGGCTCGACGGCGCAAGCTTCGTCGCGGTCCAGCAATGGCTGCACGACTTCGACCGGATGGAGCGCATTCCGTCGGGCGACATGGACAACATCATCGGGCGCCGCCGCTCGGACAACGAAGAACTGGACGATGCGCCCGAGTTCGCGCACGTGAAGCGCACCGCGCAGGAAAGCTTCGAGCCCGAGGCATTCATGCTGCGCCGTTCGTCGCCGTGGTCGGATGCGCGCCGCGCGGGCCTCTATTTCGTCGCGTTCGGCAACTCGTTCCGCGCGTTCGACGTGCAGATGCGCCGCATGAGCGGCGCGGAAGACGGGATCGTCGACGGCCTGTTCCGCTTCACGCAGCCGCTGACGGGCGCCTACTTCTGGTGCCCGCCGATGAAGGGCGGCAAGCTGGATCTGTCCGCGCTCGGACTGTAAGCGCGAGACCGGATCGACGAACGGGCGGGGCGTGCATCATGCGCGCCCCGCCCGTTTCGTTTCGGCGCGACGATCGTGCGCCGCGCGTGTCAGCCCAGCGTCGTGTCGATCCGCGTGCCGCGCTTGATGAACTGCGTGACCGGCGTCTTCTCGCAGATCTCGGCGAGGCGCTGGCGTTGCGCATCGTCGAGCGGGCCGTCGAGCGTCACGACGCGGCGCACGTATTGCGTGCCGTCGCGATCGGCATGCAGCTCGGTGCGCACGTCGATGCGCGCGGCCGGCCACGCCTTGCGCTGCATGTACATGCGCAGCGTCGCGGCCGTGCATTGCGCGAGACCGGCCAGCACGAACTCGTACGGCGCGGGCCCGCGATCCTGGCCGCCTTCGCGCGAAGCCTCGTCGCCGGTCAGCGCGTGCGTGCCGGCCTGCAACCGGACGATGTAGTCGGGCGCGTCGGCATCGAGGACGGCGGCGGCGTGGATGAGCGGCATGGCAGGTCTCCGGGAAGCGGGCAAGGAAAAACGGGCGCCGCATGGCGGCGTGCGGCCGTCAGCATACCGTCCCGGCCGCGGCGGCGTGCGCTGCGCGGCTACGCGTCGGCCGCGCCGGCGCTGTGGCGCACGAGTGCGGCGACGCGTTCGCGCACCCACTGGTGCGCACGATCGGCGTCGCGCGATTCGTGCCAGTAGGCGAGCAGCGGGAACGGCTTGAGCCGCAGCGGCAGCGGCTGCACGACGATCGGCAGCAGCGCGGCCATCCTCAGCGCATAGGTGTGCGGCAGCGTGACCAGCAGGTTGCCGGCCGCGGCGATCTGGCATGCGGCGAAGTAGTGCTGGCAGGTGAGCCGGATATCGCGGAAGCGGCCGTCGTTGCCGAGCAGCACGTCGAGCGATTGCGGCTCGCCGAGCGACGACACCGCGATGTGCCGCGCCGCGAAATAGTCGCCGCGCCGCAGCGGTTCGCGCGCCAGCGGATGATCGCGGCGCAGCGCGACGACGAGCGAATCGTCGAGCAGGTGTTCGGTGGCGATGCGCGGGCCGGTCGGCACGCGCCGGTCGACGACGAGATCGAGATTGCCCGATGCGAGCTCGCGCTCGATGTCGGTCACGGCAATGCGGCGGCTCACGAGCCGCAGGCCCGGCGCCTCGTCGGCGAACGCTGCCACGATCCGCGGCAGCGCGATCGATTCGAGCACGTCGCGAATGCCCACCGCGATGCTCAGGTCGAGCGTTGCGGGATCGAAGCCCGACGGCGCGCGCGCGGTGCCTTGCAGGCCCTTCAGGTGCTGCTGCACGTCCGCGATGATCGCGCGCGTGCGCTCGGTCGGCACGACGCGGTTGCCCTGGCGCACGAACAGCGGATCGTCGAAATGCGCGCGCAGCCGGTTGAGCGCATGCGTGACGGCCGGCTGCGTGAGATGCAGCGCACGGGCGGCCGCGCTGATGCCGCCATGCACGTAGACGGCGTCGAGCACGCGAAACAGGTTCAGGTCGAGTCGGTGATCGGCGGGCACGGGGGCGGGCGGCGTGATGAATCGTGGGCCGATTCTAATGGATGTGCGGGCAACGGAGGCGCGGGTTCGCGTGCGCGGCGAACGGAGATGCCGGCTGCCGGCCGGGGCCGTTTCAATCGCGCCGCGGCGGCGGCTTCGTCGCGCTGCCTGACGCCGCGCGCCGCTGTCGAACAGGCCTGCCGAAACGCACCCGATCGCCACCTGCGACGGTGCCGGCATGCGCGCATTCGCGCAGGCCGGCCGGCGCCGTCCGACAGCCTGTAGTAATCCGCCATGATGCTGTCCGCGTCGGCCATTTCGCGCCAAACGCGCAATCCGTTCGGCTAAGATGCCGTCGCTTCATATTTCGGGATAGCCGTCCTGTCGAACGCATTCAAACCAAATATAAGCCCGACAGTTCGACGGTATTACAAGAAAGTCGAAACAAGCGGGGGCTTGGCCAGTGAATGCAGCAGATCAGAGATGGGTCGTTATCTATTTGAGCACGGGGTTTTCGTTGGCTCAGGCCGCGCGACTCGGCGAGGTTTTCAATCTGGCGAATCGTCTGCACGCGTACAGTGCCGATTACCAGTTGAAGTACGTATCCGAAACCGGCGGGCTGCTGCAGTCGTCGTCCGGCGTGAGCATTGCGGCCGATCCGCTCGGCGACGAGCACGGGCGCCGCGCGCTCGCGTTCTTTCATCTTCACGGCGACCGCGCGGCCGTCAATTGGGATGACGCATTGCAGCGACGCCTGACCGACATTCGCCGTCGTGCGCGCTGGATCGTCGATGCGATGGACCTGCCCACGCTCGCGGCGGTGCAGCGGCCGGCGGCGATGCTCGACGGGCTGCCCGGCAGGGCGGGGCAGCGTACCGCGACGACGGTCGAACTGAACGGCGGCGAAACGGACGTGTTCGCCGTCGTGCTCGACATGTTCCGCGCCGATCTCGGCGATCGCGCCGCGCAGGAGATCGCCAGCAACATGATGCGGCCGGTCGAGCAGCGCTACGTGCAGTCGATGTGGGCGTTTCGCGAGCTGAGCGCGAGCCCGTCGATCCGGACGTCGGTGCAGCAGTTGCGCGCGCAGAGCGTGAACCGCACCTCGATCGCGAACATCGCGCAGGCGGTTGCGATGAGCGAGCGCAACTTTCTGCGGCGCTTCAAGAAGGAGATCGGCGTGACGCCGACCGAGTTCGTCCAGCACGTGCGGCTCGAGCGCGCCTGCCACATGCTGGTCCACACGACGCTGCCGGCCGACAAGGTCGCGCGCCGCACCGGGTTCGGCAGCGGCGAGCGGCTCGCGAAGCTGTTTCGCCAGCGCATGCTGATGTCGCCAACCGAATTTCGCGTGTCCGAGCGCGAAAGGCTCCATGCGCGCGGCACCGTGCCGGTCGATGCGGACGACGGCGAGGGGCACGCGTCCGCGTGCGGCCACGATGCCGGGGCGGGTTGCGCGGCGTGCGCCACCGTGCGGGAGGCAATCGGACGGATACCCGTAGAATCGACCTCTCGCGATCTCGATTCCCGGTTTTCATGCCACTCCTCCCTACTACCGCCACTGCCCCTTTCTGCCCGTCGGAAGTAAAGGGCAGTATCACGATCGACGCCGGCGCGCCGCGCTGGCAGAAGCTCAAGCGTTTCTTCGGCCCCGGCCTGCTGGTCGCGATCGGCTACATGGATCCCGGCAACTGGGCGACCGACATCCAGGCCGGTTCGCAGTTCGGCTATTCGCTGCTGTGGGTGGTCGCGTTCTCCAGTCTTGCGGCGATCTTCCTGCAGATGCTCGCGGCGCGGCTCGGCCTCGTCGCGGGCCGGGATCTCGCGCAGGCCAGCTACGACCGCTACGGCCGGTTCGGCCGCGTCCTGCAGTGGGTGACCGCCGAAGTGTCGATCGTCGCGTGCGATATCGCGGAAGTCCTCGGCTGCGCGCTCGCGTTCAAGCTGCTGCTCGGCGTGCCGCTCGCGTGGGGGATCGTGCTGACCGCGCTCGACACGGTGATCGTGCTCGGCCTGCAGGGCAAGGGGTTCCGGCAGATCGAGGCGATCGTGCTCGCGCTGATCGCGACGATGGCGTTCTGCTTCGTCGCGCAGGTCGCGATCACGCCGCCGGACTGGCACGCGGTGGTCGGCGGGCTCGTGCCGGGAGACCCGGGCCACGACCGCAAGGACGCGATCGTGCTCGCGCTCGGCATCGTCGGCGCCACGATCATGCCGCACAACCTCTACCTGCATTCGTCGGTCGTGCAGACGCGGCGCGTGGTCGGCGGCGCGCGCGGGACGATTCGCGACACGCTCGCGCTGGTGCGCATCGATACCTGCGTGTCGCTGTTCGTCGCGATGCTCGTCAACGCGGCGATCCTGATCGTCGCGGGCGCGGCGTTCCATGCGACGGGCCAGCACAACGTGACCGACATCGAGCAGGCCTACAAGCTGATTACGCCGATCGCGGGCGGGGCGGCGGCGCTGCTGTTCGGCATCGCGCTGCTCGCGTCGGGGCAAAGCTCGACGCTCACCGGGACGATCGCGGGCCAGGTGATCATGGACGGTTTCCTGCATACGAAGATCCCGTGCTACCAGCGCCGGCTGATCACGCGCGGGCTCGCGCTCGTGCCGGCGCTGATCGGCGTGCTGTGGCTCGGCGACGGCTCGGTCGGCCAGTTGCTGGTGTGGAGCCAGGTGCTGCTGAGCCTGCAGCTTCCGTTCGCGATGTGGCCGCTGATCCGGACCGTCAGCGATCGCTCGGTGATGGGCGAGCACGGGATCGGGCGCGGGATGCAGGTCGCCGCGTGGGCGCTGTTCGCCGTGATCACCGGCACGAACCTGCTGCTGATCACGGGTGTCGCAGGCTGATACAGCCTGTCACAGGATGAAACAGGCGCGCCGTGCGCATGCGGTAAACTGCGGCCTTTCGATAGCCCTCCGAAGTCCGTCATGTGGAGTGAAATCAGCAACCTCGGCGATGCCGCGCTGACCCTGCCGATCGCGCTGACGTGCGCGGCATGGCTCGCGCTGGCCGACTGGCGCCTCGCCGTGCGCTGGGGCGTGCTGCTCGCCGCCGGCATGGGCCTGGTCGGCGCAACCAAGATCCTCTACGCCGGGTGCGGCATCGAACTCCCCAGCTTCGATTTCCGCGTGATCAGCGGCCATACGATGCTGTCGACGTCCGTGTGGACGGTCGCGCTGTCGATGCTGTGGCAGGCGTTCCGGCCGGGCAAGGCGCCCGGCATCGCGGCCGGGCTGGCCATCGGCGCGGTCACGGCCGTCGCGCGCGTGTTCGATCACTCGCACACCGTTCCCGAAGTCGTCGTCGGCTGGATGCTCGGCGCGCTGGTCGCGCTGGCGTTCCTGCGCCGCTACGACGGCGCGCGGCAGCGCGCAGTGTCTCCGCGTGTCGCGGCCGTCTGCCTGCTGCTCGTGTCGGGCATCGCGTACGGGCACCGCGCACCGTTCCAGCAGATGATCGACACGCATTCGCCGCAACTCTGCGCGTTCGTGCGCGCGCCGTCGGGCGACAGGTTCTGACGGTCGTCGCTCATCGGTCGCTGCCGGCGATCGCGCGGCGGTTCCCCGTATCGTTCTCCCGGTTGCATCCCGCCCGTCGCGTCCCGCGATGCGCCACCTCCTGAGCCGACGAACCGGCCGGTCCGCAGGATCGGCCGCGTCCGCTCGCGGATCGCCGCGGGCGGGCGAAGGTCATGATTCCCGTTGATGACCGGGCATAACGAATATTCATTTCATCGATTGGCGGCATTCGCGTACGCTGGCTGTCGTTCGACCGGGGGCGGCTGCCCGGTCCGTCGGGCGCGTGCCGCGTCCGTCTCGATATACTCGCGGAAACCACGGCGCGCGTCGTGGCGTCGACGCACCGGCAACCGGCCCGCGTCGGCCCGGCGGCGACAGGCGGTCCGCCGTCGCGGCAGCGTTGCGCGCCGACGATTCACGATAGGAGCAGGTCACATGACAGTCGTTTCTCCGCGCCTTGCCGGCAAGTGCGCATACATCACGGGCGCCGCGGGCGGCCTCGGCCGCGCGATCGCGCGCCGGATGGTCGAGCAGGGCGCGCACGTGTTCGTGACCGACATCGCCGACGCGGCGGTGCTCGATGCCTTCGCGCAGGAACTCAACGCGGGCCGTGCGAAGCCGGTCGCGTTCGCGGCGACCCAGGACGTGCGCGACGAAGCAAGCTGGCAGGCGCTGCTCGCGCAGGCGAACGAGGCGATGGGCGGGCTGTCGGTGCTCGTCAACAATGCGGGCGTCGGCTCGATCGGCTCGCCCGCGCAAATCGAGCTGAACGAGTGGCGGCGCGTGATGGCGATCAACGTCGAGAGCATCGTGCTCGGCTGCAAGCACGCGCTGCCGTATCTGGCCGCCAGCCATCCGGCCTCGATCATCAACATCTCGTCGGTGGCCGCGTTCAAGGTCGAGCCCGATTTCACCGCGTACAACGCGTCGAAGGCGGCGGTCGCGTCGCTGACGAAGTCGGTCGCGATCGACTGCGCGCGCCGCGAGCTCGACGTGCGCTGCAACTCGATTCACCCGGCGTTCATCCGCACGGGGATCGTCGAGCCGCTGTTCCAGACGCTCGGCGAACGCGACGCGACGCGCAAGCTCGCACGCGGCATCCCGCTGCGCCGGCTCGGCGAGCCGGACGACGTCGCGCATGCGGCGGTCTATCTCGCGTCCGACGAGAGCCGCTTCGTGACGGCCGCCGAACTCGTGATCGACGGCGGCATGTGCGCGGTCTGACGCGCATCCCGAACCACAACGACCGGAGGAGAACCTCGTGTCCACACCCGTGAACCGCCAGCTGTTGCTGAAGACGCGCCCGGAAGGGCGGGTCGGCCGCGAACACTTCTCGCTCGTCGAGGCGCCGGTGCCGGCGCTCGCGGACGGCGAGGTGCTCGTGCGCGTGCTGTACCTGTCGATGGACCCGACCAACCGCGTGTGGATGAGCGACGTGCCGCAGTACCTGCCGCCCGTCGCGATCGGCGAGGTGATGCGCGCGCTCGGCATCGGGCGCGTGGTGGCGTCGCGGCACGCCGGTTTCGCGGCGGGCGATCTCGTGCAGGGGCTCGTCGGCTGGCAGGACTACGCGGTCGTACCGGCCGACCAGGCCGCGCAGCTCGTGAAGCTGCCGGCGCAGTCGGGCCTGCCGCTGCCCACGCTGCTCGGTGCGTGCGGGATGAGCGGACTGACCGCGTATTACGGGCTGACCGATATCGCGCCGGTGCAGCCGGGCGAGACGCTCGTCGTGTCGGCGGCGGCCGGCTCGGTCGGCTCGATCGCCGGGCAGATCGGCAAGATCCACGGCGCGCGCGTGGTCGGCATCGCGGGCGGACCGGACAAGTGCCGCTACCTGACCGAGACGCTCGGCTTCGACGCGGCCGTCGACTACAAGGCCGACGATTTCCGTCAGCAACTGAAGGCGGCGACGCCGGACGGCGTGCACGTCGACTTCGAGAACGTCGGCGGCGAGGTGATGCGCGCGGTGCTGTCGCGCATGGTGATCGGCGGTCGCGTCGCGCTGTGCGGCGTGATCTCGAACTACAACAGCGGGCGCGCGGCGGACGACGTCGGCGTGCTGATCTCGAAGCGGCTGACGATGCGCGGCTTCCTGATCCTCGACTACCGCAAGAGCCGCGAAGCCGTGCAGACGCTCGCGGGCTGGCTGCGCGACGGCCGGCTCAAGGCCGAGGAGACCGTGGCCGACGGCCTCGAGAACGCGCCCGACGTGCTGAATCGCCTGTTCGACGGCGACCATCGCGGCAAGCTCGTGCTGCGGGTCGATCCGGACGCCTGACCGTCCCGCGGCGTGGCGCGCGAGGCCGCGCGCCTGCTCGATCAACCGGGGCTCAGTTTAGGACCAGTCCCATATCCTTCCCGGGCGGCCCTCCCTACAGTGATTGCCGGCGAACAAGCGGCGTGACCGATGTGTCACGCCGTTTTTTTCTGGTCTCGCGACAGGGAGAGGGCATGCGAAACAGGACAAAGCGGACGGCATCGGCGGTGGCGCGCAACCGGGCGGCGCGCGGTGCTGCCGCCGGTGCGGCGCGAATGATGGCGATCGGGCTCGGCGTGGCATTGGCGATGTCGAATGCGGCGGCGGGCGAGCCTGCCGCGCCGGGCGGCGTCGTGCGTTTCGCCGGTGCGCTCGTCGATCTCTACGACGTGACGTTCGTCACACCGTCGGACGCGGTGGTGGAAGGGCGGGAAGTCGCGGCCGGCGGCGCGGCGGCCACGCTGCGGTTCGATGCGCATGGCCGGCGTTTGCCGGGCGCGCAGGTGACGCTGGTCGGGGTCGACGGCGCGCCGTTCGCGCCGGATGCCGGTTCGGGTGTGCGCGCAACCTGGCGCGACGCGCACGATGCGCGAGGCGTGCCGCTGACATCGGGGCGCGGCCATCGCGTGGGGCCGTACGGCGGCGTGCTGACGGTGGCGGCGGATGAAGAAACGGGCGCCGTGGCGCCCGTCGTGATCCGCATCCGTCATCCGTGACGGCCGCCGCCCGCGGTGGCGCGGAGGGCCGGCCGTCGCGCGCATGGCGCGCGGTGCGTCATTCGCCCTGTTCCGAACGGGCGTAGATGTCCCAGCTCGCCATGAACAGCGCGGCGACGAGCGGCCCGATCACGAAGCCGGTGATGCCGAACAGCGCCATCCCGCCGAGCGTCGAGATCAGCACGACCCAGTCGGGCATCTTCGTGTCCTTGCCGACGAGGATCGGGCGCAGCAGGTTGTCGACGAGGCCGATCACGCCGACGCAGAACGCGACGAGGATCGCGCATTTCCAGAACGCGCCGATCATCACGAAGTAGAGCGCGGCAGGCACCCACACGAGGCTCGCGCCGATCGCGGGCAGCAGCGACAGGAACGCCATCAGCGCGCCCCACAGCACGACGCCCTCGATCCCGAGGATCCAGAAGATCAGGCCGCCGAGCGCGCCCTGCACGAGCGCGACCGCGATGTTGCCCTTCACGGTCGCGCGCACGACCGTCGTGAATTTTGCCAGCAGCAGGTTCTTGTGCTCGTCGTCGAGCGGCAGCGCGCGGCGCACGCGGCGGCCGATCTCGCCGCCGTCGCGCAGCAGGAAGAACACCATGTACAGCATCACGCCGAAGCTCACGACGAACTGGAACGTGTTCTGGCCGATGCTGAGCGCCTGGGTGGCCGCGAGCTGGCTGATCTGCGCGGCGCCGTCGGTCAGCCTCTTCTGGATGCCGGGAAGGTTCGACAGTCCGTACTTCTGCAGCAGGTGCTGGATCGACGACGGCAGCGCGTGGATGATGTCCTGGAAGTATTGCGAATAGTTCGGCTGCGCGGTCTTGATTTCCTGGTACACGTATGCGATTTCCTGCACGAGCGTCGCGGCGACGAACACGAGCGGCAGGATCACGATCAGGACGATCAGCGACAGCGTCAGGAGCGCGGCGAGGTTGCGCCGCTTGCCGAAGCGCGCGGCGAGCCACCGCTGCACGGGCTGGAACAGGATCGCGAGAATGGTGCCCCAGAACACGGCGCCGGAGAACGGCGCGAGGATCCAGCAGAGCCCGACGGTGACCGCGGCCAGCAGGAAATAGAAGAATTTTTGGTGATCGTGTCCGCTATCCATGGATGACATTCGCGCAGATTGATGCGTGGTTTGATTGAATTCCGTTGTCCCGCGCGCGATCGGTTCTCGAACGTCGCGGGTGCGCGGCAAAATGCGCCGCGGGGCGGCCCTCCGCGGGCGGCCATCCGCCGGGCGGCCCGATCCGGAGTATGCCCGCAAAGGCGCCGCCATCATAGCCGCTGCGCGCGGCCCATGCGACAACGCCGCGGCCGGGGCCGCGGCGTTGCCGGAACGCGGACGCGGCGCGACGCCGCGTGCCGCATCGTCAGATGTCGAGCCTCGTGACCTTGGTGCCGTTGACCGACAGGTCGCCCATCAGGCCGGCGTTGGTCAGGACCAGCACCTCGACCGGCGCGGTGGCCGTGGTGGTATCGATCGCGCCGTTCGCGCCGACCTTCACGACCGCGACCGACGCGTCGGCGCCGGCGGCCCACCCTTCGGACTTGCGGAACGCGTCGAGAGAATCCTGCGTCATGAACAGGAACACGATCGCCTTCGACTGCGCGCCGGCCTGCAGGCCGACCGACAGCGACGACGTGTTGTAGTAGCCGACCGTGCTGCCGCCGACGCGCAGCGCGCCGTTGCCGGACTGGCCGCCGACGATGAAGCCGGCCTGCAGCACGTTCGGGAACACGAGCACGCCGCGCGATTTCGCGACGAGCTCACGCGAACCCGGCACCGTCGAATAGAGGCGCGACAGCGTCGCGTTGACGCTGGCGTCGATCGACTGGCGTTTCGACGCGCTGGTCGCGGCGTTCTCGGGTTTGTCGGGGGTGGTCGTGCAGCCGGCGAGCGCGAGGCTGCCGAGCATCACGGCGGCGGCGGCTTTCATGACAAGGGTCTTTTGCATGGCGATTCTCCTTCGTTGTCTGAGTGAGGGCGAACGGGGCGGGCAGCGCCGTTCAACGGCGGGCGAGGAGCAGGCCCGCCACGAATGCGAGGCCGGCCACGACGCCGGCGGTTTGCCACGGGTTGTCGCGCACGACCTGCGACACCCGTTCGGCCGAATCGCGCAGCCGGGCCGCCGCGTTGCCCGATGCGTCGTCGAGCGTGTTGCGCGCTTCGTCGAGCCGGGATTGCACGCGCTTGCGCAGCGCGGCGATATCGCCGTCGCCATCGTTCTTCAGCAGGTCTTCCAGTTCGTCGACCAGCCCGCGCAGATCGTCGGTCACGTCGGCATGCAGGTCGCGGGCGGCCGAGCGTGTCGTGCGGCCCACGCGCCGGCCGGTGCGACGGATGTCGGCGAGGCCGCGGTCCAGCTTGTGTTCGATCGAGTCGGTAAGCGCCATGGTGGTTATCCTCCTTCGGTTCAAGGCTAATTTGAAGATAAGACGAATCCCAGCAACCAATCTGATTCACGTGGCCCGATTGAGTTTCGAGACAAACTTTCAACTCGTCGGCAGGATCGCCGCGAAGCCCCGCCGCACGGGGCGGCACGGCGGTTGTAACAATTTCGCATGTCTGGCGAATCCGCGTATCGGGCAGCGGTGCGCGGTGAATGTGCGGTAAATATGGCGTCTCCGGTATAGCCAGGTAAATAGTGCCGTTGCAGGCCTTGCGCCGGTGCAATTGCACTAGTCGGCACGGAGGCGACCCGCACGGTGCATGCCGTGCCGTTGGTCGGTCACCGGGCGCCGTCGTCAAGCGCGACGTCGACGACGACGGGGTCGTGGTCCGACGAGCGGTATGCATCGGGAGCGTAGTACGCTGCCCGCAGCGCGGGCGTCCGGTAGTCGGGCACGGGTTGCAGCGCGGCCGGCTCGTCGGCGTTGATGTGCCAGATGTGCGCGGCCTTCACGCGCGCGGCGAGCGCCGGGGTGGCGAGCGCGTGGTCGAGGCTGCCCGCTTCGCCGCGAAATACGTAGCTGTACGCAGCATCGCCGACGAAGCGCGCGACGAGGTTCGTGTAGCCGCGCGATTCGAGCGCGCGAAGCGGGTCCTCTTTCGCATAACTGTTCAGGTCGCCGATCAGCAGCACGCCGTCGGCCGCCGCGCCGGTCGGCGAAGTGGCGAGCCAGTCGGCGACGCGCGCGGCGGCCCGCGTGCGCGCCGCGTTCCAGCAGCCCTGGCCGTCCGACTGGTCGCGCTCGGCGCCGGTCGCGTTCGGGCAGTTCTTCGACTTCAGGTGATTGACCGCAACCGTGAGCGCGCGCGCGCCGCCGATGCGCCGGAATGTCTGCGCGAGCGGCGGGCGGTGCCGGCCGCCGAGCGCGACGGTGGCGGCGCGCCCGACCGGCTCGACCGCGCGGCTGTCGTACAGCAGCGCGACCGCGATCGTATCGCGGCCGAGCCGCGCGGCGGCGGGCTCGACCGCGCGCCAGCCGTCGCCGAGCTGCGCGGCGAGACGCCGTACGGCGCTCGCGTCGTCGTAGCCGTTGTTGGCGATTTCCATCAGCCCGATCACGTCGGCGCGCAGCGCGCGCAAGGCCGCGACGATCTTCGCCTCCTGCCGGGCGAACGCGGCGGGCGTTTTCGCGCCACGGTCGGCCGGCGCGTCGAATCCGCCGCCGTGGCCGTCGCCGTTGAAATAGTTGAATACGTTGAACGACACGATGCGCAGGTCGGCATCCGGATGCCGGGGCGGCGCACCGGTACGCGGATTCGCGGCGGCATCGAACACCGGCGCCGCGCCGGCAACCGGTTGCAGCCGCCACTCGCCGTGGCGCCACTCGAGCACGCCTTCGACGCCGCGTACCGTGTAGCCCGCGCGCAGCGTGTTGGCGGCGCTCAGGGCGGGCGGCGGATAGCGCACGGTTGCGGGGTCGCGGCGGCCGGAGCCGTCGTCGAGCACGATGCGGTTGCGCGCGTTGGCCGCCGCGAGCGCGGCGGCTTCGGCCGGCGGCGCGACCTGGGTCGGCATGCGCAGCCGGCCATTGCTGAGGACGAGGTTGCCGTAGCGGCCGAGTGCGTGGGTATCGCTGACCGTCAGCGTTTGCGGCAGGCGCACCCGCATGCCTTCGTGCGCGGCCAGCACGGCGGGCGTGGCGACCGGCAGCGTGAGCGTGGCCGGCGTGACCGACTGCCCGTGCGCGCACACGGTCACGTTGCCCGACAGCGTGAACTGCGTCCGGCCGTATCGCTCGTCGACGCGGCCCGTGAGATGCACGAGGTCGCCGGCTTGCGCGCGTGCGTTCGGCGCGTAGACGAACACGCCTTCCGGGATGCCCGGCCGATGGCGCCGTTGCGCATCGGCCTGCTGGACGAAGAAGCCGCCCAGGCCGTCCGCGCCGCCGAACGTCGCGGTGACGACCGCTTCGATCGACGTCGTGTGCCCGGCCAGCGGCGACGGGCCGCCGGCGGTGCGTAGCTCGACGACAGGCGTGGTCGCGCCGCCGCAGCCGGCGCTGACCGGCAGCGCGGCAGCGGCCGGCCGGGCGGCGGCCGAGACGAGGAGGGCGACGACAAGCGGCGGAAGCAGGCGTGACATGGAGGGCTCCTGATGAAGAAAATCCGGCGGTTCGGCAGGCATCTTGACGGCAAAATGTCAGGAAGCGGCTGAATTGGCCATCCGGCCAGTTCCGTTCGGCCAGGCAGGCAGGTCGCACGGCGGCTGCTACGCTTTTGCATCGGGCGGCGCATCCCGATCGCATGGCGAGCGCTGCCGCAACCCGTTCCCACAGGAGAGCTCCATGTCCTACATGCTGTTGATTGTCGAACCGACCGACCAGCGCGCCGAGCGCACGCTCGACGAAGGTCAGGCGCTGTACGCGCGGATGGTCGATTTCGCCGAGACGCTGAAGGCGCGCGGCGTGCTGCGCGGCGTCGAGTCGCTGGAGCGCGCCGAGCGTGGCACGCGCGTGCAGGTGCGCGACGGCGAGACGCGCCTGCTCGACGGCCCGTTCGCGGAGGCGAAGGAGATGGTCGGCGGCTTCTTCCTCGTCGACGTCGACACGCGCGAGGAAGCGATCGAGATCGCGCGCCAGTGCCCGGCCGCGCAATGGTGCACGGTCGAGGTGCGCGCGGTCGGCCCGTGCTTCCTGTGACCGGCGCGCCCCCGTATTTACCCTGATTTGTCACGGAACGTGTCGATCCGGCCGGACGCCGCCCGTCGTGCGGGTGAGGCGCCGATGAGGGCCGCCGCTTTTCACCCACGACAAGGAGTGCACGATGCGATTCATGATCATGATCCGGGCCAATGCCGTCAGCGAGTCCGACGCGTTGCCGGACAACCGGCTGGTCGAGGCCATGACCGTCTATCACGAGGAGCTGGCGCGGGCCGGCGTGCTGCTCGACGCGAACGGGCTGAAGCCGAGCGCATGCGGCTGGCGTGTGCGCTACGCGGGCGGCAAGGGCACGGTGGTCGACGGCCCGTTCGCCGAAACGAAGGAACTGATCGCGGGCTATACGCTGATCCAGGTGCGTTCGCGCGACGAGGCGCTCGAATGGACGCGCCGCTTCCCCGCGCCGTTCGGCGCCGGGATGGACTGCGAGATCGAGGTGCGGCCGCTGTTCGAACTCGACGACCTCACGCCGAGCGACGCGGTCGAGCGGTTCCGCGAACTCCATGTCGGCCGCGGCCACGCCGCCTGATCGCCTGATTCAATCCGCACCGGAGCAACCCATGCACAAGATGGTTTTCATCAACCTGCCCGTGGCCGACCTGCCGCGCGCGAAGACGTTCTACCAGGCGCTCGGCTTCGAGGTCGTGCCGGCCTATACCAACGACCAGGCCGCCTGCCTCAGGATCAGCGACACGATCTTCGCGATGCTGCTCGTGCGGCCGTTTTTCCAGACCTTTACCGACCGCACCGTCGTCGATCCGGCAACGCACGTGCAGGTGCTGTCGTGCCTGTCGTGCGAAAGCCCCGCCGAAGTCGACGCGGTCGTCGCGAAGGCGCGCGCGGCCGGCGGCACCGCGCCGCGTCCGCCGATGGAATATCCGGGCATGTACGGTCACGGGTTCGCCGATCCGGACGGCCACGCGTGGGAGCTGATGTACGTGGCGCAGGATGCGCCGGCCCCGGGGCACGCGTCGTGACGCGTGAGGCGACGCATCGTGCGATCGAGGCGGTGTGGCGGATCGAGGCGCCGAAGATCATCGCGCGCGCCGCGCGCGTGGTGCGCGACGTCGGCGTGGCCGAGGAACTCGCGCAGGACACGCTCGTCGCGGCGCTCGAGCACTGGCCCGTCGACGGCGTGCCCGACAACCCGGCCGCATGGCTGATGACGGCCGTGAAGCGGCGTGCGCTCGACCGGGTCCGGCAGGAGTCGCTCCATGCCGCGAAGCGCGACCAGCTCGGCCGCGAGATGGACGCGCTCGATGCGCACGTCGTTCCCGACATCGCCGACGCGCTTGCCGATGCGCGCGACGACGACATCGGCGACGACCTGCTGCGGCTGATCTTCACGTCTTGCCACCCGGTGCTGTCGACCGATGCGCGCGTCGCGCTCACCCTGCGGCTGCTCGGCGGGCTGACGACGGCCGAGATCGCGCGCGCATTCCTGACACCCGAGGCGACGATCGCGCAGCGGATCGTGCGCGCGAAGCGCACGCTTTCGGCGGCGCACGTGCCGTTCGAGGTGCCGGCCGCCGATGCGCGGCCCGCGCGGCTCGCGTCGGTGCTCGAAGTGATCTACCTGGTGTTCAACGAGGGCCACGCTGCGACCGCCGGCGACGACTGGACGCGTCCGGCGCTGTGCGACGAGGCGCTGCGGCTCGGCCGCGTGCTGGCCGGGCTCGCGCCGGACGAGAGCGAGGTGTTCGGGCTCGTCGCGCTGATGGAGCTGCAGGCGTCGCGCATGCATGCGCGCACCGACGCGCAGGGCCGGCCCGTGCTGCTGCTCGATCAGGATCGCAGCCGCTGGGATCCGCTGCTGATCCGGCGCGGCCTCGCGGCGCTCGAACACGCGACGACGCTCGGCGGCGTGCGCGGGCCGTACGCGCTGCAGGCCGCGCTGGCCGCCTGCCATGCGCGTGCGCGGCAGGCGGCGGACACCGACTGGGCGCAGATCGTCGCGCTGTATGACGCGCTCGCCGAAGTCGCGCCGTCGCCGGTCGTCGAGCTGAATCGCGCGGTGGCGGTAGGCATGGCTTTCGGGCCGGCCGCGGCGCTCGAACTCGTCGACGCGCTGCGCGACGATCCCGCGCTCGCGCGCTATCACTGGCTGCCGAGCGTGCGCGGCGACCTGCTGGCGAAGCTCGGCCGCGCCGACGAGGCGAGAGCCGAATTCCTCCGTGCGGCGGAGCTGACGCGCAATGCGCGCGAACGCGAATTGCTGCTCGGGCGCGCGACGGATGCATGACGAATGCATGACGGATACGCAACGCGCGCAGCCCGCGCGAGCAGGTCGCATCGCACGCCGCATTGCACGCCGCACGCTCCCGGCCGCGGGCGCCGCGCCACGCGCCAGCACTATCGCCCGGATTGAAAAAGCCTATTGGGGGATGCGAACGCGAGCGCCTAGATTGAAAAGCGCGACGCGCGCCGCCCGGCGTGCGCATCGCTCCCCACATACCTGATCGGCCCGGCCTCGTACGCGGCCGCGCCGACCTGCACGGAGGCGCAAATGGCTCAACTCAAGGGCAGCAGGACCGAAGAGAACCTGAAGGCGGCATTCGCGGGTGAATCGCAGGCGAACCGGCGCTATCTGTATTTCGCGTCGAAGGCCGACGTCGAAGGCCAGAACGACGTCGCCGCGCTGTTCCGCTCGACCGCCGAAGGCGAAACCGGCCATGCGCACGGCCATCTCGAATACCTGGAAGCTGTCGGCGATCCGGCCACGGGTTTGCCGTTCGGTTCGTCGCGGCTGAATCTCGAAGCGGCGATCGCCGGCGAAACGCACGAATACACCGACATGTATCCGGGCATGGCGAAGACGGCGCGCGACGAAGGCTTCGACGAGATCGCGAACTGGTTCGAGACGCTCGCGAAGGCCGAACGCAGCCACGCGAACCGCTATACGAAGGCGCTGGACAGTCTCGTCGACTGACGGGCCGCCGCGGGCCGCGCGGCATGGCCGCGCGACCGGCAAGCGGCCGGCTGTTCGTTCATCGCCGCCTGCTTGGCGCGGGCGGCGCCGGCGCGCATGCGCGCCACGCTGGAGCGTTCCATGCCCCACAAGGAAGGCAGTCTCGAAGCCCCGACCCGGCATCCGCTCGACTGGCAGTCCGAAACGTTCTACGACCCGGCCGCGATCGACGCGGAGATGACGCGCGTGTTCGACATCTGCGCCGGATGCCGGCGCTGCGTGTCGCTGTGCGGCGCGTTTCCGGCGTTGTTCGATCTGGTCGACGACACGCCGGCGGGCGATATCGAGGAAGTGCCGAAGGCGGCGTTCGGCAAGGTCGTCGACCAGTGCTACCTGTGCGACCTCTGCTACATGACGAAATGCCCGTACGTGCCGCCGCACGCATGGAACGTCGACTTCCCGCACCTGATGCTGCGCGGCAAGGCCGCGCGCTACCGGCGGGGCGAAGCGCCGCTGCGCGACAAGGTGCTGTCGAACACCGATGCGCTTGGCCACCTGGCCGGCATTCCGGTCGTCACGCAGACGGTCAACGCGGTGAACCGCACGCCGCCCGCGCGTCATGCGCTCGAGGCGGCGCTCGGCGTCGACCGCGACGCATGGCTGCCGGAATTCGCGACGCGCAAGTTCCGGCGCACGGCGAAGCCCTCGGACGGCGTGCCCGTGCGCGACGGCGAGCGCACGCCCGGCAAGGTCGCGATCTACGCGACGTGCTACGTGAATTTCAACGAGCCGGGCATCGGCCACGACCTGCTGGCAATCCTCGCGCACAACGAGATCCCGTACGAACTCGTCGCGCGCGAAGCGTGCTGCGGGATGCCGCTGCTCGAGCAGGGCAACCTGGCGGGCGTCGCCGCGAAGAAGGACCGGAACCTGCCCGTGCTCGAGCGCTATGCTCGCGAAGGCTATGCGCTGATCGGCGCGATTCCGAGCTGCGTGCTGATGTACAAGAGCGAGCTGCCGCTGATGTTCCCCGGCGACGCAGCCGTGCGCGCGGTGGCCGACGCCTTCTGGGATCCGTTCGAATACGTGATCGCGCGGCATCGCGACGGGCTGCTGAAGACCGATTTCAAGACGGGCCTCGGCACCGTGTCGTATCACGTGCCGTGCCATGCGCGCGTGCAGAACATCGGCCGCAAGACGGCCGACGCGCTGTCGCTCGTGCCGGATACGCGCGTGCACGTCGTCGAGCGCTGCTCGGGCCATGCGGGCACGTTCGGCGTGAAGAAGGCGTTCCATGCGGACGCGATGCGGATCGGTGCGCCCGTGTTCAAGGCGATGGCCGAACCGCAGCCGGATGTGGTGTCGTCCGACTGCGCGCTCGCCGGCCATCACATCGTGCAGGGCATCGACGAGCAGGGGCTGTCGCCGGCGCCGCTCGCGCATCCGCTCACGCTGCTGCGCCGCGCGTACGGCATCTGAGCCGCGGCCGGCCCACCCACGAGGACTTCCGATGACGCTCACCCGCGACTCCCTGCTGACGCTCGAAGCGTATGCGCAGATCCGCAAGGCCGAACACGCGCGGCTCGTCGCGTACAAGCGCCGCCGCGCGGTGGCGCTCGGCAACCATCTGCGTTTGCTGTTCGAGGACGAGACGACGATCCGCTATCAGATCCAGGAGATGCTGCACATCGAGAAGATCTTCGATCGGGCGGGCATCGAAGGCGAGCTGGAAGCGTACCTGCCGCTCGTGCCCGACGGCACCAACCTGAAGGCGACGCTGCAGATCGAGTACGAGAACGAGATCGAGCGGCGCGCGGCGCTCGAGCGGCTGATCGGTGTGGAGGACCGCGTGTACCTGCAGGTCGACGGGTACGCGAGCGTCCATGCGATCGCCGACGAGGATCTCGAGCGCGACAACGCCAGCAAGACCTCGGCCGTGCACTTCGTGCGCTTCGAACTCGACGCGCCGATGCGCGCGGCGCTCAAGGGCGGGGCCGCGCTGTCGATCGGCTGCGATCACGCGGCATACACGCTGCCGCCGCGGCGCGTGGAGGCCGACGTGGCCGCGTCGCTGGCGGCTGACCTGCGCTGACGCGGGCGCCGCGCGTCCCGTGCGCGGCTGTCGCTTTTCTGTTCCGACCCGAAACAGATTGTCCGCACGCTTGCGGCGCGATAGATGTCGCCGGTGTCGCGAGTTTGCTTGCGGCGAAAAATGTGCATCGCGCGTCACTGTCCTTTCATCACCCGCAGAGAAACAATAAAGAGATTGTGTGCAGGGATAATTAAATCGTGTGGAATTCGAATGATTTACCGATTCGTGAATGTCCTGTTACGAATTTTCCCCTGATTTACCGATGCCGGTCGGCAATGCCTTGGATTGTTGCCGGAGGTGGGTGTAAAAGGCCGAAAAACGGCCACTGCAGCGACCTTGCTATGCGCCCTGGAGCCCCGCCAGACGGGCCTTTCCAGCTGCGGGCATAACGATCTCGCAAAAAAATTCATGCGTAAATGGATTGCCTGCCCATGACAGGTTGTTTCAGCACGTAACATTAAGTCGTTGTCATATTGAGATAAGCCATGGGGATGGTATGCTTTGTGCACAAAAATTCCCGCATTGGAGTGAGACACGTGATTTGTGCGTCATTGCCGGGAATGGCGGCACCGTGAACGTGCGGTGTCGCATCGGCATGCACGACACGGGATAACCATAATGTGCAACCTGGCCGCCATGCGACGCGACACGTCGCGACGGCGCCGCCAATCGCAGCCCCGGCCTGGCTGTGTGGAGAGATCTACTATGTTCTTCGATGAGCTTAACGATGAAGAGTGGTTTCGTCTTTCAACGCTGATCGCCGATGAACCCATCCGGTTGAACCGTCGCGGGCGACCGCGTGCCGAACCGCGCGTCGTTGCCAATGCGGTGCTCTGGATCCTGACGACCGGGGAAGCCTGGTCGAAGCTGCCCGGACGCTATCCGTCCGGGCCGACGTGCCGACGCCGTTACGAGGACTGGCTTGCGAGCGGCACGTTGCTGCAGATGATCGATGTGCTGACCCGGTTCAGCGGGCGCACGTTCGCGTATGTCCCGCCGCCGCCGTTGCCGGTCGTCCCCGCGCGCCGCGCGGAGCCCGCGCCCGACAACGATCGCCTGCGCGGCGTGTTCTGGCAGAACCCCGAGTCGTGGCAACTGCCGGTCGCGCACGCAAACGTTTGGCATGGCGAGGGTGCGTCGCGAGCCGCACCCCCAGGCGACGCGGTGGCCGGTCGGGTCGAGGCGTCGTTCGCGGTGCCCGGCGCGCCGTCGATGGCGCTGCACCATGCGCATGCGTCGTCGGCGAGCTTTGCCGCGGCCGAGCCGCAGGTCGATGCGTATCGCGGCTATTCGATCTGCGGCATCGCGCAGCCCGTGCAGAACCTGATGTATCGCGCATGGGCCGAGATTTCGCAGGACGAACGGCGCGTCGAGCGCTCGGGCCTCATCGGCCCGCGCTTCACCGACGCCGAGGCGGCCGAGCAGTTCGCGCTCGACTGGGCGCGCCAGTGGATCGATCGCCACGGGGCAAGCGACGAGCCGGCGCGCAAGCCGCAAGGCGAGGTGCTGTCCGGCCTGTCCGCGCTGGCGCGGGCGGAGTCGGACATCAAGCGCTTCATCGCCGAGCGCCATGCGGGCGCGCTGTCCGAAAGCCGCAACGATCCGGTGCAGCCTGAGCGTCACGAGTACGCTTTCCGCGTAGGCTGATCGCCATACCGCGGTGACGCGCGGGCCGCCCCGTCACGCGTTGCCCGGGGCCGCCGCCGTCGAAGCGGCGCTCCGGGTGCACGCTGCGTCACTGCCGGCCGTAGGTATCGTCGAAGCGGACGATGTCGTCCTCGCCGAGATACGCGCCCGATTGCACCTCGATCAGCTCGAGCGGCATCTTGCCCGGATTCTCCAGGCGGTGCGACACGCCGAGCGGGATGTACGTCGATTCGTTTTCCGACAGCAGGAACGTTTCGTCGCCGCGCGTGATGCGTGCGGTGCCGCGCACGACGATCCAGTGTTCGGCGCGGTGGTGGTGCATCTGCAGCGACAGTCGCGCACCGGGCTTCACGACGATGCGCTTCACCTGGAAGCGCTCGCCCGTGTCGACCGAGTCGTAGTGGCCCCACGGCCGATGCACCTTGCGGTGATCGGCGGCTTCCGCGCCGCGCTGCGCCTTGATGCGCCCGACGATTTTCTTCACGTCCTGCACGCGCGACTTGTCCGCGACGAGCACGGCGTCGGGCGTTTCGACGACGACGAGGTTCTGCGTGCCGAGGCAGGCGACGAGCCGGCTTTCCGAATGCGCGAACGTCGATTCCGCACCTTCGAGCAGCACGTGGCCGCGGCCGACGTTCCCGGCCTCGTCCTTCGCCGAGATTTCCCAGATCGCGTCCCACGAGCCGACGTCCGACCAGCCGGCGTCGAGCGGCACGACGACGCTTTCGCACAGTTGCGGCTGGCTCGCGAGCGGCTCCATCACCGCGTAGTCGATCGAGTTCGACGGCGAAGCGGCGAACGCGTCGCGGTCGACACGGAAGAAATCGCCGTCGGCCGTGCCGCGGGCCACGGCCTGCTCGCAGGCCGCGTGGATCGCCGGTTCGAGCTGCCGGATCGCGTTCAGCCACACCGATGCGCGAACGATGAAGATCCCGCTGTTCCACCAGTATTCGCCCGATGCGACGTACTGCCGGGCAAGTTCGAGATGCGGCTTTTCGACGAAACGCTCGAGGCGGCGCACGTCGAGGCCGCTCGTGTCCGCGGCGTCGAGCGGCGCGCCGACGCGGAGGTAGCCGTAGCCGGTTTCCGCGTGCGTGGGCGCGATGCCCATCGTCGCGATCCGGCCCTGCGCCGCGCAGCGCACGCCGGCCGCGACGGCCGCGTGAAAGCGCGGCAGATCGGCGACCGCATGGTCGGCCGGCATCACGGTCATCACGGCGTCCTGGCCGCCGGCGACGAGCCGCAGCGCGGCCAGCGTCAGGGCGGGGGCGGTGTCGCGGCCGAGCGGCTCGAGCATGATCGACGCGGACTTGCCGGTCAGGCGCAGTTGCTCGGCGGTCGTGAAGCGGTGATCCTCGCCGCAGACGATCAGCACGTCGTCGTTCAGCGGATGGTCGGCCGTCAGGCCGTCGAGGCGCAGCGCGGTCGACTGCAGCAGCGAATGCTCGCCGAGCAGGCCGATCAGCTGTTTGGGAAAACGCTCGCGCGACATCGGCCACAGACGCGTGCCGGAGCCGCCGGCAAGAATCACCGGCTGCACGGCGACGCGCGTGCCGGCGGCGGAGGGGGCGCAAGAGGAATGGCGCGTTTCGGCAGCCACGGCCGGAGCATTCATGATGACACTCTCCACGGTTGAAGTCGGTGCCTGCCGTTTTAGCATGAAGTAAATCGACAATAAAACCGGGCCCATTGCCGGTTATTCGCCGTGGGATCGTCCGGAGGAATTTTCGACGGCAACATTCGATGCAAATAAAAAATAAAAAAATAATTCCGACGGTGAGTCTGACATGACAGCCGGCAAAGGGCTGGAGGAAATCGTTAAGCTTCCTGAAAATTCCCCGATCGGGATCTTTTCGGGAAAACCTGCCGAATTAATTAAAAAGAGAAACGGCAAGAATTTCCGATTATTTTTCGAAATACTTGTGCGCTTGAGGCGGAATTTTCTTGCCGCTTCAATAGCGTCATGCAACGTTTGAATCGAAGGTGCGGCACGGGTCGCACGACGCGCGGTTCGACGAACGCCTGTTCAAAGAGGAAGCGGACATGTTGAGCGTGCTGGCGAGAGTCATCGATATCGCGATGGTCGTGGCGGGGGCGCTGATCGCCGCCGCGCTGCACGGTGGCGCCATCGGGCTCGACGACCTGCAGCGCACGATGATGCTGTTCGATTGCCTGCTGGTCGTCGTGTGCTTCCCCGCCTTCGGCATCTATCAGTCGTGGCGCGGCAAGCGTCTCGTCGGGCTGGTCGGCCGTGTCGCGTTCGCGTGGCTCGCGGTCGAACTGGCAGGCATCCTGATGAGTTTCAGCTTTCACCAGTCGGGCGACCTGTCGCGGCTGTGGCTCGGTTACTGGGCGGTCGTGACGATGGCGCTGCTCGTCGGCTCGAAGACGTGCGTGCACGTCGTGCTGCGGCAACTGCGGCGCGGCGGCTACAACCTGAAGGCGGTGGCGATCGTCGGCGGGACGCCGGCCGCGCGGCGGCTGATCGCGCAGATGCGGGCGCGACCGGAAGCGGGCTTCAATCCGGTGTGCGTGTACGACGAAAGCGAGGCGCCGGGCGAGGTCGCGCTCGACGACGTGCGCATCGAGCGGCAGTTCGAATCGCTGGTGTGGCTGGTGCGCAGCCGGGCGATCAGCGAGCTGTGGCTCACGCTGCCGATCACCGAGGAACGCCGGATTCACCATATCGTGACCGTGTTCCGCCACGACTTCGTGAATATCCGCTTCATCCCGGACGTGCGCACGCTGTCGTTCTTCAACCAGGACGTGGTCGAGCTGCTCGGCGTGCCGGCGATCAACCTCGCGGCGTCGCCGATCACCGACGTGCGGATCCTGCCGAAGTTCGTGTTCGACCGGCTGTTCGCGCTGGCGGCGCTGACGGCGCTCGCGCCGGCGATGGTGCTGATCGCCGGCCTGATCAAGCTGACGTCGCGCGGGCCGGTGTTCTTCCGCCAGAAGCGCAAGGGCATCGACGGGCACGAGTTCGAGATCTACAAGTTCCGCTCGATGAAGGTGCACCAGGAAGCGGCCGGGCACGTGACGCAGGCCACGAAGAACGACGCGCGCGTGACGCCGGTCGGCCGGTTCCTGCGCCGCACGAGCCTCGACGAGCTGCCGCAGTTCATCAACGTGCTGAAGGGCGAGATGTCGGTCGTCGGCCCGCGTCCGCACGCGCTCGCGCACGACGACATCTACAAGGATCTCGTCAAGGGCTACATGTTCCGCTACCGGATCAAGCCGGGCATCACCGGCTGGGCGCAGATCAACGGCTTTCGCGGCGAGACCGACCAGATCGAGAAGATGATGGGGCGCGTGAAGCTCGATCTGTACTACATGCAGAACTGGTCGTTCTGGCTCGACATCAAGATCGTCGTGCTGACGCTCTGGAAAGGCTTTACCGGCAGCAACGCGTACTGAGCGCGGCACGCCGGGGCCGCGCGGGCGCTGCGGCGCGACGAATTTCGAATCATTGGTCAAGAGGTCCGACACATCATGAATCTGACTATCATCGGCAGCGGTTACGTGGGGCTGGTCACCGGCGCGTGTCTCGCCGACATCGGGCACGACGTGTTCTGTCTCGACGTCGACCAGGCAAAGATCGACATCCTGAACGACGGCGGCGTGCCGATCCACGAGCCGGGCCTCGCGGAAGTCATCGCGCGCAACCGCTCGGCCGGCCGCCTGCGCTTCTCGACCGATATCGAGGCCGCGGTCGCGCACGGCGACGTGCAGTTCATCGCGGTCGGCACGCCGCCCGACGAGGACGGCTCGGCCGACCTGCAGTACGTGCTCGCGGCCGCGCGCAACATCGGCCGCTACATGACCGGCTTCAAGGTGATCGTCGACAAGTCGACGGTGCCGGTCGGCACGGCCGGGCGCGTGCGCGCGGCGGTCGCCGGGGAACTGGCGAAGCGCGGCGGCGAGCCGATGTTCTCGGTCGTGTCGAACCCGGAATTCCTGAAGGAGGGCGCGGCGGTCGACGATTTCACGCGGCCGGACCGCATCGTGATCGGCTGCGACGACGACGTGCCGGGCGAGCGCGCCCGCGAGCTGATGAAGAAGCTGTACGCGCCGTTCAACCGCAACCACGAGCGCACGCTGTACATGGACGTGCGCTCGGCCGAATTCACGAAGTACGCGGCGAACGCGATGCTCGCGACCCGCATCTCGTTCATGAACGAGCTGGCTAACCTCGCCGACCGCTTCGGCGCGGACATCGAGGCCGTGCGCCGCGGCATCGGTTCCGATCCGCGCATCGGCTATCACTTCCTGTATGCCGGCTGCGGCTACGGCGGCTCGTGCTTTCCGAAGGACGTCGAGGCGCTGATCCGCACGGCCGACGAGCACGGTCAATCGCTGCGGATCCTGAAGGCCGTGTCGTCGGTCAACGCGACGCAAAAGCGCGTGCTCGCCGACAAGATCGTCGCGCGTTTCGGCGAGGACCTGACCGGCCGCACGTTCGCGGTCTGGGGCCTGGCGTTCAAGCCGAACACCGACGACATGCGCGAAGCGCCGAGCCGCGAGCTGATCGCCGAGCTGCTGTCGCGCGGGGCGCGCGTCGTTGCGTACGACCCGGTCGCGCGGCAGGAGGCGCGCCGCGTGTTCGCGCTCGATCTCGCCGCTCACCCGAGCCGGCTCGAGCGCCTGGCCTTCGTCGACGACGAGGCGCAGGCCGCGCGCGACGCCGACGCGCTCGTGATCGTCACCGAATGGAAGGCGTTCAAGAGCCCGGATTTCGTGGCGCTCGGCCGCCTGTGGAAGGCGCCGGTGATCTTCGACGGGCGCAACCTGTACGAGCCGGAGACGATGCGCGAGCTGGGCATCGAGTACCACCCGATCGGCCGGCCGGGCTCGCGCGGGGCCGTCGTCGCCCGGGTGCCGGGCACCGCGCCCGCGAGCGCGTAACCCGCTTCCCGTCACTCGTCGCGAGCCGCCATGTTCCGGAACATCCTGATCGTCTGTCACGCCAACGTCTGCCGCAGCCCGGCGGCGGAGCTGCTGTTCAAGTCGCACGCCGCGTCGCGCGGCGGCCCGCGCCCGACGTTCCATTCGGCCGGCGTGCAGGCGAACGACGGCGACGGCATCGATCCGGTGATGCGGCGGCTGCTCGCCGAGTGCGGCGTCGATGCGACGCCCCATCGCTCGCGCCGGCTGTCGCGCCGGATCGTGCGCGACGCCGACCTGATTCTCGTCAGCGAGCGCGGACAGATCGCGGCCGTCGAGGCGGTCGATCCGTTCGCGCGCGGCAAGGTGCACCTGCTCGGCAAGTGGGAAGGGGCCGAGATTGCCGATCCGCACGGCGGCCCCGAGGCCGACTACCGCGAGAGCTACTCACTGATCGAACGCCTGGTTCAAGGATGGCTACAGAAACTATGCTGAAACGCCCGCTGCGCCCCGTGGCGCTTGCCGTCGCGCTGACCATCCTCCTGTCGGCCTGTGCGACCGCGCCCGGCAACTACCTCGATGCGTCGAACCTGAAGGACGAGGGCCGGCAGACCGCGGCCGAGACCTACCCGGTTCATTACATCGACGCCACGGTCGTGATGGACCAGTTGCAGAAGCAGCAGGTCGAGCATCCGCTGCCGCCGGGGCGCTACGCCGATCCGGCGCAGTACGTGTACCGCGTCGGCCCGCAGGACATCCTCGGCGTCACGGTGTGGGACCACCCGGAACTGACGACGCCGCAGGGCCAGTCGTTCTCGAGCGGCGGCAACACGACGCAGACGATCGCGGGCGCGCTGCAGCAGCCGTATACGACGGCGCTGCCGGGTCAGGCCGATCCGTACGGCCAGACGGTGGCCGCCGACGGCACGATCTTCTTCCCGTTCGTCGGCCGGATCCGCGTGGCCGGCAAGACGATCGCGCAGATCCGCGAGGAGCTGGCGGCCAGCCTGTCGCGCTACGTGAAGAAGCCGCAGCTCGACGTGCGCGTGCTGTCGTTCCGCAGCCAGAAGGTGCAGGTGACGGGCGAGGTGAAGCAGCCGGGCCCGCTCGCGGTGAGCGACGTGCCGCTGACGCTGGTCGACGCGATCTCGCGCTCGGGCGGCTCGACCGCCGAGGCCGATCTGCAGCGCGTGCGGCTGACGCGCGACGGCCAGCTCTACACGCTCGACGCGAACGGCCTGCTCGATCGCGGCGAAGTGCGGCAGAACGTGATGCTGCAGCCCGGCGACATCGTCAACGTGCCGGACCGCAGCGACAGCCGCGTGTTCATCATGGGCGAGGTCAAGACGCCGGTCACGGTGCCGATGCTCAAGGGCCGGCTGACCATCGCCGACGCGCTGACCGCGGGCGGCGGCATCCTCGACACCGATGCGAACCCGCGCAGGATCTACGTGATGCGCGGGATGCGCGACAACCCGACGAAGCCGGAAGTGTTCCGTCTCGACATGACGCAGCCCGATGCGCTGATGCTGTCGAGCCGCTTCCCGCTTCAACCGCTCGACGTCGTCTACGTCAGCACGGCCGGCTCGGTGCAGTTCAACCGCGTGCTGCAGCAGGTGCTGCCGACGATCCAGACGATTTTCTACATGAAGCAGATCACGCGCTGACAGCCCGCCGGGGCGGCGCCTCCGCCCCGGCACCACTCAAGCGGGAACGAATGGTGAACACGCAAGCGAAACATGTCTACGCGGATCCGGCCGCGAAAACCGAGGAAGAAGACCTCGTCCTGGGCCAGTTGCTCCAGGTGATCATGGACGACATCTGGCTGCTGCTCGGCATCGCGGTGACGGTCGTCGCGCTCGCCGGCCTCTATTGCTACATCGCGAAGCCGGTCTACCAGGCCGACGTGCACGTGCGGGTCGAGGGCAACGACAACACGTCGCAGGCGCTCACGCAGACGCAGACGGGTGCGGTGATCAACAGCGGCCCGCAGCAGGCGCCGACCGATGCGGAAATCGAGATCATCAAGAGCCGCGGCGTGGTGGCGCCGGTCGTCGAGCAGTTCAAGCTGAATTTCTCGGTCGCGCCGAAGACGCTGCCGGTGATCGGCAGCCTCGCCGCGCGCGTCGCGACGCCGGGCGAGCCGGCGCGGCCGTGGCTCGGCCTGAAGTCGTACGCATGGGGCGGCGAAGTCGCCGACGTCGATTCGATCGGCGTCGTGCCCGCGCTGGAGGGCAGGAAGCTGACGCTGACGGCCGGCCCGGGCGGCACCTATGCGCTCGCCGACGACAACGGCGGCCGGCTGCTGTCGGGCCGTGTCGGCGAAGCGGCGCAGGGCGGCGGCGTGACGCTGCTCGTGTCGAAGCTCGTCGCGCGCCCCGGCACGCAGTTCACGGTGATCCGCTATAACGATCTCGACGCGATCACCGGCTTCCAGGCCGGCATCCAGGTGACCGAGCAGGGCAAGCAGACGGGCGTCGTGCAGATCTCGCTCGAAGGCAAGGACCCAGGGCAGACCGCCGCGATCGCGAACGCGCTCGCGCAGTCGTACCTGAACCAGCACGTGGTCGCCAAGCAGTCCGAAGCGACCAAGATGCTCGACTTCCTGCAGGGCGAGGAACCGCGCCTGAAGGCCGACCTCGAACGCGCGGAAGCCGCGCTGACGCAGTACCAGCGCACGTCGGGCTCGATCAACGCGAGCGACGAGGCGAAGGTGTATCTGGAAGGCAGCGTGCAGTACGAGCAGCAGATCGCCGCGCAGCGCCTGCAGCTCGCGTCGCTCGCGCAGCGCTTCACCGATTCCCATCCGATGGTGATCGCCGCGAAGCAGCAGCTCGCCGAGCTGCAGGGCGAGAAGGACAAGTTCAGCAACCGCTTCCGCAGCCTGCCGGCCACCGAAGTGAAGGCCGTCCAGCTGCAGCGCGACGCGAAGGTCGCGGAGGACATCTACGTGCTGCTGCTGAACCGCGTGCAGGAGCTGTCGGTACAGAAGGCGGGCACCGGCGGCAACATCCACCTCGTCGATTCGGCGCTGCGCCCGGGCGATCCGGTCAAGCCGAAGAAGGTGCTGATCCTGTCGGCCGCGGTATTCCTCGGGCTGATCCTCGGCACCGGCGTCGTGTTCCTGCGCCGCAACCTGTTCCAGGGCATCGAGGATCCCGACCGCATCGAGCGCGCGTTCAACCTGCCGCTGTACGGGCTGGTGCCGCAGAGCGCCGAGCAGGTAAAGCTCGACGCGGCGGCCGAGAAGGGCGGCAGCCGCGCGCGGCCGATCCTGGCGAGCCTGCGGCCGAAGGATCTCGGCGTCGAGAGCCTGCGCAGCCTGCGCACCGCGCTTCAGTTCGCGTTGATGGACGCCAGGAACCGCGTGATCGTGCTGACGGGCCCGACGCCGGGGATCGGCAAGAGCTTCCTGACGGTCAACCTCGCGGTGCTGCTCGCGCATTCGGGCAAGCGCGTGCTGCTGATCGACGCCGACATGCGTCGCGGCCTGCTCGACCGCTACTTCGGCCTCACCGTGCAGCCAGGCCTGTCGGAGCTGCTGAGCGACCAGGCGGCGCTCGAGGATGCCGTGCGCGACACGCCGGTGCAGGGCCTGTCGTTCATCGCGGCCGGCACGCGCCCGCCGAACCCGTCCGAACTGCTGATGTCGGCGCGCCTGCCGCAATACCTCGAGGGGCTCGGCAAGCGCTACGACGTCGTGCTGATCGATTCGCCGCCGGTGCTCGCCGTCACCGACGCGACCATCATCGGCCGCATGGCCGGCGCGACCTTCCTCGTGCTGCGCTCGGGCATGCATACCGAGGGCGAGATCGCCGACGCGATCAAGCGCCTGCGCACCGCGGGCGTCGATCTGGAAGGCGGGATCTTCAACGGCGTGCCGCCGAAGGCGCGCGGCTACGGACGCGGCTATGCGGCCGTGCACGAATACCTGAGCGCCTGATGCGCGGCGCACGCAGCCGGGCGGGCCGCGCCCGCCGCCCGCCCGGCCGACTGGAGAACCCGACGATGAAAATTTCCGTGCTCGTTCCGACCTACCGGCGTCCCGCCGACCTCGCGCGCTGCCTGCAGGCGCTGCAGCGGCAGCAGCGCCTGCCCGACGAGGTCGTGGTCGTGGCGCGCCCGGAGGACGACGCCACGCACGAACGGCTCGCCGATCCGGCCGTCGGCGGCGCGCTGCCGCTGCGCATCGTGCCGGTCGATGTACCAGGCCAGGTTGCCGCGCTGAACCGGGGGCTCGACGCGACGTGCGGAGACATCGTCGCGATCACCGACGACGACGCGGCGCCGCACCCCGACTGGCTCGCGCGCGTCGAGGCCGTGTTCCGGGCCGATCCGCGCGTGGGCGCGGTCGGCGGGCGCGACTGGGTCCACGAGAAGGGCCGCGTGCTCGACGAGTCGCGCGAACGCGTCGGCCGGCTCACGCTGTCGGGCAGGATCGTCGGCAATCATCATCTTGGCGTCGGCGGCATGCGCGAAGTCGACATGCTGAAGGGCGCGAACATGAGCTACCGCCGCGCCGCGATCGAGCGGCTGCGCTTCGACACGCGGCTGCGCGGCGCGGGCGCGCAGGTGCACAACGACATGGCGTTCAGCATGAACGTGCGGCGCGACGGCTGGAAGCTCGTCTACGACCCGGCGATCGCGGTCGACCATTTTCCGGCCGAGCGCTTCGACGACGACCGGCGCGACGCCGCGTCGCTGAATGCACTCAGCAACGGCGCGTACAACCTGCAGCTGACACTGCGCGAGCATCTGCCGCCGGTCCGGCGCGAGATCGCGTGGTGGTGGTGGACGCTGGTCGGCACGCGCGTCTATCCGGGCGTCGCGCACGTGCTGCTGTCGCTGCACACCACGCGGCGCGCCCGCGTGCTCGAACACTGGCGCGCGGTGCGCCGCGGCGCACGCGAGGCGCGCCGCGCGAACCCGGCCGCGCGCGGCGCGGCGCTGCCGCCGGTGGCGTCTTGAACGGGCTGCGCGCGCAACGCCGCGCAGCCGAACCCGGAGGAGGGCTCGCATGACCGCGACCAAGGTCCATGTCCATCTGTTTTACGGCGCCGATCCGCGTACCTACCGGAAAGGCGAGAACATCGGTTGCCTGTACGGCTATCACCATGCCGAATCCGACGAATTCCGGCTGACCTATTCACGCGACGGCGGCGAGGGCCGTGTTGCCGGCATCGCGCGCCGCGCGCTGAAGGCGGCGCTCGGTTTCGATGTCGTGCATGCATGGCGCAACCGGGCCGCGCTACTGGATACCGACGTGATCTGGACGCATACCGAGCAGGAGCATCTCGCCGCCGCGCTGATCCTGAAGCTCGCCGGCGCGCGCGGCCGGCGCCCGCTGCTGCTCGCGCAGAGCGTGTGGCTGTTCGACCGGTGGAGCAGCTTCGGCGCCCCGCGCCGCTGGCTGTATCGCACGCTGCTCGCGCGCGCCGATGCGCTGACCACGCTCGCCCGCGACAACGCCGAGCTGTGCCGCCGCCATCTCGGGCGCGACGCCGAGTTCGTCTACTACGGGCTGAATACGCAGGATTTCCCGATCGGCGAGCCGCGCCAGTGGCAACCGAACCGGCCGCTGCGGATCGCGGCGATCGGCAACGACCGCGACCGCGACTGGCGCACGTTCCTCGCCGCGTTCGGCGGCGACGCGCGCTACGACGTGCGGCTCGCGACGCGCCGCCGCGTGCCGCGCGCGTGGCATGCACCGAACGTGACGATCGGCGCGGCGTCGGGGCTCGCGAAGCAGCACGCGCTGTACGCGTGGGCCGACGTGATCGTCGTGCCGCTGCGGCCGAACCACCACGCGTCGGGCATCACCGTGATGCTCGAGGCGGCCGCCGTCGGCAAGCCGATGATCGTGTCCGACGTCGGCGGGCTCGGCGACTATTTCCCGCACGACACCGCCGCCTATGTGCCGGCGTTCGACACGCAGGCGATGCGCGAGGCCGCCGAGCGCTTCGTCGCCGAGCCGGGCGCGGCGCTCGACTGCGCACGGGCCGCGGCCGCGTGCCTGCGCGAGCGCGACCTGACCACACGGGCGTTCGCCGAGCAGCACGTGCGGATCACGCGCGACATGCTGCGCCAGCGCCCTGCGCCGGCGGCCGCGGGCAGCGCGATGCCGCTTGCGGATTCGCATCCGTCGTCGCGCTGAGGGCGGGCCGATGAGTACGCTTGCCGCCGAACGCGCGCCGCCGCGCCGCCGCAGCCGCTTGCCCGAACCGAAGCACTGGGTCGGGCAGGCCGGGTTGTGGACGTTCACCGCCGCGCTGATCGCCATTCACCAGGGCAAGGTGCTGACGCTCGCGTTTCCGGTGCTGGCCATCGCGGTCGGCATCTGGCTGTATTTCAAGAGCCCGGCGCGCTACGTCGGGTTCATGTGGTGGGTGTGGTTCCTGAGCCCGGAGGTGCGGCGTCTCGCCGACTGGTCGAAGGGCGCGTTCACGCCGACGAGCCTGATCCAGGTCGCGCCGCTCGCGGTGACGATGATCGCCGGCTTCGGGCTGATCCGGCATTACCGCGTGCTCGCGCAGCGGCGCGGGATTCCCGTCCTGCTGATGCTGTTCGGGCTCACGTATGCGTACCTCGTCGGGATCGTGTCGAGCGGCGTGATGGCCGCCACCTACGACCTCGCGAACTGGGTGTACCCGGTACTGATCGGCTTTCACATCATGGTCAACGCGCGCAACCATCCCGAGTATCGCGACGTGCTGCTGTCCACCTTCATGTGGGGGATGCTCGTGATGGGCGTGTACGGCGTCGTGCAGTACTTCGTGATGCCGCAATGGGACGTGCTGTGGATGATCGGTTCCGACATGGGGTCGCAGGGCGAGCCGGTGCCGTACGGCGTGCGCGTGTTCAGCACGATGAACTCGTCGGGGCCGTTCGCGTTCGCGATGATGGGCGCGCTGGTGTTCGTGCTCGCGGCGCCGCAGAAGATCCGCTGGTTCGCGGGGGCGGCCGGCTTCGTGTCGTTCGCGCTGTGCCTCGTGCGCTCGACGTGGGGGGGCTGGGTGATCGCGCTCGCGATCCAGCTCGCGCAGTCGAACAACCGCGTACGGATGCGGATTCTCGTCAGCGGCGTCGTGCTGGTCGGGCTGTGCGTGCCGCTCCTGACCGTCGGGCCGGTGGCCGACCGTCTCGGCCAGCGGCTCCAGTCGATCGGGAACCTGAAGGACGACCGCAGCTACGACGACCGCAACAAGTTCTACGCGACCTTCGCGCAGACGGCGTTCACCGACGTCGCCGGCGAGGGGATGGGCGCGACCGGCGCATCCACGAAGCTGTCGAGCGACAGCGGCGAGCTCGGCAAGTACGGCAGCTTCGACAGCGGCGTGATGAACGTGCCGTTCGTGCTCGGCTGGCCCGGCACGCTGCTGTACCTCGCCGGCGTCGCGATGCTGTTCGGCCGCACGCTGCGCGCGGCGTTCAGGCTGCGCAAGGACAAGTTCGTCGGCGCATGCCTGAGCCTGTGCCTGTCGACGCTCGCGATGCTCGTGTTCACGAACTCGCTGATCGGCACGGGCGGGCTGCTGATGTTCACGGCCATGTTTTCGATTCTTGCCGCGGCGCACTGGCAGAAGGCGCAACGCCTGCCGGCCGCCGCGCACTTACGGGGAGGCGACCATTGAAAATCGCGATCGTCACGCACGTCGTGCGGCATAACGACGGCCAGGGCCGCGTCAACTACGAAATCGCGCGCGCGGCGCTGGCCGAGCAGTGCGAGGTCACGCTGGTCGCGTCGCACGTCGCGCCCGAGCTGCTGGCCGACCCGCGCGTGCGCTGGGTGCCCGTGAAGGTCGGCGGCTTCTGGCCGTCGAATCTCGTCAGGCAGCAGGTGTTCGCGCTGAAGAGCGCGGCCTGGCTGCGCGCGCACCGCGGCGACTACGACGTGCTGCACGTGAACGGCTTCATCTCGTGGATCGGGGCCGACGTGAATACCGCGCACTTCGTGCACGGCGGCTGGTTCAAGAGTCCGTACTATCCGTTCGGGCCCGCGAAGGGGCCGTGGTCGGCGTACCAGTACGTCTATACGCGCGTGAATGCCGTGCTCGAGCGCTGGGCCTACCGGCGTTCGCGCGCGATCACCGCCGTGTCGCAGAAGGTGGCCGACGAGATCGCCGCGCTCGGCATCGACCGCGGCAAGATCAGCGTGATCTACAACGGCGTCGACGGCGGCGCGTTCGCGGGCGCGCAGGCCGATCGGGCGGCGTTCGGGCTGCCGGGCGACGCGTTCCTGCTGCTGTTCGTCGGCGACCTGCGCACGCCGCGCAAGAATCTCGGCACCGTGCTGAAGGCGCTGACGAAGCTGCCGGCAAACGTGCATCTCGCGGTCGCGGGCTATCTGCCCGGCAGCCCGTATCCGGACGAGGCGCGCGCGCTCGGCATCGATGCGCGCGTGCATTTCCTCGGCCTGGTGAAAACCATGCCGACGCTGATGCGCTCGGTCGACGCGTATGTCTTTCCGTCGCGCTACGAGGCGATGAGCCTGTCGCTGCTGGAGGCGATGGCGGCCGGGCTGCCGGTCGTCACCGCGCGCACGGCGGGCGGCGCGGAAATCATCACGCGCGACTGCGGGATCGTGCTGGAGGACCCGGACGATCCGGCCGCGCTCGCCCGGGCGATCGAAACGCTCGCGGCGTCCCGCGACACCTGTCGCGCGATGGGCGACGCCGCGCGCGAACTGATGACCCGTTTCGGCTGGGCGCACATGGGCGCCCAGTACGTCGCGCTTTACCGGCGCATCGGCCAACCCTCGCAGCCGTCCGCATTCGAGCGGGTCGAGCATGCGGTCACGCAGGAGCCATCGTGATGTCCTCATCTTCCCGGCCGATCAGATCGTTGCAGATCGGCATGCACTGGTTTCCCGAACGCGCGGGCGGCCTCGACCGGATGTATTACTCGCTCGTCGGCGCATTGCCGGGCGCGGGCGTCGAGGTGCGCGGGCTCGTCGCCGGCTCGCCGAAGGTCGCCGACGACACCGGCGGCTCGATCCAGGGCTTCGGCCCCGCGACGGAGCCGCTCGCGCGCCGGATGCTCGCCGCACGGCGCGCGCTGCGCGCGGAGATCCGCAGCGCGCGGCCGGACGTGATCTCGTCGCACTTCGCGCTGTACACGTTCCCGGGCCTCGACGTGACGCGCGGCATTCCGCAGGTGTCGCATTTCCAGGGGCCGTGGGCCGACGAAAGCCAGGTCGAGGGCGCGGCGTCGCTCGGGCAGCGCGCGAAGCGCTATCTCGAACAGGCCGTCTATACGCGCTCGTCGCGGCTGATCGTGCTGTCGCAGGCGTTCGGCCAGATCCTGACGAACCGCTACGGGATCGATCCGTCGCGCGTGCGCGTGATTCCCGGCTGCGTCGATACCGCGCAGTTCGATACGCCGCTCACGCCCGGCGACGCGCGGCGCCGGCTGCAACTGCCGCAGGACCGGCCGATCGTGCTGGCCGTGCGGCGGCTCGTGCGGCGCATGGGGCTGGAGGACCTGATCGACGCGATCGGCCTCGTCAGGCACCGTCACCCGGACGTGCTGCTGCTGATCGCCGGCAAGGGCAAGATCGGCGAGGAACTGCAGCAGCGCATCGACGCGGCGGGGCTGCGGGACAACGTGAAGCTGCTCGGCTTCGTGCCCGACCATCATCTCGCGGCGCTGTATCGCGCGGCGACGGTCAGCGTCGTGCCGACGGTCGCGCTCGAAGGGTTCGGGCTGATCACCGTCGAATCGCTGGCGTCCGGCACGCCGGTGCTGGTCACGCCGGTGGGCGGGCTGCCGGAGGCGGTCGCGGGGCTGTCGAACGATCTCGTGCTGCCGTCCACGGGCGCAGCCGCGATTGCCGAGGGGCTCGGCGCCGCGCTGTCGGGTTCGATCGCGCTGCCGGACGAGACCGCGTGCAAGCGCTACGCGCGCGATCATTTCGACAACGCGGTCATCGCGCGGCGCGTCGCCGGCGTGTACGAAGAGGCGATCCGGGCGGCGGGCTGAGCGGCCGCAACGGGCATCGCGCACGCCGGGCCGGCGAGCGGCGCGGCGTGCGGTCGGCTCGGGCGCACGCCGCCCGCGACGGGCGAGCCCGCTTCCATGCGATACGCGATGCCCGCACGCGTCACGCGCGCCGGCGCGTCGCGGCCCAGAAGCCGAGCGCCGCGACGCTCACGACCGCGCCGAGCGTGCACACGCCGGTCCATCCGGCGCGCGCATACATCATCGTCGACGCGATCGCGCCGAGCCCGCTGCCGGCCGAGTAGAACAGCATGTAGCAGCCGACGAGGCGCGCATGCGCATCGGGTCGCGCCTCGAAAATCATGCTCTGGTTGACGACGTGGACGGCCTGTCCGCCGATGTCGAGCAGCACGATGCCGACGATCAGCAGCGCGATCGACGTATTGCCGAACGCGAGCGGCAGCCACGAGCACGCGAGCAGCGCGAGCGCGGCGCCGGTGGTCGCTTCGCCGCGCCCGCGATCCGCCAGCCGGCCCGCGCGTGCGGCCGCCGCCGCGCCCAATGCGCCGACGAGGCCGAACGCGCCGATCTGCGTATGCGACATCGAATGCGGCGGCGCGCTGAGCGGCAGCACGAGGGCGCTCCAGAAGATGCTGAACGCCGCGAACATCAGCAGCGCGATCGCACCGCGCACGCGCAACACGCGCACGTCGCGCAGCAGCGACACCATCGAACGCAGCAAGGCGGCGTAACCGATGCGCTCGCGCGGTTCGTCCATGTCGGGCAACAGCCGCGTCAGCACGACGAGCATCGCGAGCGTGAGCGCGCCCGACGCGAGATAGACGGCCCGCCAGCCGGCGATATCGGTGACGACGCCGGCCAGCGAGCGCGCGGCCAGCAGCCCGATCACGACGCCGCCCTGCGCGGCGCCCACCACGCGCCCGCGTTCGCCGGCGCCCGCGAGTGCGGCCGAGCACGCGATCAGCCCTTGCGTCATCGCGGTGCCGAGCAGCCCGATCGCGATCATGCCCGCCAGCAGCGCGACGCGCGTCGACGCCGCGGCCACGCCGATGCACGCGGCCGTCAGCAGCAGAAGCTGCACGGTGATCAGGCGCTTGCGGTTCAGCAGGTCGCCGAGCGGCACGACGAACAGCAGCGCGAGCGCGCAGCCGAGCTGCGTGGCCGTGATGACGCCGCCGACGGCGGCCTGCGGCACGCCGAAATCCCGCGCGATCGAATCGAGCAGCGGCTGTGCGTAGTAGACGTTCGCGACGCTCGCCGCGCAGCAGACGGCCAGCAGCGCGACACTTGCGGCGGACAGGCGGCCGCCGTCGGCCGGAGACGCCGCGTGCGTGGCCGGGCTCGCGGCAACGCCGCCGGACTGACAGGAAGAATCCATGGGTTCCCTCTCGCAATGTAGTTGCAAATTAAAACTGGTGTGAGTGTAGGAAAAGTAGTTTTAAAATGCAACCTGTTGCGTGGCGGGTGCCGGGTGGCGCGCGCGATCGCCGTACCGTCGGATAGACTGTCGCGATCGTCCTGACCGGAGCCGCATCGCCATGTCCCACCCGCTGGATTCCGCCGGCTATCGGCGGCTGCTCGACCTGCAGCGCAGGATCCACGACTACTGCGAGCAGGAAGGGGCCGAGGACGGGCGCGATCATGCGGATCCGGCGGAGCCGCTGTGGCTGACCGATTTCAACCATGTCGCCGTTGCGCCGATGCGGGCCGGGCTGCACGTCCGGTACTTCGGCGGCGCCTGGGACGAGCCGTTCGACTGGATGCTGCAATGCCTCGCGGAACGCGACGTGGCGGCGTGCGTGACCGACCTCGCGTTCAGCGGCCCGGACGAAGGCGCGAACGGCACGCGCGAATGGGATTTCGGTCCGCTGCTCGATTCGGACGCGCGGTTCCCGATGCTGCGTTCGCTGTACGTCAGGCCCACCGAGCCGGCCGATCGCAACCAGTCGATGATCGTGCGTCGCGGCCGGATCATGCAGGAGGGCGGCGAGATCGCCCGCTTCGTCGCGAAGGCGCCGTTTCTCGCCGAGCTGACCGTGCCGAACGCGCCCGATGCGGCGTTCTTCGCGGTGCCGCTCGCGCATCTGAACCGGCTGCGCATCGGCGGCGGATCCGATACGCAGCAGTTCATCGACCGTCTGGCCGGCAGCGACAGCCTGCCGTCGCTCGGCTGGCTCGATTTTTCCGAATCGACGGAATTGCATTCAACGTGGAAGCACCGCCGCGACGCCGGCAGCGTGACGTCGTTCGATGCGTACGAGCGCCTGTTGAGGAGCCCGGCCGGCCAGCGGCTCCATACGCTGGCGCTGAGGAATACCTGTCTCGATCGGGAGGCGCTCGACGCGCTGCAGGCGCTGCATCCGCGGCTGTCGTTCAGCGTGATCCAGGCCGGCAGCGGCGGCTACGTGAGCCATTTCAGGGAGAACGTGTTTCCGTGGCGTCACCTGGTCCAGCGCGATCCCGGCGACGCATGACCGTCCGCTTTCAGTCGGCCGCCGGCATGGCCTGACGCGCGGGCGCGGCGCGGCGATGCGCATCGGGCCGCACCTGCGTGGCGAGCAGTGCGGCCGCGACCAGCAGCGCGACCGACACGGCCGTCTCGATCCGCAATCCGTTCACGACCTGTGCCGCGCCGCCGCCGCCGGCGAGTGCGCCGAACGCCGCGACGCCCATCGCGCCGCCGGCCTGCCGCGCGGTATTCAGCACGGCCGACGCGATGCCCGCCCGCTCGGGCGCGACCGACGCAAGCACGGCGGTCGTCATCGCCGGCACCGCGAAACCCATGCCGGTCGGAATCAAGAGGAACGGCACGAGCAGGACGGCCAGCGGCGTCGCTGCGTCGGCGACGTGCAGCGATCCGTAGCCGAGCGCGGCGACGAGCGCGCCCGCCAGCATCGGCACGCGCGGGCCGTGACGCGCGACGACGCGGCCGCTTGCGAGGTTCGACAGCAGGAAGCCGCCCGTCAGCGGCAGGAACGCGAGGCCTGCCTGCAACGCCGATTCGCCGCGTGCGCGCTGCAGATAGAGCGCGAGTACGAACACGGTGCCGTAGTACGTGAGGTTCACGCAGATGCCGAACAGCACGGCCGCGCTGAACGTGCGATGGCGGAACAGCGACAGCGGCAGCATCGGCGTGGCCGTATGCGTTTCGGCCACGACGAACGCGAGCGCGGCCAGCGCCGCCAGCGCGAAGCCGCCGGCGACGAGCGGATGCGCGAAGCCGAGCGGCCGCCATTCGATCACGGCGCCGGTCAGCGCGGTGAGCATCACGATTGCGATGAACTGGCCGTGCAGGTCGAGTGCGCGGACGGACCGGGACGGCGCGGCCGGCGTCGCCCCGGCACGGCGTGCGGGTATCCAGGCCAGCGCGGCCGCGAGCCCGGCCGCGCATAGCGGCAGGTTCACGAGGAAGATGCCGCGCCAGCCCCACGCCGCGATCAGCAGGCCGCCGACCACGGGGCCGGCCGCGATCGAGATCGCGCCGGCCGCCGTCCATCCGCCGACGGCCCGCGCCCGCAGGTGCGGGTCGTGCCGGCACGCGTCGTTGAGCAGCGCGAGCGAATTGGGCAGCATCGCCGCCGCGCCGACGCCTTGCAGCGCGCGGGCCGCGACCAGCATCGCGGGCGCGGTCGCGGCGCCGCACGCGAGCGACGCGAGCGCGAACAGCACGAGGCCGCCGATGTACAGGCGGCGCGCGCCGAAGCGATCGCCGAGCGCGCCGCCCGACAGCATCAGCACCGCGAACGCGAGCGTGTACGCATCGACGACCCACTGCAGGCCGGCAACCGGCAGGTGCAGGTCGCCGGCGAGATGCGCGAGCGCGATGTTGACGATCGTCACGTCGAGCTGCGTGACGACGAAACCGGTGCTGACGGTCGCGACGACGCGGGCGAGTGCGGGCGGGAAGGCGGAGGAGGGGGCGGTCTTGTCCATGCGTCGATCGTAGGACGCGACGGGCGGACGATGTTTCAGCGGGACGTGAAGCGTCGATACGGGCGATGCGCGGTGGCGGAGGCGGCGAGCGGGAAAGTGCGGGAAGCGAAGCGGAGGCTGTGCGGTTTGCCGAAGAACCGTGCCGCGACATGCGCCGGCACGCGCTCAGAACGGGCGCACGAGCCTGCTCAGTGCCGTTCGCCGCGCCAGCGTCCGGGCGCCATGCCGAAGCGCCGCGTGAACGCATGCGTGAACGTGCTTTGATCCGCGAAGCCGACCATCCCGGCGATATCGACGAGCGGATACCGGCCGTCGGCGAGCAGGATCACGGCCGCGTCGAGCCTGAGCCGCTGCAGGTAGCGATGCGGCGTTTCGCCGAACGCGTCGACGAACAGTTGATGAAACCGGCGCATGCCATAGCCGCAGTGCGCGGCGAGATCGGCGATGCGCAGCGGCTCGGCGAGCCGCGCGCGCAGCCAGCGGTCGATGCGCGCGAAATCGAGGCCTGCCGCGGGCGCGGCGATGCCGCGTTCGTCGAGCAGCGCGCCGCACAGCCGCGCGGCGGCCTGCCACTGGAACCGGCGGGCGGCCGCGTGCTGCGCGTCGCCGGCCGGCGTTTCGAGCTGCGCGGCGGCCGCCGCGATCTGCGCGACCAGCGACGTCAGCGCCGGATCGATCGCCATCGCACGCGCGCTGTCGAACAGCCGCTGCGGCACCGCGAGCGACGCGACCGGAAGGTTGAGCACGAGCTGGCGGTTCTCGCCCAGGCCCGCGTAATCGTGGCGCGCGCCGGCCGGAACCAGCCACGCGCCGTGCCGGTCGAGACGCCGGCTGACGCCGTCCACCGCCATCACCATCGCACCGTCGATGCCGAGCACGATCTGGTGAAAGTCGTGCACGTCCGACGCTTCGAGCGCGTCGTAGCGATGCAGTGCGACGGTGGGGGACGGAAGGTGCGTCATGGCGCAGCGTGCCGGCCGGCGGCGGCGTGCCGCGTCAGATCGCGAGCAGTTCGACTTCGAACACGAGCGTGGCGTTCGGCGGAATCACGCCGCCTGCGCCGCGCGGGCCGTAGCCGAGTTGCGGCGGGATCGTCAGGCGACGTACACCGCCGACCTTCATGCCCTGCACGCCTTCGTCCCAGCCCTTGATGACCATGCCGCCGCCGAGCACGAAAGCGAACGGGTCGTTGCGATCCTTGCTCGAATCGAATTTCTGACCGTCGGTCAGCCAGCCCGTGTAGTGGACGCTGACGGTCTGGCCGGCTTGCGCTACGTCGCCGGTGCCTTCGGTCAGGTCTTCGTATTTGAGGCCCGATTCGGTCGTGGTGACAGACATGACTTCTCCTGAAATAGGGTGAACAAGACCGCTATTGTAGGCGAGCGCGCAGCGGGCCGCCGCACGTCGCGCAGGCTCGCCGCGCGGGCCGCGCCGACGGCGGCGGCATGCCGTGGCCGCAGCTGCCGGAAACGCAAATGGAACGCGCGTTTGAATGTCTCCGGGGGCGGTGCAGGCGCGGTTGCACCGCACAAGGGCGCCGTGCGTATGAATCGGTGCGACCGGAGTGCCCGGCGGCAGGCCGCATGGCGCCGCCGGCTTCGGCCGGGCGCCCGCCGCACGGGGCTTGCGGGCTGCCGGCGCAACCCGGCGCCGGGCGTCGCACATCGTTCGCGGGCGGCCACGCGCGTTCGAATGACGGCCCGCACGGACGCTGCTCCAGCGCCGCTTTTTCCGCGTTTCCGACCGTGCCCTGTTTGGAAGCGCGCATCTACCGCGCGGCTTGCGCGCGCCGGCACCGGCGGCCTATCGTTACATCTGTCGATGTCAAGATTTTGGCGGCGCGGGATGCGCCGTCCGGGGTTGCACCGGTCGCGTCGGACGACGCGCCGGGCCGCGCCCGAAACAGGAGAACGATGAAATGAAGTCAGCCGCTTCCGTCACCGCGGCCGGGATCATGCCGGTGCGTCGCGACCTGCGCTTCGACCTGCCGGTCGAACGCGCGAAGGACTGGCATGGCCTCGGGTCGCACGTGACCCATTTCTTCAATGCGCTGTCGCTGCTGTTCCCGGCCGGCGAACGCTTTTTCATGGATTCGGTGCGCAACTACCGCGAACGGATCGACGATCCCGTGCTGAAGCAACAGGTGCTGGGCTTCATCGGCCAGGAGGCGATGCACACCCGCGAACACATCGAGTACAACGAGCTGATGCAGGCGAACCGCCTGCCCGCGCGCAAGCTCGACCAGCGCGTGTGGGCGGTGCTCGGCTACATGAAGCGCAAGCTGCCGCACTCGGTGCAGCTCGCGCACACGGTCGCGGCGGAACACTACACCGCGATGCTCGCCGACTGGCTGCTGCGCGATCCCACGCGTCTCGACGGTTCGGTCGAGGGCTATCGTCAGATGTGGATCTGGCACGCGCTCGAGGAAACCGAGCACAAGGCCGTGTCGTTCGACGTATGGAACGCCGCGATGAAGCCGGGGCTGCGCCGCTACCTGGTCCGCATCGGCGTCTATCTGCTGACGACGCTGACGTTCTGGCCGACCGTGTTCCTGATGCACGCGACGCTGCTGTGGCGTGATCGCGGCGCCGGCCATCACGTGCGGGGCATGCTGCGGATGATCGCGTTCCTGTACGGGCCGCGTCGCGGCCTGTTTCCGCGCATCGCCGGCGAATGGCTGAGCTTCTTCCGGCCCGGTTTCCATCCGTGGGATCACGACAATCGCCACCATCTTGCGCGGGTCGACGCGCTCGCCGCCGCCTACGGCGACCCCGGCGGGGCGCCGGCCGGCCGCGGCCGCGCGAATACGCCGGCCCCGCTCGCGTCGGGCCGCTGAGGCGGGCGTCGCGCCGGCCTGCGCGGCGGCGGGCCGCGCGTGTTGCGTTCGTGCATCAGCCGGCTACCTCTGACGATTGATCGAAATCAACCGGAACCGGCCGCACCGGTGTCCGGCCGACCGGTCGGTCCGTCGCGCACGCATGCGGCGGCGAGCCGCGCCGAGCGACTCGGCATCGGCCGAGAACGCCGCGCACCAGCGCCGGCGCGGCTTTGCGGGGCGCGCAACCGTGCGTGCCGCGCACGCCACCGGGATAACACCCATCTAGCCGCGCGACGGCGGCATCGATATACCGTTCATGACACTGTCCACCTCTTGCGCGATTCGTGCGCGGGGGGATTTTATTCGGACGGAAATGCGGCCAATATGTCGGTTCGATCGAGGTCCGTCGTACGCGACGGTGAGCCGGCGCGCGCGATACCAATGCCAAGCGGGGAACAACGATGGTTGCTAGGTCACCTGACGCAAACGGGCCCGCGGCGCCCGAGCTGACGCATGTGTCCGTCACCGCTCCCGAGGACGGGCGCAAGCTGTTCGTGATCATGCGCTCGCCCGACGAACCGCTGCTGGAGCAGCTGCGCGGGCTCGGCTGGGAAATCGCCGTCGCGAAGACGGCCGGCGCCGCGCAGAACATGACGTCCGGCGTGAGCGTGGCCGCCGGGCTGGTCGACTTCACCGGGTTCACGTCGCGCGACTATCCCGCGCTGAAGACGTGCCTGAGCCAGCCGTCGATCGGCTGGATTTCCATCGCGCAGGCGGGCGTCACGATCGGCCCCGCCGTGCGCGAGCTGATCCGCAGCTATTGTTTCGACTACGTGACGCTGCCGCTGCCCTACGAGTGGATTTCGCACGTGCTCGGCCATGCGCGCGGGATGGCCGCGCTCGACCGGGTCGACGGCGCGGCCTACGCGGCGTCGATCGGCGAGCACGGGATGATCGGCAACTGCGAGGCGATGCAGCAGTTGTTCAGCACGATCCGCAAGGTCGCGAAGACCGACGCGAGCGTGTTCATCTCGGGCGAATCGGGCACCGGCAAGGAATTGACGGCGCTGGCGATTCACGAGCGTTCCGGGCGCGGGAAGGGGCCGTTCGTCGCGATCAATTGCGGCGCGATTCCGCACCATCTGCTGCAGTCGGAACTGTTCGGCTACGAGCGCGGCGCATTCACCGGCGCGAACCAGCGGCGCGCGGGCCGGATCGAATCGGCGAACGGCGGCACGCTGTTCCTCGACGAAATCGGCGACATGCCGGTCGAAAGCCAGGCCAGCCTGCTGCGCTTCCTGCAGGAAGGGAAGATCGAGCGGCTGGGCGGGCAGGAATCGATCGCGGTCAACGTGCGGATCATCTCGGCCACCCACGTCGATCTCGACGGCGCGGTCGAGGCCGGGCGCTTCCGCGCGGATCTCTATCACCGCCTGTGCGTGCTGCGCATCCACGAGCCGCCGCTGCGCGCGCGCGGCAAGGACATCGACATCCTCGCGCATTACGTGCTGCAGAAGTACAAGGCCGACAGCGGCCGCAAGATCAGCGGCTTCACGTCGGCCGCGCTCGACGCGATGCGGCGCTACGAGTGGCCCGGCAACGTGCGCGAGCTGATCAACCGCGTGCGGCGCGCGATCGTGATGGCCGAGAGCCGGCTGCTGACGCCGCACGATCTCGGGCTCGACACGCCCGGCGAAACCGAGCCCGTCACGCTCGAGCAGGCGAGGGCGCTGGCCGAGCGCACCGCGATCGAGAACGCGCTGCTGCGCAACGATCACCGCATCAACAAGGCCGCTGCCGAGCTCGGCATTTCGCGCGTGACGCTCTACCGGATGATGATCGAGCACGGGCTGAACGAGCACGACAACAACGGCGGGAACGGCGACAGCGGCGGGCACGACGGTGCGCCGTCCGGCGACGCGGAGCATCAGCGGGTCGGCTGAGCGGTGCGCGCGATACGCGCACCGCGTCAGCGATAGGTCCAGAGCCGGTGCAGCAGGAACGTGACGGGCGGCACGCACAGCACGACCGCGACGATGCTCCACGCGCGTGCGAGCCCGAGCGTTTCGGTGCCGTGCGCAAGCAGCATCGTCACGACCAGGCCGGCCGTCGCGACCGCGAGAAAGCGCACGAAGTTGCCCCACGTCACGGGCGCGGAAAAACTCCACAGGGTGTTGGCGAGATACGAGAACGCGGTCGAGCACGCAAACGCGACCGCGTTCGCGATCACGGGCGTGGCGTCGAACAGCGCGAACAGCGCGGCCGCGATCAGCGCATGCAGCGCGGTCGAGCCGAGGCCCGACACGCCGAAGCGGATCAGCCTGGTGCGTTCGGCGGTATGGAGGACGCGGATCATCGAGGGCGTTCCGTTCGTTCGGGCGGCGTGGCGGCGTGTGAAGCGGGGTCGTGGGGCCGGGCGTTTCCCGGCGAAGACGCCGCGGCAAACGGGGTGCAAGCCGGTTTCGCAGTATAGCCGGGCGAGCCCCGCAACCGGCCGGCTCGGCGCAGGCCGACTCCTCTCGCGGCAGACGTGCGGCCCGCATGCCGCCGGCCGCATGTAAAGCGCATGAAACATTTCGCGTCGGCCGCGACGCGAAATGGCGCGGAGAATCGCGCCGAACGGCCGGACGCGCATCGGTAAAAATGCCGCGCCGCATTGTTCAGCCTTATCCGGCAAGGCTTGGCCGCCGTGCGGCCGGCGCGTGCCGCGCGCCGCGTGTTTCAGTTTCGCAACCTTCGGCATGCCGCACCCGTTCCCGCCGCCGCATTGCCCGATCGACGCCTTGTCCGGACGGGCTCGCGCGAAGCTGGCCCGCTCCTTGCGAAGGTGGGCGTGCGAAAGTCGACGACACCAGGTCCGACCGGGCCGGCAGCGAACCCTGCCGGTGCCGGCCCGGATGCAGTCCGCGGGGATGCGGCGACGGAGCGCGGTGAAGCAGCCGCGTTCCGGCGTGCACGGAACGTCGTCGCCCGATCGTCGGGGCACCGGCTGCGTCCGGTTGCCGGAACAAGCATCAGACTGAAACGGGGTAGAAAAATGATCGATCGCCACACGCCGCGGCCGGCAGGCCGCGATCGCAGTGATTCGACGCATCGCGGGTCGGACGTCGTTCTCGCAGCCCGCCGGCATGCATCGACAGGCCATCTCTCCGCGCCCGGCGCGAGGCGGATCCGGCTGAGTGCCGGTCACCCGCGCCGGGTCGGCGCTTTTCTGCATGCCAACCCGATTCGCAAGGGCATGTGCGTACGGGCGCCGGTACCTCGACGCCCGGTCTTCGCGTACTGACCGAAGCGGTACGGTCGCCGTTCGCGCCGCGCAGCGCTGCCGCGAACGATCGATCTGCAATCCGAATGAAATGCGCGACGTCGCGCCGCGGGCGAGACGGTCGATGCATCCGATGCGACGGCACACGGCGCCACGCCGTTGCCGTCCGATGGTGAAGGGAGGGCGGTCGGACGCGCGCGACGAGGGTGGCGCCCGTACGCGCGCGACGCCGTTTCAGCCGCCGTAGATGTCGAAGTCGAAGTACTTCGATGCGAGCCGCTTGTAGGTGCCGTCCTTGACCATGTCGAGGATCGCGCGATCGATCTTCGCCTTCAGGTCGGTGTCCTCCTTGCGCAGCCCGATGCCGGCGCCGATGCCGAGCACCTTCTCGTCGACGAGTTCGGGGCCGACGAACGTGTAGTTCGCGCCGCGCGGCGATTTCAGGAACCCGATCGCGGCCTGCACCTCGTCCTGAAGCGCCGCGTCGAGGCGGCCCGAGGTCAGGTCGGCGTACACGCCGTCCTGGTTCTGGTACGACACGACGTTCGCGCCTTGCTTGCCCCAGTACGCCTTCGCATACGTTTCCTGCGTCGTGCCCTGCTCGACGCCGATCGATTTGCCCTTCAGCGATTCGGCCGTCGGCAGCAGCGGCGAGCCCTTCTTCACGACGAGCCGCGTCGGCTGGTTGTAGATCTTCGTCGTGAAGCCGATCTGCTGCGCGCGCTGCGGCGTGATCGACATCGACGACAGCACCGCGTCGAACTTCTTCGCCTTCAGCGCCGGAATCATCCCGTCGAAATCGTTCTCGAGCCACACGCACTTCGCGTTCAGGCGGGCGCAGATCTCGTTGCCGAGGTCGATGTCGAAACCGACGAGCTTGCCGTCGGGCGCCTTCGACTCGAACGGCGCGTAGCTGGCGTCGGTGCCGAAGCGGATCGTGGTCCAGTCCTTCGCGGCGGCAGGGCCTGCCGATACCGCGAGCAGGGCGATCGAAACAGCGGCAATCAGTCTCTTCATGGTGCGTTCCTTGGCGGGGCTTCCGGTTTCAGTGCGGCACGGCTCCACGGACACGAACCGCGTCTGCGCGCGGTGTCCGCACGGCCATTAACGCAGAAAATAAAATAAGAGTCCAGAATGGACAAAAAATATCGTTTTGGCGGATGCGCAGGTCGATCGACGGGTGTCGACCCTTGCAAAAATACGAAAATGGACTAATCTTGTTAGTAAATTCGTTTCGAGACTAACGATCATGTCACAGCCCGCCTACGATTCGCATTCCGCCCCGCCGCAGGCCTCGGTCGCGCAGATGTCGGCGGCCGGCCTGCGTGCGTTTTTCAACATCGCGCGCGACTGGGAGCTGACGATCGACGAGCAGATCGTGCTGCTCGGGTCGCCCGGCCGTTCGACGTTCTTCAAGTGGAAGGCCGCGCCGGAATCGGCGCGGCTGCCGCGCGATACGCTCGAGCGGCTATCGTTGCTGCTCGGCATCTACAAGGCGCTGCAGATCCTGCTGCCGCAGCCGTCCGCTGCCGATGCATGGGTCAAGCGGCCCAACGACGCGGCGCCGTTCGGCGGCAGGCGCGCCCTCGACCGGATGCTGGCCGGCAATGTCGGCGATCTGGTCGCCGTCCGGCAATATCTCGACGCGATGCGAGGTGGCTGGGCGTGACACTGCCGATCCAAGCACAACAATGGCCCACGGCCGCCGTCGACTGGGCGCCCGCCTATCGCGTGATTCCCACCCGGTTCCCGGCGATCAACCTGTTCGACCGGGTGGCCTCGGCGGACGATTTCGACGCGCTGTACGCGCTCGAATCGCTGACCAACGACCGGATCCGCAACGAAGTCGGCACGCTCGATCTCGTGCCGCCCGCCGAGCGGCGCTACGGGCACGGCTGGGGGCCGATCATGGCCGCGTTCACGCACCTGAATCCGCAAGGCAGCCGTTTTTCCGACGGCAGCTACGGCGTGTTCTACTGCGCGCGCTCGCGCGATACGGCGATCGCGGAAACGCGCTATCACGGCGCGCTGTTCCTGGCCGCCACGAAGGAGCCGCCGATGCGCCAGCAGATGCGGCTCTACACGGTGTTCGCGCAAGGCGACGCGGTCGACGTGCGCGCCTGGCCGCAACGCGATCCGGCGCTGCTGCACCCGCTCGATTACAGCGCCGGCCAGGCGCTCGGCCGCGCGGTGCGCAATGCCGGCGGCGCGGGAATCGTCTATCCGTCGGTGCGCGACCCGCGCGGCGAATGCCTGGCGGCGTTCCGCACCGCGCTGCTGCACGACTGCCATCACGCGGCCTATCTCGAATACAACTGGAACGGCTCGGCCGTCGATGCGGTGTTCGAACTGAATCAGGTCGGTTAGGGGGGCCGTTGCCCGGATGAACGGGCCGGCGGCCCGTCATTGGCGGAGCCGGCCTAAGGCAGCGGCCAGTCGCTCGCGTGGCGTTCGCGCGCTTCGGCCTGCGTCATCGACCACGTGCGTCCGGTGTGCGGCTCGGCGAGCGTGAGTCGCCCGGCCGGCGCGAACGCGCCCGTGTCGATGAACCACTGTGCGCCGATCCGCTGCGGCGCGCGCACGGGCGTGTGCCCGGTGCAGGTCAGCGACAGGCCGGCCTGCCGCGCCGGATCGGCGAGCCCCTGGACGAGATCGCGGCCCCAGATCAGCCGCTCGCGCACGTCGGGCGCATAGCGGCCCGTGTCGAGCGCGGCGTCCGTGCCGAAGAATTCCGCGTGCAGCACGTTGAAGCGCCCCGGGCCGTCGCCGATCGTGCGCACCAGCGGCAGCGCGTCGACGCGCGCGGCATGCGCGTGCAGCCGCTCCGGCGCCAGGTCGGCGCCCCAGTCGCCGCCGATTCCGCGCCACGCGTCGGGCGACAGCTTGCCGCGCGACACGAGGCTCAGCACTTCCTCGTGATTGCCGCGCACGACGTGGCACCACGGGCGGTCGAGCAGGTCGAGCGTGGTTTCGGATTCGGGGCCGCGGTCGACGAGGTCGCCGACCGAGAACAGCCGGTCGCACGCGGGATCGAAGCGGATCTCGCGCAGCAGCGCACGCAGCACGTTCACGCAGCCGTGCAGGTCGCCGACGACGAAGTCGCGGCCGGCCGAATTCGCCGGATGGCGGCAGAGGGAGGCGGTGGCGGTCATTCCGTTATCTTAGGCGCTCGCGCCCATCGTCACGTCATGCCGGAATGGCGATAATCGGGGCGCTACCCGCCGGTACGGCGCGGCGGGGTTGTCCGCGCGCCGGCCGGATCCTTTCCATCCGCTTTCGGAATCACACGATGACGTTTTATCCGCAGGTATTGCGTAACCGCCCGCGCATGGTCGCGGCGTTCGCCGCCGGCTTGCTGTGCGCGGTGCTGCTGCCGCTTCCGCTGCGTCCGACCGTGCGTGCGCTGATCGGCTGGGATTGCGCGATCTGGCTGTATCTCGCGCTGATGTGGGTGCGCATGGTCACCGCGCACCATCACAAGGTGCGCGAGATCGCGATCCGCGACGACGAGAACGCGACCACCGTGCTGACCGTCATCTGCGTCGCCACCGTCGCGAGCGTGGCCGCGATCGCGATCGAGCTCGCCACCGCCAAGAGCGTCGGCTTCCGCGCGGGGCTCGGCCATTACGCGATCACGGGGGCGACGCTGTTCGGCGCATGGTTCCTGATTCCGACGATCTTCACGCTGCACTACGCGCGGCTCTACTACGGCTCGCCGAGCGGCGATCGCGCGCTGCGCTTCCCGGACCGGAACCCCGAACCCGATTACTGGGATTTCCTGTATTTCGCGTTCACGCTCGCGGTTGCGTCGCAGACGGCCGACGTCTCGCTGACGAACCGCTCCGCGCGGCGCGCGGTGCTCGCGCAGTCGATCCTGTCGTTCTACTTCAACATGGCCGTGCTCGGGCTGTCGATCAACGTCGCGGCGGGCCTGCTGAGCTGAGCCGGGCCCGCGCCGCCCGCCGGGCTATTTGAGCAGCTCGTACGGGCCGCCGCGCTCCAGCGCGCGCCGGTACGCGGGCCGCGCGTGGATCGTGTCGAGAAAGCGCGCGATCGCCGGATGCCGGCCGTCGTCCCCGCGCGCGGTCGCGGCTTCGAGCGGAAAGCTCATCTGGATGTCGGCCGCGCTGAAGTCGTTGCCGACGAACCAGCCGGTGCGGCTCAGCGTGTCGTCGATGTGGCCGAGATGCAGCGCGATCTGCGGATCGACGAAGCTCGACTGCAGCGTCGCGGCGATCTTGCGCGCGACCGGCCGCGCGAAGAACGGCATCGGCGCGTGCGCGATCCGCAGCGCGACGAGCTTGAGCAGCAGCGGCGGCATCGCCGACCCTTCCGCGTAGTGGAGCCAGTACGTGTAGTCGTACCGCTCGGGCGTGCCGGGCGGCGGCGCGAGGCGCCCGTTGCCGTAGCGCTCGACCAGATACTCGACGATCGCCCCCGATTCGGCGAACGTGCGCCCGCCGTCGGTGACGACGGGCGATTTGCCGAGCGGATGGATCGCGCGCAACGCGGGCGGCGCGAGCATCGTTTTCGGATCGCGCTCGTAGCGCACGATCTCGTACGGCACATCCAGTTCCTCGAGCAGCCAGAGCACGCGCTGCGAACGCGAGTTGTTCAGGTGATGGACGGTGAGCATGGCGACGCCGGAAGTGGGGGCGGGAACGACATCATACCCAGCGCGCACGGCGTCCGTGCGACAACCTGTCGTGCGCCGCACCGATCCGTCATGCGCGCCGCACGGCGATCCATGCGCCCCAGAACAGGCTCGCGAAAAAGCGCAGCGGCGCCTCGAAGCCCGCATCGCGCAGCAGTCCGAACACGGCTTCCTCGGAGGCGGGCGGATCGGCGCCCTGCAGGATCTTCGCGAGTTGCGCGCGCACGGCGTCGGGCGACGCGCCCTTCATGCGCCAGCGCTGCTGCCACGCATCGAGCAGGCGAGGGTGGTCCGCGTAACGGCGGTGGTTGCCGGCGAGCACCAGCGGCGCGCCGGGTTTCAGGCGTCGTGCGATCGCGCGCAGCAGCGCGTCCTTCGCATCGTCGCCGGGGACGTGATGGAGCACGCCGATCAGCGTCGCGCCGTCGAATGCGACCGTGTCCGGCAACGCCTCGACGCCGTCCTCGACGAACGCCGTGCGCGTGCCGAAGCCCGCCGCCTCGAGGTTCGCGCGGGCAAGCGCGAGCATCGGCGCGGACGGATCGACGGCGGTGAACCGCCAGCCCGGCTCGAGCGCGGCCGCCACGCAGATTTCCTGTCCCGTGCCGCCGGCGCCGGCGACGAGGATCCGCGCATCGGGCGCAGCGATCGCCGACGAGAGCATGCACGCGGCGAGTTCATGGCAGGCATCGTAGCCGGCGAGCGCGATGCGCGATTGCTCGGCGTATTCGTGGGCGCGGGCCGGGTCGAATTTCGCGGCGCTGGCGGGAACGGACATGACGGGCTCCTCGGGTCGGGCGCGGACGACGTGTCCGCGCGCATCGTACCGAGCGTAAGCGGGCACGGCCGGGGCAACAAGGCGAGCCGCCATCCCGGTATGCCGGCTACCCGCCTCGCCGGCACGGTGCGCGGCTGCCTGCTTCGAGGGGGTCTGTTCGTATTTAATAATGTCCGGGTGCCCCACATTGCGAGGGCGAATCCGGCGCATACTCGTTTCTCCCTCTCGCCTGGCCGTCGCATGCCGGGCCCCGATGCGCCGCGCCGCTGGCGCGGCCATGCTGCCCGGCACGCACGAGGAGCGCATGATGTCCGATTGTCCGCACGATCCGTATGCGCAGCACTTCATCCATTGCCTGCCGTTCGGCGCGCAGCCCTGCGGCGCGCTCTGCGCGACGCCGCGCACGCATTTTCGCGTGTGGGCGCCGGGCGTCACGCAGGTTCAGCTCGAACTCGATACCGGCTACGGCCCGGTGGTCGTGCCGATGACGGCCGCCGGCCCGAACTGGTTCGAAGTCTTTGCCGATTACGGCGCGGGCGTGCGTTACCGCTATCGCCTCGACGACGCCGTGTCGATTCCCGATCCCGCATCGCGCTCGCAACCCGAAGGGCTCAACGGCCCGAGCGAAGTCGTCGATCCGCGTGCGTTCACGTGGCGCAACACGTTCTGGCGCGGGCGCGCGTGGGAAGACATCGCGCTCTACGCGATTCGCCCGCACGCGGTGGGCGGCTTCGCCGGCGTGCGCCGCCGCCTGCCGCAGCTTGCCCGCCTCGGCGTGACCGCGCTGGAGCTGCTCGCGTCGCCGCACGACAGCCTGCCGTTCGCGCCGCTGGCGTCCGAAGGCGGCCCCGACGCGCTGAAGGCGCTGATCGACGACGCGCACGGCTACGGTCTCGCGGTGCTGCTCGAGCTCGACTATGCGCGCTTCGGCAGCGGCACCGATGCGCTGCGCCACTATGCGGCGCCGTTCTTCCACACGCGCGACGATCCGCTGCAGGCGCCGCCGCTCGCGCTCGATCATCCGGAAGTCTGCGATTTCTTCTGCGACAACGCGCTGTACTGGATCGACGAATATCGTTGCGACGGGCTGCGCCTGCGCGAAGCCGATCGCATCGGCGTGTCGTGGCTGCGCGAGATTGCCGACCGCGTGCGCGCGGCCGTGCCGGCCGACCGGCTGATCCATCTCGTGCTCGGCAGCGAGCGGCATCCGGCGCATCTTGCCGATACCCATTTCGATGCGCAGTGGAACGGTTGCGGCGAACGCGCGCTGCACCGCCTGACCGGGCGTGACACGTCGGCGCATGAAGGCATTTCCACGCACCAGTCGATCCACACGCTGGCCCGCGCGCTGACCGCGGCCGGCGCGGCGTTCCAGCCGGCCGCGCCGGGAGAAGGGATGGCCGCCGAGGCGGGGCTTTCGCTGACGTCGCTCGTGCTGTCCGACGGCGCGTGGCGCGACGGCGGGCCCGGCAACGGCGGGCACGCGGCCGGTCTGGCCGCGCTGGCGCTGTCGCTGCTCACGCCGCAGATTCCGTTGATCTTCGACGAAACCGCGCGCGATGCCGAGCGCGCGCATTTCGTGCAGTCGGCGCTCGCGGTGCGCGCGAAGCTGATCGCGCCGCGGTTGTCCGATTGCCGGCCGCAGGATGCGCGCGCGCTGAAGGCGGACGGGGACGGCGATGCCGACGCGTTGCTCGCGTCATGGCGGCTCGCCGACGACGAGACGCTGACGATCGCGTTGAACCTGTCGCCCGATGCGGTGCCGTTCGACGCGCCGGGTGGGCGGGTCGTGTTCGAGACGCCGGCGCGTGCGCGCGACCGGGTCGACGAAGGCGCGTTGCCGGCGTATTCGCTCGTTGCGTGGCTGACGGGCGACGTCAACCGGTACGCGCTCACGCACGATGTGCGGCGTATCGACGACGGGGCGTGGCGCGGGGCGCGTCCGAACCTGAACGCATGAGGGGATGAGCGGGCAGGCGTCCGGACGGTCGGGCCCGCCTGTCTCCCGCCGCGTCGCGCGAAAGCCCCTGGCTACCAGAACCCGCGAATGCCCGCGATGCCGTATGCGCCGTGACGGCGTGCGTCGTCGAGGTGGGCGCGCGTCATGCCGCCGAGCGCGAAGACGGGCATCGCGGCCCGGGCGGCCAGCGTGTCGAATTGCGTCCAGCCGAGCGTCGGCGCGCCGGGATGGCTGAGCGTCGGCAACACGGGCGACAGCGTGACGAAGTCCGCGCCGGCGCGCGCGGCCAGCAGCAGGTCGTCGCGTGTATGGCATGCGGCGGACACCCATCGTCCGGCCGGCAACGGCCGCTGCGCGGCGGCGCGCAACGCGGTGCCGTCGAGATGCCAGCCGGCGCCGTCGAGCCGCATCACGCCTGCCGCGTCGACCGGGCCGTTCAGCATCAGGTGGGCGCCGGCCGCGCGGCAGCGCGCGAGCGCCGCGACGGCGAGCGCCGCGAACGCGGCCGCGTCGAGCGATTTCACGCGCAGTTGCACGAGCGTCTCGCCGCGCGCGAGCACGTCGGCCAGCCGGTCGAGGAACGCCGCGCAATCGGCCGCCGACGCGGAAGCCGGCTCCGGCGTGATCACGCAGCAGCGCGGCAGCGCGGCGGTCATCGCGTGCGGCGAAGCGGGGCCGTCATTCGTCGGCCTCTTTCGCGATCTTCGGATAGACGCGCACGAGCACGATGCGCGGCCCGTTCATCTTCTTCACGACGACGTCGAAGCGGTCGAACGACACGCGCTGCCCTTCGGTCGGCAGGTCGTTGAGCGCCTGGATCACGAGGCCGCCGACCGATTCCGCGCGGCCTTCGTCGATGTCGATGCCGAGCGCCTGTTCGAGCGACACGACGGGCAGGCTGCCCTTGCCCATCAGCGTGCCGTCGTCGAGGCGGCTCCAGTCGGCGTCGCCCTGGCGGAACTCGTCGTGGATCTGGCCGACCAGCGCGCCGAGCAGGTTGTCGAGCGTCAGGAAGCCGATCGGCTTCTCGCCCTTGTTGCCGACCAGCGCGAAGTGCGGCGCGCCCTTGCGGAAGCGGCGGAACAGGTCGAGCGCCGGGGTGTCGGGTTTCACGTACTGCACGGGGCGCACGTAGTCGGACAAGTCCTCGAGCGCCGCGCCGGCGTGACGCGCGAGCAGCAGGTCCTTCAGGTGGATCAGCCCGCTCACCTGTTCGCGCGACGCATTCTCGAACAGCGGATAGCGGCTGAAGCGGTGCCGCGCGACGATCTCCATGTTGTCGGGCAGCGGCAGGTCGCGCCGCAGGCCGATCATTTCATGGGCCGGCCGCATCAGGTCCGACACGGTCATCGACGAGAAATCGAGCGAATGCGCAAGCGTGTTCCACTCGTCGTTGCTGTACGTGCCGCGCGCCGGCTGGGCGGCACTGCCGGCCGTGCTGCGGCGGCTGCGCAGGATCAGCTTCAGCTCGTCGGTCGAGTAGTGCGCGTCGCTGCCGTGGTCGGCGGACAGCCCCGCGAGCCGCAGCACGGCGTTGGCGCTGTTGTTGAGCACCCAGATCGCCGGGTACATCGCCCAGTAGAACGCATACAGCGGCAGCGCGACCCACAGGCCGACCTTCTCGGACTGGCGGATCGCCATCGATTTCGGCGCCAGCTCGCCGACGACGATGTGCAGGAACGAGATCAGCGAGAACGCGAACACGAGCGAGATCAGGTGCACGACGCGTTCGGACTGCACGCCGATCAGGTCGAGCAGCGGGCCGAGCAGTTGCGCGAACGCCGGTTCGCCGACCCAGCCGAGGCCGAGCGACGCAAGCGTGATGCCGAGCTGGCACGCGGAAAGATACGCGTCGAGCCGGCCGTGCACGATGCCGAGGATGCGGCCGCGCAGGCCGTGCTTGCGGGCCAGTGTCTTGACGCGCGTGGCGCGCAGTTTGACGAGGCCGAATTCGGCCGCGACGAAGAACCCGTTCAGGGCCACCAGGAACAACGCGCCGATGAGCGCGAAGATCTGTAACAAAGAATCGCTCCGGTTATGACAGGCTCATCAGTATAGAGCCAGAAAGGTATTCGTAATGTATTGGGCGGCCGATTGCTTACACCGGCGCCTCGCCCGGGATGGAGAACGCGATGGCGGCCGTTGCGCCGTCGGCGAACGCGTCGTGCGAGAACGCGCCGCCGTGGGCGAGCGCGACGCGCTGGCAGAGCGCGAGCGTCCAGGCGATCCGCTTCGCGTCGCGCTCGCGCAGCATCTCGCGCCGGGCGAACGGTTCGAACGCGTGCGGTTGTGCGGGATCGGCGAGCGCGTCGGCGTTCACGAAGCAGGCGGCGCGCGCGGTGAACCGGGCGCCGTCGCGCGTGCACGCGAACGTCACGCGGCTTCCGGCGGCGCTGGCCTCGACGGCGGCCGTCAGCATCGTCCAGAGCGCCTGTGCGATGCGTTCGCGATCGGCCGTCAGCACCGGTTCGCCGTCCGGCAGCGTTGCGTCGAGCGCGACCTGACGCGCATCGGCGAGCGCGAAGCGGACGAGCGCGATCGTGTCGTCGAGCAGCGCACGCAGCGCGAACGGCTGCCGCGCGAGGGCCGGCGTGCGGGTTTCCGCGCGCGGCGCGTCGAGCACGTCGTCGATCAGCGCGACCTGCTGGTCGATCCCGGTCCGGATGCCCGCGAGCGCGCGCTGCAGGTTGGGGTCGGCGTTGGCGAGCTGGCGCTCGAGCACGTACGCCCAGCTGTGCATGGCGTTGAGCGGGCTGCGCAGGTCGTGCGACGCGGTGGAGAGCGCGTGGTCGCGCAGGAACAGCGCCGCCTGGGCGGCGTAGTGCGCTGCGCGTTCGCGCAGCAGGTCGGCGGCGGGATCGACGGAAGTGGACGTCACGGAGCTGGCCTGTCGGAAGCGGTTGGCGTGGCAGTCACGCGAACCGCCATTATAGGGACGGTGCGTGTCACGCCGGCAGCGCGTCCTCGTCCTTTTTCCGTGCGTCGCCGTTCGGCAGCAACTGGCACGCGAGCAGGCCGGCCAGCATCAGCGCGCAACCCACGAGCGCGCGCAGCGTCAGCGTTTCGCCGAGCGCGGCCCAGCCGGCGATCGCCGCGAATACGCCTTCCATGCTGAAGATCACGGCCGCATGCGCGGGCGCCGCGTCGCGTTGCGCGACGACCTGCAGCGTATAGCCGACGCCGACCGACAGCAGTCCGCCGTACAGCAGCGTCGGCAGCGCGCCGCGCAGCATCGCGACGCTGACCGGCTCGACGGCGAGGCCGATCGCGAGGCACAGCGCGCCGCACACGACGAACTGCAGGAAGGCCAGCACGAGCGGATCGTGGCGCTTCGCGAAATGACCGACGGCCATCACGTGCGCGGCGATGATCACGGCGCCGGCGAGCTGGAACCAGTCGCCGTACAGCACCGAGAAGTGCTCGTCGATGCTGAGGAAATACAGGCCGATCGCCGCGAGCAGCGCGCCGAACCACGTGCCGGCGCCGATCCGGTGTCGCGCGAATACGCCCATCAGCGGCACGATCACGACGTACAGCGAGCTGATGAAGCCCGCGTTGGCGATGCGCGTGTACTGCAGGCCGATCTGCTGCAGCGAAATCGATACCGCCAGCAGCCCGCCGAGCGCGAGGCCCGGCAGCAGCAGCGCCGGCTCGCGGCGGATCGCCGCGAGCTGGGCGCGCGACGCCGCGTTGAAGTTCAGCAGCGGCACGAGCACCAGCGCGCCGAGCAGGAAGCGCAGCCCGGTGAACAGGAACGGCCCGATCACGTCGAGGCTCAATCGCTGCGCAACGAAAGCCGAGCCCCATATCGCGGCGGCGGCGAGCATCAGCAGGTTGGCGCGGAGGTGCTTGCGGGCGTCGGGCTTCATCGGAATTCTTCTGGAGATTGCGGGCGGCGGAACCCGATACTTTACGCCGAGATTGCAAGGCTGTCGGCAAACCTGCGCAACGCGGCGGCCGCGCGAGCGTCGCGCACCCGCGAATACAGCACGACCTGTGACAACGGCAGCGGCGGCAGCCCGAATTTCGCGCCGACGTCGACCAGCGTGCGCGGCGCGACACGCCGCGCCAGCGGGCAGACGGCGAGCCCCGCCGCCGCCGCCGCAGTGACCGCCGCGACGCCGCCGCCGGTAAAGCGCTCGCGCCACGGCCGGCCGGCACGGTCGAGCGCGCGCAGCGCGGCCGCCCGCACCCCGCACGGGCCGGCCAGCACCGCGAGCGGCAGCGGTTCGCCCGCGCGCGGCGCCCAGTCCGGCGCCGCGAGCCAGGCCAGCGGCTCGGCAAACAGCAGCGTGCCATCGTCGCGCGGCGGGTCCTCGCCGGGTTCGTGCCGCACGATCGCCGCGTCGAACCGGCGTTCGTCGTATTGCGCGAGCAGGTTCGTCGACGTGCCGAGATGCATTTCCAGCGACAGCCCCGGGTCCTGCCGGTGCAGGCTCGTGAGCACGGCCGGAAGGTCGGGCACCGCGACGTGTTCGCTGACGCCGAGCGACAGGCGGTGCGTGCCGGCCGAAATCGCGCCGAGCGCATGGTCGTGCGCGTCGAGCAGCGCACGCGCGGCCGGCAGGAAGTTCTCGCCGTCGGCGGCCAGCTTGACGACGCGCGGCGTGCGCGCGAGCAGCGGCTTGCCCAGATGCGTCTCCAGCCGCTTCAGCTTCAGGCTGACGGCCGACTGCGTGATGCCGAGCGCGTCGGCGGCGCGCGTGAAGCTGGCGAGATCGGCAACCAGCACGAACGCGCGCACCGCATCGAGGTCGAGTACTTTCATTTCAAATATAAATGGATGAAATATTCATCGATGACTGTTCATTATAGATCGATGCGCCTAACCTGATCTTGCGTTTCCGTTCTTCAACGTCAACCTCACCGACAGGAGCAGCACCATGCCATTTACCCGTATCGCCGTGCGCGAAGGCAAACCGGCCGCGTATCGCGCGGCGCTCGTCGACGGCGTGCATCGCGCGCTGATGCAGACGTTCAACGTGCCCGAGGACGACATCTTCATGGTCGTGACCGAGCATGCGGCCGAGAACTTCGTGTTCGGCCGCCATTACCTCGATATCGAGCGCAGCGACGATCTCGTGATGATCCAGATCACCGCGAACAACACGCGTACGCTCGAGCAGAAGCGGGCGCTGTACCGGACGATCGCGGAAAACCTCGCGCAGCGGCCCGGCGTACGGAAGGAGGATGTCTTCATCGGCCTGGTCGAGGTGTTGAAGGAGGACTGGTCGTTCGGCAACGGCCTCGCGCAATACGCCGTTTGACGCACGACACGTCGACAGGGCCGGATCATCGACGGCGCGTTTTTGCGGCGTGTACTATGGAAGCCGGTTCGCAGGCTACGCCGGCGCGGTCGATGCGCCGGCGTTTTCTCATGTGAAGGAGCTTCCATGTCGCGTGTGCTGGAAATCGTGTTGTCGCTGTCGCTGGAAGGTTGGCCCGTCAAGGCCGCAAGCCGCGCCCGTGGCGCACAGCGCGATTTCGGCGCCGAACTCGTGCGCGCGTGGCGGATCTGCCCGCAGGTCCGGATGCGCCGCGGCCACGAGTGCGTGACGATCGAGCCGTGCCAGGTCGAGGAGGCCGAGCCGAGTCCCGGCGCAAGCTGGTGGACCTGGGTCGAATCGGGCGCGCAGGGGCGGCGGGTCGTCGCGTCCCGCACCGAGGCGTTCGCGCCCGGCGTCACGCAGCGCGAACGGTTCGACGCGGAACATGCGGGCATCGCCGTCGCGACGCCGTCGCCTGCGACCGCGACCGCCGCTGCGGCCGATGCCGATGCGCCGGTCGGCGACGTCGACGGCACGGCGCCGGAGGCTGCCGCGCCTTCGGACGCCGGCGTGCAGCCGGAATCGTCGGCGTTGCGCCTCGTCAGCGACCGGCGTCGCGGGCGCTGGGCCGACGATAGCGGCGTCGTGGTCGAGATGACGCTAGACGACGTCACGCTGCACGACGGCGGCGCGCCGCCGCGCCGCTACGTCGAGCTGCGCCTCGCCGCGCCCGACTGGGAAACCCAGGCCGCGCGCACGGCCGCGCTGCACGCGTTGTTTGCCGCGGCGCGCGAACTGAGCGGCGCGTGGCCCGCATTCGTGCAACTGACGAGCGTGCTCGATCGCGCGTGCGCGGGCGAGCCGCCCGCCGTCGGGCCGGTCAAGGCGCAGCCCGTCGATCTGGCCGGCGTGCGCACGCAGCGCGCCGCGCTGTTTGCGCTGTCCGGCGACATCACCGCGCAATGGCTCGGCAACGAGGGCGGCGTACTCGAACACGACGATCCCGAATTCGTGCACCAGATGCGTGTCGCGCTGCGCCGCCTGCGCACGCTGATGCGGTTCTTTCCGCGCTTTGCCGACCGCCAGTGGCGGGACACGCTCGGCGTCGACCTGCGCTGGCTCGCCGCGCTGCTCGGCACGGTGCGCGACTGGGATGTGTTCACGACCGAAAGCCTGCCCGCGCTGATCGCGGCCGACGGCGGCGACGGCGAATGGAACGGAACGCTCGACGCCGCGCGCGCGCAGTGCGCGGCCGCGCGCGTCGAGTTGCGGCAGGCGCTGCATTCGGCCCGCTACGCGCGGCTGTCGCTCGGCTGGCTCGAATGGCTGGGCACGCTCGCGCTGCCGCAGGCCGACGACGGCGACGCCCCCTCGCTGCGGCGCCACGCGACGAAGCGCGTGCGGCGGCTGTTCGGCCATCTCTACGCAACACCGGCGCTCACGTCGCTGGACACGGCCGCGCGCCACCAGGTTCGGATCGACGCCAAGCGGCTGCGCTATGCGCTCGAATTCTTCGCGTCGCTGGCGTCGCGCCGCACGCGCACCGAGACGGTCAAGACGCTTACCCGCGTGCAGGGCGTGCTGGGCGAGGCGAACGACACGATGGTCGCGCTCCACCATCTCGACAAGCTGGCGGCGCCGCCGTACCAGCTCGGCTTCGTGCGCGGCTATGGCGCGGCGCTCGAGCAGCGCGCGGCGCGCGACGCCGAGGCGCTGCTGGCCGGCCTGCGTCCGCCGAAGCTCGACGGCAAGCCGGGTTGAGCGGCGCACGCTGACTATAATGGCCGACCGTTTTTCGCACGCATCCCGATGACCGACGCCCCGCATGTTTCCCCGTCCGCCGAGCCGCTCGAACTGGGCGGCGAGCTATGGCTGCGCGCGGGCGAGCAGACGCTCGGCGGCGCGACGCGCATCGCGCTGCTCGCGGCGATCGGCGACACCGGTTCGATCACGCGCGCGGCGAAGGCCGTCGGCCTCAGTTACAAGGCCGCGTGGGATGCGGTCGACACGATGAACAATCTCGCCGGCGAACCGCTCGTCGTTCGCTCGACGGGCGGCAAGGGCGGCGGCGGCACGACGCTGACGCCGCGCGCGACGTCGCTGATCGCCGCGTTCCGCACGATCGAGCGCGAACATCGCCGTTTCATCGAGGCCGCGAGTGCGGCGGTGGCCGGGTTCGACGTCGACTGGGCGCTGATCGGCCGGATCGGAATGAAGACCAGCGCGCGCAACCAGTTGTTCGGCAAGGTCGCGTCGATCGTGCGCGGCGCGGTCAACGACGAGGTCACGCTCACGCTGCCCGGCGGGCAGCCGGTCGTCGCGGTGCTCACCCACGAAAGCGCCGATGCGCTCGGCCTGCGGGCCGGCACGGACGCGTGCGCGCTGGTGAAGGCGTCGTGGGTCGTGCTCGCGATCGACGAGGGCGGGCCCGAGCCGAAGGTTTCGGCGCGGAACCGGCTGCGCGGTTGCGTGGAAACCGTCGCGGCGGGCGCCGTGAACAGCGAGGTGACGCTGGCGCTCGACGGCGGCGGGACGCTGACGGCCGTTGTCACCCACGACAGCGTCGACGCGCTGCAGCTCGACGCCGGCCGGCGGGTGATCGCGCTGTTCAAGGCGTCGAGCGTGATCCTCGCGGTGACGGGCTGACGAAGGAGGGCCGCGCGGCGCCGGCGCGAGCGTGCGAGGGGCGGAACGAAGCCGGCGTCGCACGGCGTGCGCCCGACGCCGGCTCCGTTTCCGTTTTCAGCAGGTGCCGCTACGCGCGGCCTCTCTCTCAGGCTCCCTCAAACCTACGCGTTCACGCAACGTGCGTCGGCCACTCGGCGTGCGGCGGGGCCGCCTGCACGCGTCCTTCGCTCAACTGCACGACCTGGTCGCCGAACGCGGCGACGTCGTCGGGATCGTGCGAGATCAGCACCATCGGGATATCGAGCCGCGCCTGCAGTTCGGCGAGCTCATGGCGCATGCGCTGGCGCATCGCGCCGTCGAGCGCCGAGAACGGCTCGTCGAGCAGCAGGATCCGCGGTTGCGCGACCAGTGCGCGCGCAAGCGCGACGCGCTGCTTCTGCCCGCCCGACAGTTGCGCCGGATACTGCCCCGCGAGCGCCTCGAGGTCGAATGCGCGCAGCCAGTACGCGACTTCCGGCGGCACCGTTTTCGCGCGCGGGTTGCGCAGCCCGGGCGTGAGCCCGAACGCGATGTTCTGGCGCACGTTCAGGTGCGGAAACAGCGCGTAGTCCTGGAACAGGTATGCGACGCGGCGTTCGCGGGTCGGCACGTCGATGCGGCGCGCGGCGTCGAACAGCGGTTCGCCGTTCAGCACGATCGTGCCTTCGTCGGGCGACAGCAGGCCGGCGATCGCCTGCAGCGTCATGCTCTTGCCGGCGCCGGACGGCCCGAACAGCACGACCCGCTGCGTCGTCGCCATGAACGACATGTCGAGCGTGAAGCGGCGCTCGGCGTTCGCGTAGGTCTTGCGGATGTCGACGACGAGGCTCATGCGGACCTCCGTCGAAGCCGCGGGGCTGCCGGACGGGGCCGGCCGTGCGGATGGGCGCGGCGCGTCATGTGAGCTGGCTCCGTCGCGCTCGCGACGGCACGAGCCAGCCGGCCGAGAGCAGCACGAGGATGCAGGTGATCGACGTCACCAGCACGAGGAAGTTGGCCGTGCTGTCGTCGCCGGCCTGCACGGCCGCATAGATCGCGACCGACAGCGTCTGCGTGCGGCCGGGCAGGTTGCCCGCGATCATCAGCGTCGCGCCGAACTCGCCGAGTGCGCGCGCGAACGCGAGCAGGGCGCCCGCGAGAATCCCGCGTGTCGCGAGCGGCAGCGTCACGCGAAAGAAGATGGCGGCTTCGCCGAGCCCGAGCGTGCGCGCCGCGCGTTCGAGATGCGGATCGACGCCTTCGAACGCGGCCCGCGCCGATTTCAGGATCAGCGGGAACGCGACGACCATCGATGCGATCACCGCGCCCTGCCACGTGAAGACGAGCTCGATGCCGAGCCGGTCGAGCCACGCGCCGAATACGCCGCGCCGGCCAAGCAGCACGAGCAGGTAATAGCCGAGTACCGTCGGCGGCAGCACGAGCGGCAGCGTCAGCAGCGAATCGACGACGTCGCGCAGCGGCGAGCGCCAGCGCGCGAGCGCGAACGCGGCCGCGACGCCCAGCACGAGGTCGAGCGCGGTTGCCCAGCCGGCAACCTTCAGCGACAGCAGCAACGGGACCCAGGCGCCTTGCATCGCGATACGCTCACTTGCTCGCGGGCTTGAAGCCGAACGTCGACAGCACGGCCTGGCCTTGCGGCGACGTCACGAAATCGACGAACGACTGCGCCTGTGCGGCGTGGCGGCTGTCCTTGACCACGGCGATCGGGTAGGTGATGGCCGTCTTCGTCGGCACCGTCAGCGCGATTTTCACGCGGCCCGGCATGACCGCGGCGTCGGTGCCGAACACGAAGCCCGCGTCGACTTCGCCGCGCGCGACATAGTCGAGGCTCTGGCGCACGTTCGCGGCCAGCACGCCCTTCGCGCTGATGGCGTCCCACACGCCGGCTGCCCGCAGCGCGCCTTCGGTGTAGCGGCCGACCGGCACCGACGCCGGATCGCCGTACGCGATGCGCTTCACGCCGGGCGCGGTCAGGTCGTTCAGCGACGTCGGCGCGGCGGCGCGGCTGTCCGCCGGCACGATCAGCACGAGCGAGTTCGCCGCGAAATCGCGCCGCGTGCCGGGCACGATCACCTTTTCGTCGGCCGCGCGATCCATCGCCTTCTGGTCGGCCGATGCGAACACGTCGGCCGGTGCGCCCTTGGCGATCTGCTGCATCAGCACGTCCGACGCGCCGAAGTTGAACAGCACCTTGGTATCCGGGTGCTGCTTCTCGTATGCATCGCCGACGGCCTTGAATGCGTTCGTCAGGCTGGCGGCGGCCGACACGACGAGTTCGTCGGCGGCGGAAGCGGGCGCGCTGAACCCGACCCCGGCGGCAAGCGTGACGATCGGCAACAGGCGAAGCAGGGTGCGGCGAAGCGGACGGACGGTCGAGGAGCGCATGGCAGGTTCGTTCGATTGGATGGAAACCGTAATCGTAATATAGGGCGGGTTATAACGCTCGACATACCGCTCATGCGACGGCGCGCATGGTCATGTCAGACGTGAAAGCGGACGGGCGTGACGGCCGGGCGGCCCGTCACGTGCGCAGCGTGTGCAGCGACGATTCGGTGCGCTGCAGCGGCGACGGCTGCGACGCCGGACGGTAGTTCGGGTTGGCTTTCCAGCGTGCGCGGACGAACGGGCGCTCGTGGCCCGACAACTGCAGCGCAACCTTGGTGACCCAGCGATGCGACGGCACCGTGATGCCGTGCAGCGCGACGGTGACGAGCGCGAGGCTCGTGACGACCGCCGGCACCGACCAGCGGTGCGGCACCGCGCGCCACGAGCCGGCGATGAACACGAGCGCGGCGATCGCGCCGACGATGCAGCCGGTGATCGATTCGGACGGCGAATGTGCGTCGAGCGCGACGCGCGATACGCCGACCGCGATGCCGGCGGCGAGCCCGAGCGCGATGCCGGCGATCCGCAGCGGCGCACGCGTGCGGATCAGCGCGAGGAAAATCGCGACCGGATAAACCGACGTCGACAGCATCGCATGGCCGCTGAATCCCGTGAAATCCCACGCACGGATGCCGATCCCCCAGCCGAGAAAGGCGATCTTCGTGAGCGCGACCACGCCGATCGCGGCGGCGAGCACGCCGAGCCACGCGGCGGCGCGCCGCCACGAGTAGCCGAGCGCGAGCCAGACGGCGATCGTGATCGCCAGCGGCAAGGTCAGGCCGGCGCCGCCGAACGCGGTGATCTTGATCCACAGGTGAGACGACAGGTCGAACATCGGGAAGGGGACGAACGAAGGCGGGGAAGATGCTTAAATCAACGCGCGAGCCGGAAAGAACGACTACAACGGATACAAGCGGCGAAGTCTCAGTATAGCGCCGCGTGTGCATAAGGCCCGCATTTTGCGGCGCCGGGAACTATCCGCATGCAGGAAAAATCCCAGAAACAATGTTATGGTGCATTGCACAAAGACGAGCGATGCACCTGTTGTGGTGCCCCTATTTTTCCTGACTGCGAGCCCGATCGATGACCAAAAGTCTGACCAAGGTGTGGCTGGGCGGTGTGAAACGCATGCTGTCCCCGGCCGCCAAGCGCGCGACGCGCGATGCGCAACGGATTACGCGCGACGCGCTCGAGGTTGCGGTTGCGTCCGCCGTATCCGAGTTGTCGCCGCCGCGCGAATCGCGCGTGCGGCCGCGCGCCGCCGCATGGGCGGCGGGCGAGTGGACGCGCGGCGAACATCCGATGGCGCCTGCGCTCGGGCGCCTCGTCCAGCATCTCGCGTACGGCCTCTACGTGCCGCCCGGCCGCCGGCGCGGCGCGATGCCGCTGGTCGTGATGCTGCACGGCTGCCAGCAGTCCGTCGACGAATTCGTGCAGGGTACGCGCATGAACCTGCTGGCCGACAAGCACGGTTTCGCGGTGCTGTATCCGGAGCAGTCGCTGCGCGCGCATGCGCACGGCTGCTGGCACTGGTATGAGGACACCGACCGCGCGGGCCGTGGCGAGGCGAATGCGGTGGCGTCGCTCGTCGACGCGCTCGTCGACGAGCGCGGTTTCGACGCGTCGCGCGTCTACGTCGCGGGGCTGTCGGCCGGCGCGGGGCTCGCGTCGCTTCTCGCACTGCACCATCCGGACCGTTTCGCGGCGGTGGCGCTGCATTCGGGCCCCGCGCTCGGCGAGGCGAACTCCGGCATCACCGCGATGGACGTGATGCGGCGCGGCCTGCGGCAGAATCCGGCGGCGGCGATCGACGCGCTGGTCGATGCCGGCGCCTATCCCGGCATGCCCGCGCTGATCGTCCAGGGCGACGGCGACCACGTCGTCGCGCCGAAAAATGCCGATCAACTGGCGGTGCAGTTCATGCGCCTGAACGGGCTGGCCGACAGCCGCGGCGCGCTGCGCGGCGGCGAGCGGGTCGAGACGCACGACGAAGGGGCGCAGATCACGGACGTGTGCCGCGACGGCGAGCCGGTGGTGCGACTCTGCCATGTGAAAGGGCTTGATCACGCGTGGTCCGGCGGCGACGAAGCCGTGCCGTTTCATGCGGCGGTCGGCCCCGATGCGAGCGCGATGATCTGGGCCTTTTTCGAGGCGCAGCGTCGGGCTGTGGCGACCGAACGACGCATCGTCTGATCGACGCTGGCCAAGGACTAGGGTTTTCCCTATAATTCGGGAAAACCCTAGTCAAAGAACCCTTGGATTGCGAGATCGAACATGTACCTGCTGAGCCACCTCTTCCTGATGCTGACCAAGAACGCTGAAACGGCCCGTAAAGAGCGCGCCGAGGCGTACCTGGCCGAAGCCACCGACATCCACGATCTCGAATTCCGCATGCGCAAGATCGATCGCGAAGCGGCGATGAACCGCCCGTATTCGATCGGCGCGCGCTAAGCAGCGCGGGGCGGGCCGGCCGGTCCGCCGATCCGGCGAGTCACGCAGAAGGGCGCGTGCGGCTACATGCCGCACGCGCCCTTTTTGCATTCGCCGCGCTGCGTTGCGTCAGACGACCGTCAGGCGCACCGGCACGTTGTTGCGCGTCGCGTTCGAGTACGGGCACACGTGGTGCGCCTTGTCGACCAGCGCCTGCGCATCGGCCTTGTCGAGCCCCGGCAGCGACACGCGCAGCTCGATGTCGAGCCCGAAGCCGCCTGCGTCGTTCGGGCCGATGCCCACTTCCGCCGTGACCTGCGTATCGGCCGGCAGCGCCTGCTTGTTCTGGCCGGCGACGAATTTCATCGCGCTCAGGAAGCAGGCCGAGTAACCTGCGGCAAACAGCTGCTCCGGATTGGTGCCCTCCGCGCCCGTGCCGCCGAGTTCGCGCGGTGCGGCCAGCTTTACTTCCAGCTTGTTGTCGGCGGAAACCGCGCGACCGTCGCGGCCGCCAGTGCTCGTAGCGCTGGTCTTGTACAGAATGTTCATCGTGCAGCTCCTGTCGGAAAAAGGGGAGAAAAGCGGCCGGATCGAACGGGATGTCGCCTGCCACGGGGAAAATATAGAACACAAATCATTAGTGTGCAAATGAAATTTTGAAGAAAAAGCCCGGCGATGCCGGGCCGGTTGTCCGAGGCCGGCTGTCAGCGGCCGTTGGCGGCCGACAGCGCGTCGCGCAACTGCTGGAGATCGGCGCGCAGCCTGACCAGGAAATCCGGCGTCTGCTGCATCGCGCAGAAGAGGTCGGCGGGCACCGAGCGCGCGCGATCCTTCAGCGCGCGGCCTTCCGGCGTCACGCGCACGTTGACGACACGTTCGTCGGCCGCGCTGCGCACGCGTTCGACGTAGCCGAGCGCCTCCAGCCGCTTCAGCAGCGGCGTGACCGTGGCCGGATCGAGGTCCAGCCGCGCGGCGATGTCCTTGACCGCCATGTCGTCGCGCTCCCACAGCACCAGCATCGCGAGATATTGGGGATAGGTCAGCGACAGCTTGTCGAGCAGCGGCTTGTACGCCTTCGTCATCGCGTGCGAGGTGGAATAGAGCGCGAAGCACAGTTGCTCGTCGAGCGTCTGGGGGAGCGGGGGCAGGCGATCCATGATTCGGGAGGCGCGGCGAACGCGCGAAAAATTTGCACGCAAATTATTCTGCGCGCAAAAGATCGGGATGAACAGGGGCGCGCTGCGACACGCGACCGGCGACGGATGCCGGGCCAGAGGGGGCATGAGCGGGAAGGCTGCGCCGGGCGGCGGCCCGGCGCGGGGTGCGGCGTGAGAGCCGCCGGCGGGCGCCGGCCGCGCCGCGCGTCAACGGCTCGTGGCGGGGGGCGTCGCGCCCGGTTCCTGAATGCCGAAGCAGCCGCGATAGGTTGCGTAGAACGAGCAGTACAGCATCGTGACGATGATGATCGTCACCGGCATCATGATCGTCAGCGCATAGGCGCCGGCGCCGAGCGCCTGCAGCAGCAGCGACAGCGCGAGCGACGTGCCGAGCGCGACGCTGAACCACAGCATGCCGTACACGATGAACGCGCCGCGATTGCGCCAGCAGCTGACGACGCTGAAGAACAGTGCCTTGGCGGGCGGGACGTCGTGCCATGCGACTAGCACGGGCGCGAACCAGAACAGCATCGCGACCGGCAGATAGAGCAGCGTCGCGAAGAACAGCGCGCCGAGCGTGCCTTGCGCGGCGAGCGCCTCCGGCGTCGTGCTCGCTTCGTCCGCCGCGCCCATCATCACGTGGAACAGGGCGCCGCCGTCCACGAAGGACGACGCCGCGAACACGAGCACCATCGACACGACGTAGATCACGCCGAGCACGAGCAGCCGCTGGGTCGCGACGGTGCCGTACGAACGGAAGCCGTCGATGAGGATCGTCGGCATCACGGTCTTGCCGGCCACGGTGTCGCGGCAGGCGGCCATGAAGCCCACCGCGATGCCGGGAATGAACACCAGCGGCAGCGCGGAGCCGATCACCGGCACCATCGACACCAGCGTGATCGCCAGCAGGTACGTGAAGAACAGCGTGATGAACGCGAGCGGATTCCGGCGGAACAGCCAGATGCCTTGTCGGAACCAGACATAGCCCGTTTTGGCGGGTACTTCGATCAGTTGCATGCGGTTTGGATCTCGGGAAGCGCGGGCGTATGCGCGATACGCTCGCGCAGGATGCGTTCGAAATGGCCGGGGTCGTGCGGCTTGAGCATCTCGGCCGCGCGCGGCAGGTAGAAGTCGTACAGGCGCGATACCCAGAAGCGGTACGCGCCCGCGCGCAGCATGTCGCTCCAGTGGCGGCGCTCCTCGGCCGTAAACGGCCGCACGGTCTGGTACGCGCGCAGCAGCGCATCGGCGCGCGCGACGTCGAGTACGCCGGTGGCGAGGTCGACGCACCAGTCGTTGACCGTCACCGCGACGTCGAACAGCCACTTGTCGCAGCCCGCGAAATAGAAGTCGAAGAAGCCGCCGAGCCGCACGTCGTGGCCGGTGCCGGGCGCCGCGTGCGCGAACAGCACGTTGTCGCGGAACAGGTCGCAATGGCACGGCCCCGACGGCAGCGCCGCGTAATCGTCAGACGCGAAGAAGCTTGCCTGATGCGCGAGCTCGCCTTCCAGCAGCGCGCGCTGCGCGTCCGTGACGAACGGCGCGATCGCCGGCACGTTCTCCTGCCACCACGGCAGGCTGCGCAGGTTCGGCTGGTTGCGCGGATAGTCGCGCCCGGCGAGGTGCATGCGCGCGAGCATCTGCCCGACCTCGATGCAGTGTTCGACCCCGGGCGCGAGTTCGGCCGCGCCGTCGAGCTTCGTGACGATCGCGGCCGGCTTGCCGTGCAGCTCGCCGAACAGCGCGCCGTCGTCACGCGGGATCGGATCCGGCACCGGCACGCCGTGGCCGGCCAGGTGGCTCATCAGGTCGAGGTAGAACGGCAGTTGCTGCGCCGTGAGCTTTTCGAAGATCGTGAAGACGTACTCGCCGCGCGTCGTCGTCAGGAAGAAATTGCTGTTTTCGATACCGGACGGAATGCCGCGGAACGCGAGCACGTCGCCCAGTTCGTAGTGGCGCATCCATTGCGCGAGATCGGAGTCGGAAACAGCGGTGAAAACGGCCATGCGGGATGCGTCAGGTCAGGGTGTCGGCACGCGGGCGGCGTGCGTCGCGACAGCAGGTGAAGGGGGCGGCGCGCGGCGCCCGGCGCCGCGCGCCACGGAATCAGTAGCGCAGGTTCAGCGACGGCAGGCGCGTGATCGGGACGCCCGCGTCGTGTGGCTTCGGCGACGTGTCGGGCGTCGAGCTCATCTGATAGCGCGTGCCGAAGTTCGACTTCACGTCGATCTCGACCGGTTTGCCGCGGTCGCGGTACTCGGTGACTTCGGTGCCGCTCTTGCTCTTTTCGTGGAAGCTCGGCGTGCGGCGGATGTCGGCGAAGTCGACTTTCGACGTGACTTCGGCGCCCGGCCGGTTGATCTGACGGAGATCGGGCAGGCCGGCGGCCTCGTTGGCGTCGGCCCGGGCCTGCGCGTCGGCGTCAGGCGTGCTGCCGGCGGCGTAAGCGACGCTGGCGGCGGCAAACGCGGCGGCAGCGGCGACGAGAATGAGCGGCTTCATGATGAGTCTCCAGTGAACCCGGCGATTTTAGCAAATACTGCGCCCCTTCCGGCCTCCGCGTGCGGATGCGGCGGCCATGAGGGCGACAGGGTTCCGTGGTAATGTCGTCGGATCAGACGAGGGTATGACAATGAAGAACGATTTGAGCCGCCGGCACCGTGTGCTGACCCCCGAAAGCCCGTCGGTCGAGGCTTTCGACGATCCGATCGCCGCCGTCGCGCGGCTGTCCGCCATTTACGACACGAACACGGGCTTCCTGCGCGACGCATTCGCGCGCTATCGCCGCCACGAGCCGATCACCGAGCACGTGCGCGCGTGCTACCCGTTCGTGCGGATCCGCACCGACGTCAACACGCACGTCGATTCGCGCCGCTCGTACGGTTTCGTCGCGGGCCCCGGCGTGTTCGAGACCACGGTCACGCGCCCCGATCTCTTCGCGAACTACTATCGCGAGCAGTTGCGCCTGCTCGCGAAGAACCACCATGTGAAGATCGAGATCGGCGTGTCGTCGCAGCCGATCCCGATCCATTTCGCGTTTCCGGAAGGCATCCACCTCGAGGGCGAGCTCGACCGCGACCGCCTGCTCGCGATGCGCGACATCTTCGACACGCCCGACCTGTCGTATCTCGACGACCGCATCGTCAACGGCACGTTCGAGCCGGCGCCGGGCGAGCCGTATCCGCTCGCGCTGTTCACGGCCGCGCGGGTCGACTTCTCGCTGCACCGGTTGCGCCACTACACGGCGACGTCGCCCACGCATTTCCAGAACTACGTGCTCTACACGAACTACCAGTTCTACATCGACGAGTTCGTGAAGCTGGGCCGCACGGTGATGACGGAGAGCGACGATCCGGAGGTGCGCGCGTATCGCAGCCAGTACAGCTCGTTCGTCGAGCCGGGCGATGTCGTGACCTACAACGCGAACCTCGGCAGCGAGCCGGCCGAGGGTGCCGCGCCGCCGCGCCTGCCGCAGATGCCCGCGTATCACCTGAAGCGCGCGGACGGCAGCGGGATCACGATGGTCAACATCGGCGTCGGTCCGTCGAACGCGAAGACGATCACCGATCACATCGCGGTGCTGCGTCCGCACGCGTGGGTGATGCTCGGTCACTGCGCGGGGCTGCGCAACACGCAGCGCCTCGGCGACTACGTGCTCGCACACGGTTACGTGCGCGAGGATCACGTGCTCGATGACGACCTGCCGCTGTGGGTGCCGATCCCGGCGCTCGCCGAAGTGCAGCTCGCGCTCGAGCGTGGGGTGGCCGACGTCACGAAGCTCGAAGGTGTCGAACTGAAGCGCGTGATGCGCACGGGCACCGTCGCGAGCGTCGACAACCGCAACTGGGAACTGCGCGATCATCGCGAACCGGTGCAGCGGCTGTCGCAGAGCCGCGCGGTCGCGCTCGACATGGAAAGCGCGACGATCGCCGCGAACGGCTTCCGCTTCCGCGTGCCGTACGGCACGCTGCTGTGCGTGTCGGACAAGCCGCTGCACGGCGAGCTGAAGCTGCCGGGCATGGCCGACACGTTCTATCGCGGGCAGGTCGACCAGCATCTGCAGATCGGCGTGAAGGCGATGGAGATCCTGCGCACGAACGGGCTCGACAAGCTGCATAGCCGCAAGCTGCGGAGCTTTGCGGAAGTGGCGTTTCAGTAATACCGGCCGCGGCCCCGGATACGTCGCACATCGCGTTGTGCGACGTATCGCCTGCCGGAGCGCGCCGGCTGTTCTCTCGCCGCACTCATCCAGCCCGGATACGGCGAACCAACGTTAGCGCACCGCGCCGTTGCCCGGTTTGTGCGACGCGCCCAGGTCCGTCTCATGCAGCGAATCGCGCACCGCATCGACGAGCTTCAACGCATCCGTGCGCCGCTTGATCGCCAGCCGCTGTTCGCCGAGTGCCCGCAGCGGCGCGCCGCCGAAGTAATCCATGATGTCCGGCAGGCGGCGCACGACGCCGCGGCTGCCCCAGCAGCCGTCGTCGATTTCTGTTGGCAAGACCCACACGCGTGTCGCGACGGCGTCGACCGGCACGCCTTCCGCACGCGCGACGGCGGCGGTCACGTCCGCGATCAGCCCGGCGCGCGCGGCGTCCGTGTACTGTCCTTCCGGTACGGTCGGCACGATCCGGTAGATCGGCGCGGGCGCGGGCGCGCCGGCGCGATACACGGCCGCAGGCCGGTGGACGAAGATCCAGGTTACGTCCCGTACGCGCGGATTGTCGGGATCGAGCCCCTCGTGACGGATCAGCGTGTCGGTCAGCTCCGCCATCAGTTGTGTTTCGGCTTGCGGCGCGAGCGCACCTTCGGGGATGTAGACGTCGATCATCGGCATGGTGTGAAGTCCTGGTTCGTTGGAGATGGCGTCGCTCCGGTGCCGGGCGACGTGAATCCAGTGTATGGACCGCATACCGATACGCGCAGTGGCGAAACTGCCATTCCGCAATGCCATTCCGGACATCATGCGCGACGCTTGCCGCGCGCGATCATGGCGTGAAGCGACGCCGATACTCGCCGGGGGAGATGCCGGTCTCGCGCTTGAACAATTGCCGAAACCCGCTGATGTCCGCATAGCCGACGCGCTCGCACACCGTGTCGATCGCGAGCTTCGTGTCCGCGAGCAGCCGCTTCGCGACCTCGATCCTGAGCGTCTGCAGATACCTGAGCGGCGGCGCGCCCACCGCGTCCCTGAAGCGGCGATGGAGCGTGCGTTCGCTCATTGCGACGTGCTCGCTCAGCCGGGCGAGGCTGAAGGGTTCGCGCAGATGCTTTTCCATCCAGCGCTGCGCGCGTGCGATGGTCGCGTCGTCATGGCCGCGATGGCCCGTCCGGTCGAGATCGATGAACGCATCCTGCGATTCGCGGTTCATGTCGATCAGCATGAGCCTGGCGACCGACGTGGCGAGGCGCGCATTCGCCAGCTTGTCGACGACGCGCAGCGCGAGATTCTGATACGAGGTGACGGCGCCGCCGCACAGGATCCCGTCCTGCTCGGTGAGGATGTCCGACGCGCGCAAGGCCACGTCCGGATAGCGTGCGCGGAAGCTCGATGCCTTCGACCAGTGCGTCGTGGCGACGCGGCCGTCGAGCAGGCCGGCTTCCGCGAGGAGGAATGCGCCGGTGCAGTACGTCGCGATCAGCGTGCCGCGTGCGTGTTGCCGGCGCAATGCGTCGAACAGCGGCGCGAGCGACGCGGGGCGGTCGAGCAGCCGCTCGAGATCCGCAACGAACGGGCTCGTCAGCCAGATCGCATCGGCGGGGCTGCCGCCGTCGATCGCGCCGTCGACCGGGATGATCTGGCCGGAGGCCGCGCGTACCGGCCGTCCGCCGATCGATTCGACGCGCCAGCGAAACGGCGCGGTCGCGCGGCCCTGGGGAGCGCTCGATGCGAGATGGTTGGCCGCCGTGAGGATGTCGGTCGGCGCGGCGACGCCGGATGCAAGGGCATGTTCGACAGCCCAGATTCGGATGAGCGGCATGGGTGGCGGGATTGGCCTCGGACAATGGCAATACTACCATCGGGCGTTTGCCGGTCGAACCGGTCGCCGATGTGGGCGGCCGGCAGTCGGCAAATAAAAAACCGCCCGGCGCCGAAGCGCACGGGCGGTCTTGCATGCGTCGAACGGCTGCGGTGCCGCTCAGCACTCGCCGTTCTTGGGGTGTCCCGGCGGGCAGCGATAGCCGTGATCGTCATGACCGCGGTGCCGCTGGTGATCTTCCCACTCGCGGCGCTCCCAGTAGCGGTGGCCGTCCCAGTAGCGATCGCCATGCCAGCCGACGATCACCGCGGGCGCCGGGGCGACCGCGACGGGGGCGGGCGCGACGACGACCGGCGCGGGCGTGCCGATGTTGACGTCGACGTTGACGGCGTGAGCGAGGCTGGAGAGCGAAAGGCCGAGGCCGGTGAAGGCGAGAGCGATCAATGAGCGCTTCATGTTGTTTTCCGTGATGTCGTTGCAAAAGGCCGGCGCGACGCGATGGAAGCGACGGGGACCGCTCCACCGGGGGATCGCCGCACCGACCCGTTCAGTGTGCTGGCGAGGGACGGAAAACGCGAGGCGGGTTTATTACGCCGGGTTGGCGGCCGGCGCGCGTGGTGCGCGGGCATCGAGCCGCGTCATTTGACAATGGCGGAACACGGGTGCAGAGGATTGCGTGTGCATCGCGCGGCAACGGCTGCGCGGATTTGACATTCGACGGCGCGCGGCCGCGAAGCGGGATTAACGGCGCGTTACAAAGTGATGCGCGGCAGGCGGCCGGACAGCCGTGCCTGCCGCGCGGGAAGCGGTGCGCCGGCCAGCGGGCCGGCTGTCGCTCCGGAGGGCTTAAAGATAGAACATCCGGTCTTCTTCGGGCCGCGGCGGGCGGCCTTCTTCGTCCGAACCTTCTTCCTCGCCGCTGTCCTCGTAGAACGCGAGCACAGCATCGAGCACCTGGTCGGGATCGTCGATCACCTGCATCAGGTCCATGTCTTCCGGATTGATGAGGCCCATCGGAATCAACTGGTCGCGGAACCATTGCAGCAGCCCCTTCCAGAACTCGCTGCCGACGAGAATGATCGGCACGAGGCGCGACTTCTTCGTCTGGATCAGCGTGAGCACTTCGGACAGTTCGTCGAGCGTGCCGAAGCCGCCCGGCATCACGATCACCGCATCCGAATTCTTCACGAACGTGACCTTGCGCGTGAAGAAGTGGCGGAAGCGCAGCGAGATGTCCTGGTAGTGGTTGCCGGCCTGTTCGTGCGGCAGCTCGATGTTCAGGCCGACCGACGGCGCCTTGCCGGCGTGCGCGCCCTTGTTCGCGGCTTCCATGATGCCGGGGCCGCCGCCGGAGATCACCGCGAAGCCGGCGTCGGACAGCTTGCGCGCGATCTGCACGGCGAGCTTGTAGTGCGGCGTGTCGGGCTTGAGGCGGGCGGAACCGTAGATGCTGACGGCCGGGCGGATCTCCGACAGGTACTCGGTCGCCTCGATAAACTCTGCCATAATCGTGAACATCTGCCACGATGCGCGCGCCTTCTTGGCCGTCGCGCGTTCTTGATCTGCGAGCGAACGCAGACTCGGAATCACTTTTCTCTTGTTCATAATGCCTGAAGAACGAAATCTGGAAGGTAAGACCCTGCTATTGGTTGACGGTTCGAGCTATCTCTATCGGGCTTACCATGCGATGCCTGATTTGCGTGGCCCTGGCGGGGAGCCGACCGGAGCGCTCTACGGAATCATCAACATGCTGCGCCGTATGCGCAAGGAAGTCAGTGCAGAGTATAGCGCTTGCGTGTTCGATGCAAAGGGCAAGACGTTCCGCGACGACCTCTATGCCGACTATAAGGCAAACCGCCCGTCGATGCCGCCCGATCTCGCATTGCAGGTCGAGCCGATCCACGGCGCCGTGCGTGCGCTCGGCTGGCCGCTGCTGATGGTCGAGGGCGTCGAGGCCGACGACGTGATCGGCACGCTCGCGCGCGAAGCCGAGCGGCACGGGATGAACGTGATCGTGTCGACGGGCGACAAGGATCTCGCGCAGCTCGTGACCGACCACGTCACGCTCGTCAACACGATGACCAACGAGACGCTCGACCGCGACGGCGTGATCGCGAAGTTCGGCGTGCCGCCGGAGCGGATCATCGACTACCTCGCACTGATCGGCGACACCGTCGACAACGTGCCGGGCGTCGAGAAGTGCGGGCCGAAGACGGCCGTGAAATGGCTGTCGCAGTACGACAGCCTCGACGGCGTCATCGCGCATGCGGGCGACATCAAGGGCGTGGTCGGCGACAACCTGCGCCGCGCGCTCGACTTCCTGCCGCTCGGCCGCACGCTCGTGACCGTCGAGACGGCCTGCGATCTCGCGCCGCATCTCGAATCGATCGAGGCGTCGCTGAAGACCGACGGCGAAGCGCGCGATCTGCTGCGCGACATCTTCGCGCGCTACGGTTTCAAGACCTGGCTGCGCGAAGTCGACAGCGCGCCGGCGGAAGGCGGCGGCGCCGATGCGCCGGAAGGCGAGCCGGCGCCGGTGGTGGCGGCCGACCTCGTCCGCGAATACGAGACGATCCAGACCTGGGCGCAGTTCGACGCGTGGTTCGCGAAGATCGACGCGGCCGCGCTGACCGCGTTCGACACCGAGACGACCTCGCTCGACCCGATGCTCGCGCGGCTCGTCGGCCTGTCGTTCTCGGTCGAGCCGGGCAAGGCCGCGTACCTGCCGGTCGCGCACCGCGGCCCCGACATGCCCGAGCAGCTTCCGCTCGACGAAGTGCTCGCGCGCCTGAAGCCGTGGCTCGAATCGGCCGATCGCAAGAAGGTCGGGCAGCACCTGAAGTACGACGCGCAGGTGCTCGCGAACTACGACATCGAGCTGAACGGCATCGAGCACGACACGCTGCTCGAATCGTACGTGCTCGAATCGCACCGCACGCACGACATGGACAGCCTCGCGCTGCGTCATCTGGGCGTCAAGACGATCAAGTACGAGGACGTGGCGGGCAAGGGCGCGAAGCAGATCGGTTTCGACGAAGTCGCGCTCGAGCAGGCCGCCGAATACGCGGCCGAGGATGCGGACATCACGCTGCAGCTTCATCACGCGCTGTATCCGCAGGTCGCGCGCGAGCCGGGCCTCGAGCGCGTGTATCGCGAGATCGAGATGCCGGTGTCGCTCGTGCTGCGCAAGATGGAGCGCACGGGCGTGCTGATCGACGATGCGCGCCTGCAGGCGCAGAGCACCGAGATCGCGACGCGCCTGATCGAGCTGGAGGCGCAGGCGTACGAACTGGCGGGCGGCGAATTCAATCTCGGCTCGCCGAAGCAGATCGGGCAGATCTTCTTCGAGAAGCTGCAGTTGCCGGTCGTGAAGAAGACGCCGAGCGGCGCGCCGTCGACCGACGAGGAAGTGCTGCAGAAGCTGGCCGAGGATTACCCGCTGCCGAAGCTGCTGCTCGAGCATCGCGGGCTGTCGAAGCTGAAGTCGACCTATACCGACAAGCTGCCGCGCATGGTGAACCCCGCGACGGGCCGCGTGCACACGAACTACGCGCAGGCGGTGGCCGTCACCGGCCGCCTGGCGTCGAACGATCCGAATCTTCAGAACATTCCGGTGCGCACGGCCGAAGGCCGGCGGATCCGCGAAGCGTTCATCGCGTCGCCGGGCCACCGGATCGTGTCGGCCGATTATTCGCAGATCGAACTGCGGATCATGGCGCACATTTCGGGCGACGCGTCGCTGCTGCGCGCGTTCTCGCAGGGCGAGGACATCCACCGCGCGACGGCCGCCGAGGTGTTCGGCGTGACGCCGCTGGAGGTCAATTCCGATCAGCGCCGGATCGCGAAGGTGATCAACTTCGGGCTCATCTACGGGATGAGCGCGTTCGGTCTCGCGTCGAACCTCGGCATTACGCGCGATGCGGCGAAGCTCTATATCGACCGTTATTTCGCCCGCTATCCGGGCGTCGCGCAGTACATGGAAGACACGCGTGCGCTCGCGAAGGAGAAGGGCTACGTCGAAACCGTGTTCGGCCGCCGCCTGTGGCTGCCCGAGATCAACGGCGGCAACGGTCCGCGCCGCCAGGCGGCCGAGCGCGCGGCGATCAACGCGCCGATGCAGGGCACGGCCGCCGACCTGATCAAGCTGTCGATGATCGCGGTGGACGGCTGGCTCACGCGCGACGGGCTGGCGTCGCGGATGATCATGCAGGTGCACGATGAACTGGTGCTCGAGGTGCCCGAAAGCGAGTTGTCGCTGGTGCGCGAAAAGCTGCCGGAAATGATGTGCGGCGTGGCGAAGCTGAAGGTGCCGCTCGTCGCCGAAGTGGGCGCCGGTGCGAACTGGGAGGAGGCGCACTGACGCACCGCCGCACGGCTCCCGATTCCTGCGGCATATTGTTGCAGGGATGCTGAATATCGAGATGGTTTGCTTGTGGTCAGCGTGCAAGCTCCCGGACAATGCATGTCAACCATGTCATTGATGCGGGGGCGGCACGCCCCGCGTTCCGGGGCGGACGTATCGAAGTGCTTCGAACTGCACATCGATGATGTCCTAACCGGTTAATCCACCGGGCGGCGCGCATGCATCGCGTACGCATCGTCCGGCGATGGCAGTTTCGAATCGCAAAGGGGGGAACAGATGCACCGGATCATCATCGTAGGCGGAGGCGCGGGCGGCCTGGAACTGGCGACGCGGCTCGGCGACCGTTACGGTGCACGCGGCAATCGTCCCGCGCGTGCGCTCGTCACGCTTGTCGACCGCAATCCGACGCACATCTGGAAACCGCTGCTGCACGAGGTCGCGGCCGGCAGCATGGATCCCTTCACGCAGGAACTCGAGTATGCGGCGCAGGCGCGCTGGCACGGCTTCGAGTTCCAGCAGGGCGAGCTGACCGGGCTCGACCGCGCGGCGAAGCGCCTGACGCTCGCGCCCGTCAACGACAGCGACGGCGAGGCGCTGCTGCCGGCGCGCGAGCTGGAATATGACACGCTCGTGATCGCGATCGGCAGCACGACCCACTTCTTCGGCGTGCAGGGCGCGTCGGAAAACGCTATCGCGCTCGATACCGTCGGCGAGGCCGAGCGGTTCCGCAAGCGCCTGATCGCCGCGTGCATGCGCGCCGAACATCAGGCGCCGGCGCCGGCGCCGGCGCAGGCCGCGCCGGGCGAAGCGGCCGAGCCGCGTATCCAGGTGGTGATCGTCGGCGGCGGCGCGACGGGCGTCGAGTTGTCCGCCGAACTGCGCAATACGGCGCAGGTGCTGTCCGTGTACGGCCTGCACAAGCTCGACCCGCGCCACGACGTCGGCATCGTGCTGATCGAATCGGGGCCGCGCATTCTGCCGGCGCTGCAGGAGCGCGTGTCGTCGGCGACGGCCGAACTGCTCGAAAAGCTCGGCGTGCGGCTGATGCTCGGCGAGCGCGTGACCGAGGTCGCGCCGGGCGTCGTGCATACCGCCAGCGGCAAGGCGGTGCGCGCGGACCTGACGGTGTGGGCGGCCGGCATCAAGGCGCCGTCCGTGCTGGCGCATCTCGACGGTCTCCAGGTCAACAAGCTGGGCCAGCTCGACGTGCGCCGCACGCTGCAGACCTTCACCGACGACAACGTGTTCGCGCTCGGCGATTGCGCGGCATGCGTGTGGCCCGGCAACGAGCGCAACGTGCCGCCGCGCGCGCAGGCCGCGCATCAGCAGGCGAGCTTCCTGCTGAAGGCGATCGGCTGCCGGCTCGACGGGCGTCCGCTGCCCGAGTTCACGTATCGCGATTTCGGTTCGCTCGTGTCGCTCGGCCACTTCAGCGCGGTCGGCAACCTGATGGGCGGGCTGATCGGCGGCAACATGCTGATCGAGGGGCTGTTCGCGCGCTTCATGTACATGTCGCTCTACCGGTTGCATATCGCGGCGCTGCACGGCTATCCGCGGATGATGCTCGACACGGTCGCGCACTGGCTGCGGCGCACGACGCTGCCGCGCGTCAAGCTGCACTGAGCGCGCGTACGCGGGGAGCGGGCGAGGGCGGGCGCGCGTCGTGCATGGTCGCCGCTCGCCGCGTTTTTCGCGGCCGCGCGGCCATGCGCGCGCGGGTCGGGCAGGAGCCTTGGCGCGTTTCCCGTATCAATCCGCAAGCATTCGGTCGCGCAGCGGGCGATCGGCAGGCGGCCGGTCGCGTCCCGGCCGGCCCGCTGTCGGCGGGCTTGTGCGCGACGGCCGACGCGGCCGGATCGACGGGCCGTAATCGAGTCTTACATATCCGACAGTTGACGCGACAACGGATTATTGGGCATCTTGTTCGGGTTTCCGTTCGCGGCGGGGTGCCAACCGCCCCCCCCCGCGCCGCCGCCGGCGCGCCCGGCGCGGTCGGCCGGGGGGGCGTCCGGTGCGGGCCGGCGCGTTTGATCGCGACGCCCGCCGCGAGTGCGAGGAGGG